>JBKOWN010000149.1:0-13874 GCA_046724435.1 Actinomycetota bacterium
GCGCGTCAAGGCCGGCGACGCCGGCGCGCTCGTTGTCGTCGCCGACGCGCTCCCAGCTGATGCACGCGCGCCGGCCGCGGTGCCGGCCGGTACGCGCCCTCTCGTCGAGTGCGTGCGGGCGCGCCGACCCGGCCTCGACGCGGTGCTCGCGCGGCTCCTCGCCGGGAGCGTGCTCGTGGAGGGCGGATGGCGCGCGGCACTCGACACCGTTCTCGCCCACCCCGACGTCGTCGTGGTCACCACCGACGGCGACCGGCTCGGCGGTACGGGACCGTGGCGCTTCGGCGGCGGGACGACGGCGGCGGCGGTGACGCAGGCGGCGCTCGACGACGCCGCCACCGAAGCCGCGGCGGGCGAGACCGCCCGCACCGCCGCGCAGACTGCTCGGACCGAGGCGGCCGCGCGCCTTGACGCTGCCCGCGCCCGTCGACGCGACGCGCAGGCCGCGCGCGATGTCGCCATGGCCGAGCTCGACCGGCGCACGACCACGGTCGCCGCCATGCGCCGCGACCTCGAAATGCGCGTCGCCACCCTCGCCGAGCGGTGGGCCGTGCTGACCCGACGGCTCGAGGGCGTCGACGCCCGGCTGTCGGACCGCGACGCGGCCGAGCACGCCGAAGCCGAGCAGCGGCGCGCCGCGCTCTCCGGCCGCCAGCGCTCGTACCGGGAGGTCGAAGAGCGCCTGACAGCGTTGTTGTCCGAGGTCGAGGCGATCCACGACCGGCTCCGTGAGCGGAGGCGGCGCCAGTCGGAGGCGGCGCGCTCGTCGGGCGAGCGCCTCGACGCGCTCCGGGCCGAACGGGCGACGCTCGAGCAGGAGGGCGCGGAGACCCGCGAGAAGCTCAACCGGGCCGAGATCGACGAGGCCGAGACGCGCATGCGGCTAGACAACGCGATCGAGAAGCTGCGCACCGACTTCGACTGCGAGCCCGCGGTCGCCCTCGACGCGCCCCAGCCCGAGGTCCCCGAGGGCACGACGCTCGCCGGCCGCGCCCGCGAGCTCGAGCGCGAACTGCGGATGCTCGGCCCGATCAACCCGTTGGCGCTCCAGGAGCACGATGCGCTGGCCGAACGCCACACGTTCCTCCAGCAGCAGCTGGACGACGTGAAGGAGAGCCGGCGCGAGCTGTTGCGCGTGATCCGGGCCGTCGACCGCGAGATCGTGAGCGTGTTCCAGACCGCGTTCGAAGACGTCAGCGATCACTTCTCGGCGTTGTTCGCGACGCTGTTCCCCGGCGGTGCAGGCCGGGTCTTCCTCACCGAGCCCGACGACGTGCTCAACACCGGGATCGAGATCGAAGCACGCCCGTCGGGCAAGAACGTGCGTCGACTGTCTCTGCTCTCGGGTGGCGAACGTTCGCTCACGGCGCTCGCGTTCCTGTTCGCGGTGTTCCGGGCGCGCCCGTCGCCCTTCTATCTGCTCGACGAAGTCGAAGCCGCGCTCGACGACGTCAACCTCCACCGCTTCCTCGACCTCGTAGACGAATTCCGCAACGAGGCGCAGCTGGTGATCGTCACGCACCAGAAGCGCACGATGGAGGCGGGCGACCTTCTCTACGGCGTCTCGATGCCGCCCGGCGGTTCCAGCAAGGTCGTCAGCCAGCGGGTGGAGGAGGCCATGCGGAACGCGGAGCCGGCACCCGCCTGACGCGACCGATCGAGGACTCCGGGCCGATCGGCGGCCCGGCCGGCGGTAGCTTCGGCGGACATGTCTGCTCTCGCGCTGCTCCCGGCGGCGGCGTCCGTGCATTCCCAGGTGAGCCCCGAGACCCAGGTGTGCGGGGCACGCGGTCAGCGGTCGTGGCTCTGCTCGACGGTGTTCCGAGTCACCGACAACGACCGTGCCGCCGAGATCGCCGACGCCTTCGCCAAGCCGCTGCGCGTCGTGCTCATCCTGCTCGTCGCATGGATCGCCACCCAGCTCGTCGGTCGAATCATTCGGCGCATCCTCGCCACGCCGCCCCGGCGCAAGGCCAAGGACGACAAACCGAAGAAGATGCCGTTCGGCTTCATCGACACGGGCGGAGCGACGAGTGCGCGTCGCGTGCAACGGGCCAAGACGATGGCCGACGTCCTCGGCAGGCTCGCCAACGCCCTCATCTGGGGGATCGCGATCCTCGTCGTCCTGGGCGAGCTCGGGATCAACCTCGCACCGCTGATCGCCGGCGCCGGCGTGCTCGGGATCGCGCTCGGCTTCGGCGCTCAGACCCTGGTGCGCGACTTCCTCTCCGGGTTCTTCATGCTCGTCGAGGACCAATTCGGCGTGGGCGACGTCATCGACGTCGGCGGAGCCGTCGGCGGCTCCGGCGGCGGGGTCAGTGGCACGGTCGAAGGCGTGAGCCTGCGCACGACTCGCCTGCGCGACGTCGAGGGCGTCGTCTGGCACGTCCCGAACGGAGAGATCAAGCGGGTGGGGAACAAGTCGCAGCAGTGGTCGCGCGCGCTGTTGGACATCGACGTCGATCGCGACACCGATGTCGCCAGCGCCATCCGCGTGATCAAGGAGACCGCCGACGCGATGTGGCGCGAGGAGGGCTGGCGCGACGCCGTCCTCACAGAGCCCGACGTTTGGGGGGTCGAGGAGCTCGGCGCCCAGAGCATGAAGATCCGGCTCGTCGTCCAGACCCTTCCGCTCGAGCAGTGGCGGGTGGCTCGGGAACTCCGGGCGCGCATCAAGGCGGCCCTCGACGAGGCCGGGATCGAAACCCCGCGCGACACGATCACGTACCGCCGCGGCGATCCGCCGCCCGTCGCCGAAGAAGGCCCGGCCGGTGGCGCCGGGAGCGACCGGTAGGCTCCGCCGGCTGCCCGACGACCCCGACGAACGCGACTGCTGTGTCTCCCACCCTCGCCGCCGTGCTCCTCATCGGCATCTTCGTCCTCGCCGCCGTGCTCATCTGGCTCGGGCTCGGGTTGGCGCGCCGCGCCCAGCGGATCGAGGAAGCAGGCCCTCCCGCGGAGCCGGCCGAGCCGGCCGAACCCGGCGGCGTCGCGGCGCCACCACGGCCGCCGCGGCTGCGCGACCGCCTCGGCAAGACGCGCGCCGTTCTCTCCCGGTCGCTCGGCGCGCTCGCCGGGCGGCGCACGATCGACGATGAAGCCTGGGACAGCATCGAGGAGGCACTGCTCGTCGCCGACGTCGGCGTGGCGACCACCTCGCGCCTGCTCGACGAGCTGCGGGCGCGGGCAGCCGCGGCGCGGGTGGACGACCCCGAGGAGCTCGTCACGCTCTTGCGCGAGGAGATCGTCGAAGATCTTTCGGGTGTCGACCGGTCGCTGCACCACGCGTCGGACGGTACGACGGTGTGGCTGTTCGTCGGCGTGAACGGGACGGGCAAGACGACGACGATCGCGAAGCTCGCACAGCGCGAGATCGACGAGGGGCACCCGGCGCTGATGGCGGCAGCGGACACGTTTCGGGCCGCCGCCGCCGACCAGCTGACGCTCTGGGCGGAGCGCGTCGGAGCCGACGTGGTGCGGGGACAGGAGGGCGCCGATCCCGGCTCCGTCGTCTTCGACGCGGTGGACGCGGCGGCTGGGCGAGGTGCCGGCGTCGTGCTCGTCGATACCGCGGGGCGCATGCACACCAGGGTCAACCTCATGGAAGAGCTCAAGAAGATCCGCCGCATCGCCGAGCGGACGCCGGGCGCGCCGCAGGAGGTGCTGCTCGTCATCGACGCAACCACCGGACAGAACGGCCTGGCGCAGGCGCGCGAGTTCGCGGAGGCCGTCGGCGTGACCGGCGTCGTGCTGACCAAGCTCGACGGCACGGCGAAGGGCGGCGTCGTCCTGGCGATCGAGGTGGACCTCGGCATTCCCGTGAAGCTGATCGGTGTGGGCGAGGCGAGCGAGGACCTCGTGCCGTTCGAGCCCGCGGAGTTCGTGGGCGCGCTGTTCGCATAGCTTGGCGGCGACGGCGGCTTTGCCGACCGGCGCCGCAGAGCCAGAGCTTGCGACGGCGCCAAAGGAGGAATTGCGTGTTCGACGCCCTCGCTGACCGCTTCGACGGCATCTTCAAGGGGCTGCGCAGCCGCGGCCGTCTGAGCGACAAGGACATCGACGAGGTCGCGCGCGAGATCCGAGTCGCGCTGCTGGAAGCCGACGTCAACGTCGCGGTGGTCAAGTCGTTCATCAACCGGGTCAAGGAGCGGGCCCGTGGCGCCGAGGTCGCGAAGAGCCTGAGCCCCGCCCAGCAGGTGATCAAGATCGTCCACGAGGAGCTCGTCACCACGCTCGGCGGTGAGACGGGCAAGCTCGCGATGAGCTCGAAGCCGCCGACGGTCGTGATGCTCGTCGGCTTGCAGGGCTCGGGGAAGACGACCGCCGCCGGCAAGCTCGCACGTCATCTCGTCGCCGAGGGACGCAAGCCGCTGCTGGTGGCCGCCGACCTCCAGCGGCCGGCTGCGGTCGAGCAGCTGCAAGTGCTCGGCCGGCGCATCGACGTGCCGGTCTTCTCCGAACCGACCGATCCGGTCAGAGTGGCGCGGGGCGCCCTCAAGGAAGCCGACCGCACCGGGCGCAACGTGGTGATCCTCGACACCGCGGGCCGGCTCCAGATCGACGACGAGCTCATGGGCGAGCTGCGTCGCATCCGCGCCAAGGCCGAGCCCGACGACACGTTGCTCGTCGTCGACGCGATGACAGGCCAGGAAGCCGTCAACGTCGCGGAGGCGTTCGACGACGCGGTCGGGCTCGACGGCGTGATCCTCACGAAGATCGACGGGGATGCACGCGGTGGCGCCGCGCTCTCGGTGAAGGAGGTGGTCGGCAAGCCGATTCTCTTCGCCGGGACGGGCGAGAAGCTCGACGACTTCGAGCCGTTCCACCCCGATCGCATGGCGAGCCGCATCCTCGGCATGGGCGACATGCTCACGCTCATCGAGAAGGCCGAGGCCGCCTTCGACGAGGAGGAGGCGGCGAAGGCGGAGAAGAAGCTGCGCAAGGGGCAGTTCACCCTCGAGGACTTCCTCGACCAGATGCAGCAGGTACGCAAGATGGGCCCGCTGCAGAACCTCGTCGGCATGATGCCCGGGCTGCCGAAGGAGGCTCGCGACGCCGAGGTCGACGAGTCGCAGCTCGGTCGGATCGAGGCGATAATCCGCTCCATGACGCCCGAAGAGCGGCGCAACCCGACGGTCATCAACGGCTCGCGTCGCCTCCGGATCGCCCGCGGCAGCGGCACGAGCACCCAGGACGTGAACGGGATGCTCAAGCAGTTCAAGATGGTCCAGCAGATGATGCGTTCGGTGGCGAAAGGAAAGATGCCGCGGCTCCCGGTGCCCGGCCGCTGACTCGCTAGCCTGGTGCGTCCTACGGGTGTTCTCCCGGCGCCCGGATCCCAGCTCGAGAGGAACACCTCGAAGTGTCCGTGAAGATCCGCCTGATGCGGATGGGCAAGAAGAAGCATCCGACGTACCGGGTGGTCGTCGCCGACTCGCGTTCGCCCCGCGACGGCCGCAACATCGAGACCATCGGTCACTACCGGCCCCGCCAGGACCCGTCGGGCTCCGACATCGACGGCGAGAAGGCACTGGCGTGGCTGCGGAAAGGCGCGCAGCCGACCGAGCAGGTCCAGAAGCTGCTGACGGTCTCGGGCGTCTGGGCGCAGTTCGAGTCCGAGAAGGGTGGTCGCGTCGACACGAAGCTCGCCCGCCGCCGCCTCGACGACCCGAAGGCAGCGGCGAAGAAGGCGACGACGGCCGAGGCTGCGGCGCCGGCGCCCGAGCCCGAGGCGACGTCGGCGGCCGCCGAGCCCGCAGCCGACGAGAGCGCGGGACACGTCGCCGAGGAGTCTGGCGATGAGTGACGACGCGATCAACCAGCGGGACGAAGTGCTGGACGACGAGCTCGACGACGAGGACGAGTACGACGACGAGATCGCGCCCGAAGGCAACCGGATCCTCGGCGCACGCGCTCGCGCGGTCGTCGAGCACGTCACCCGCAACGTCGCCGAAGAGCCCGACGCGGTCGAGATCGACGTGAGCGAGCGGCGCGACGACGTGCAGCTCCTCGTGCACGCAAGCCCGAGCGACATGGGGCGTCTCATCGGCAAGCGCGGCCGGGTCATCCAGGCGCTCCGACAGGTCGTCCGCGCCGCCGGCGCCGCCGAGGGCATCAAGGCCAACGTCGACGTCGTGGAGTAACCGGCTGTTGGCCGCGGCTGACCTCGAGCTGGGCCAGGTCGGTCGTCCGCACGGCCTCAAGGGTGAGGTCGTCGTCATGTTGAACAGCGACCGCCCCGAGCGAACCACGCCCGGCGCCGTCCTCCACGCCGGCGATCGCACGCTCGTCGTGGCGAGCGCCCGTCCGCACCAGGGCCGCTGGCTCGTCCGCTTCGAGGGCATCACCGATCGCAATGGCGCCGAGGAGCTGCGCGGCTCGACGCTGTCGGGCGAGCCTCTCGACGACCCGGGCGAGGGACGGATCTGGGTCCACGAGCTCGTCGGCGACGAAGTGCGCGACGTGAATGGGAACTTGCTCGGTCACGTCACCGAGGTCGAGGCGAACCCGGCGCACGACATTCTCGTCCTCGACGACGGCGCGCTCGTGCCGTACGTGTTCGTCGTCGAGCGGGAACCGGGAGTCCTGATCGTCGACCTCCCTGACGGGCTTCTCGACGTGAATCGCTCCTAAGAGTCGCCATGCGCGTCGACGTGTTCACGATCTTCCCGGCGTATCTCGACGGGCCGCTGCGCTCGTCGCTCCTCGGCCGCGCTCGCGAACGCGGCCTTGTGGACGTGCGGGTCCACGACCCTCGCGAGCACACCGACGATCCGCATCGCAGCGTCGACGACACGCCGTTCGGCGGCGGCGCGGGCATGGTGATGAGGCCGGAGCCGCTGTTTGCTGCAGTCGAAGCGGTGCGGCCAGTGCGTCCTCTGCTCCTCCTGTCGGCCGCCGGCACCCGTTTCGACCAGCGCATGGCGGAGCGGCTCGCGCAGCGGAGCGACTTCTCCCTGGTGTGCGGCCGGTACGAAGGCGTCGACCAGCGCGTCGCCGACCATCTCTGCGACGACGAGATCTCGGTGGGCGATTACGTGCTCGCGGGGGGAGAGGCGGCCGCGCTCGTCGTGATCGAGGCTGTCGCCCGCCTCGTTCCGGGCGTGATGGGTAACACGGAGTCCGGCGACGACGAGTCGTTCGGCGCCGGGCTGCTCGAGTACCCGCAGTACACGCGCCCGGCGGACTTCCGCGGCTGGCCGGTCCCCGAGGCATTGCGGTCCGGCGATCACGCCCTGATCGCCCGGTGGCGGAGGGCGCAGGCGCTGCGGCGGACGCTCGATCACCGCCCCGACCTCCTCGGCCCCCGGGCCCTCACGGCGGACGAGCGGCGGCTGCTCGATGAGTTCCCCGAGGGACCAGCCGACCGGTAGCATCGCGGTCCTTCCCTCCGAGCCGACCCCCTCGAGAAGGCGAACGATGAACGCAACCGATCTCGTCGATCGCGCCAACCTTCGTGACGACATTCCGGACTTCGCGCCCGGCGACACGCTAAAGGTGCACGTCCGGGTGGTGGAGGGCAACCGCGAGCGCGTCCAGGTGTTCCAGGGGGTCGTGATCCGCCGAAAGGGCAGTGGTGCGCGCGAGACGTTCACCGTCCGCAAGGTGAGCTTCGGAGTCGGCGTCGAGCGTACTTTCCCCGTCCACTCGCCGATCATCGCCAGGATCGAGGTCGTGAGCCGCGGCGACGTGCGGCGGGCGAAGCTCTACTACCTGCGCGATCGGATCGGGAAGGCGGCCAAGATCAGGGAGCGGCGGGCTTGAGCCCGCGACCCTGACGGCGATCGGGAGAGTTGTGAGCGCCGAGGACCTCGAGCGGTACGAGACCGAGATCGAGCTCCAGCTGTACAAGGAGTACCGCGACGTCCTGCCGATGTTCGCGTACGTCGTCGAGACCGAACGACGCTTCTATCTCACGAACGCGGTCGAGATGGACGTGAAGAACGAACAGGGACGCGTCTACTTCGAGCTCAACCTCCAGGACGCGTGGGTGTGGGACATGTACCGACCTGCCCGGTTCGTGGCGAACGTACGGGTCGTCACGTTCAAGGACGTCAACGTCGAGGAACTGGCGGGCAAGGACCTGTAGCCGTGCCCGGCTCGGGCCCGCGCCGCCGGGTCGACCCCCGGCATCGACTCGGAGCCGCCGGCGAGGATGCCGTGGCGCGGTGGTACGAAGCGGCGGCGTACGAGGTGCTCGACCGGAACTGGCGCTGCCGTGACGGCGAGCTCGACCTCGTTGTCCTTCGCGATGCCACGCTCGTCTTCTGCGAGGTGAAGACGCGCGCCAGCACCAGGTTCGGTGCGCCGGTCGAGGCGGTCACCGAGACGAAGCAGCGACGCCTGCGCACGCTGGCTGCCCGCTGGCTCGCCGAGCACGACACGCGCCGTCGCACCTTGCGCTTCGACGTGGCCTCGGTGACGCGCACGCCCGCGGGCGAGCTCGCCGTCGAGGTCCTGGAAGGCGCGTTCTAGCGCGCGCAACGGCCGCTTTGCCGGCCGGCGCCGCAGGGAGCCGGAGCTTGCGACGGCGACCGGCTAGCGCGAGTAGGGAGTCTCCGGCCGCGCCAGCGCCTTGCCGTCGACGACGAGGTCGACGCGCTCGTTGTAGAAGCAAAACAGCCCGGCCACGCCCTCGGCTTGGGGAATCGGCGTCTCGTAGCTCCACACGAGGTCGTCGTGGACCTCGTCGTCGAGCTCGACGGACCAGTACGACGCCTGGCCTTTGAACGGGCAGACCGTCTCGCTGTTCGTGGGGCGAAGCAGGTCGCCGCGGACGTGCTCACGGGGGAGGTAGTAGCGGGTCGGAAGGCCCGTCTCTTCCAGGAGGACCGGCCGGTCGGAATCGGCGACCTTGACGCCGTTGACGGAGACCTCGACGTGCAGGTCGGCGGGCGTGACGGTGATGCGGTGGCCTTCGGTCATGTCTGATTCAACTCCGGATGGCGCGTGACATTCCATCCTGGCAGGTTGTCGGCGTGAACCGCACCGACCGGCTCTACGCCATCGTCGAGCTGCTGCGGGCTACCGCGCCGCGGGCACGAGCGGCGCAAAACCTCGCCGATCGCTTCGAGGTCAGCGTACGCACGATCGAGCGCGACATCTCGTCGCTCCAGCAGTCGGGCGTCCCGATCTGGGCGACACCCGGCCCGGGCGGTGGCTACTCCGTCGACCCGTCCATGAGCTTGCCCCCGCTGAACTTCAGCGCCGACGAAGCCACCGCGATCGCAGTGGCGCTCGCCGCGAGCGGCCCCATCCCGTTCGGCGACGCCGCCCGCTCCGCGCTGCGCAAGCTCGTCGCCGCAATGTCGGCAGCGAACCGCGAGGGCGCGCGCGAGCTTGTGGCGCGCATCCACCTGCTGCAGCAGCGCGGCCACCTCGACGTCACGCCCGTGATGCGGGCCGTCGAGACCGCGGTGGCCGATCGCAAGGTGCTCGAGCTCGACTACGTCGACCGGTCCGGTCAACGGACGGAACGCCGCCGGGTGGAGCCGTACGGGCTCGCGGGATCGCAGGATCACTGGTACCTCATGGCGTGGTGCCGGCTGCGCGGCGGCGGCCGCTCCTTCCGGCTCGATCGCATGCAGGACGCGCGGGTCACCAACGAGCCGGCTCCGGAACGCGAGCTGCACGAGGTCGCGGGAGAGATCGTCTCGTTCGCACGCGAAACGCGCCTCGAGGGGTGAGGCGCAGGCGCAGCGTCAGCGCGGCAGCACCGCCCAGACGAGCAGGGCCGCGACGACGACGAGGGCCGCGACGACGACGACGACGTCGGAGGATCGACGCACCTGCTTGCGGAACGGGTTGAAGCCCACGGAGCTACGGTAGCGGGCGCATGGAGACGCTCATCGTCGATCGAGCAGACGGCGTTGTGACGGTCACGCTGAACCGGCCCGAGAAGAAGAACGCCATCAATGGCCCGATGTGGCGTGAGCTCATCCAGGTGTTCGACGAAGTGGCCGACACGCCGACCGACCGCGTGCTCGTCATCACCGGCGCCGGCGACGGGTTCTGCTCCGGCGCCGACCTCGGCCCCGGCGACAACCCCGACCTCGAGACGCAGCCGGGCGGGATCGGTTCCACGTTCCGGCAGATGCGCGTCGTCGGCCGGGCCGCGCTGCGCCTCCACCACCTGCCACAGCCCACGATCGCCGCCGTGAACGGCGTCGCCGCCGGCGCGGGGCTGAACATGGCGCTGGGCTGCGACTTGATCGTCGCCTCGGAGCGCGCCCGGTTCACGGAGATCTTCTCGAAGCGCGGCCTCAACGTCGACTTCGGGGGCTCGTGGCTGCTGCCCCGCCTTGTCGGTCTCCATAAGGCGAAGGAGCTCGTGTTCCTCGCCGACATCATCGACGCCGCCGAGGCCGAGCGCATCGGCATCGTGAACCGGGTCGTGCCCGCCGAGGACCTCGCGAAGATCTCGGCGGAGCTCTCAGCGCGGCTCGCCGCGCTGCCGCCGATCCAGTTGTCGCTCTCGAAGCGGCTCCTCAACCAGTCGTTCTCGGTGTCGATGGCCGAGGCGCTCGAGTTCGAGGACACGGCGCAGGCGATGAACTTCGCGTCGAAGGACACCGCCGAGGCGATGGCCGCGTTCCTCCAGAAGCGCGACCCGAAGTTCACGGGCGAATAGGGCGCGCGTCATCGGGGCCACCACCAGCCCCGCCGGTGCTCGACCCACCCCTGCCGCTCGAGCGCGCGCAGCGCGACGGTCACCGCCTCGGGCTGGAGCCCGCTACGGCTGACGAGCTGGTCGACCGTGGCCGGCTCGCCCGCGCACGCCTCGAGGATGCGCGCGCCGTCCGACCGGGGTGCCGGACGCGGTGGCGGAGCCCCCCACCCGCGCCGAGACCCGGGCGTCAACCCGAGGGCGACGAGCACGTCGTCGGGATCGAGGAGCGGTTGCGCGCCGTCGGCCAGCAGTGCGTTGCAGCCTTCCGCGGACGGGTTGCGCCGCGAGCCGGGAACGACGAGGACGGGCCGCGCGTACTCGAGCCCGTAGTCGGC
Organism: Actinomycetota bacterium; assembly: GCA_046724435.1. Lineage (GTDB taxonomy): Bacteria > Actinomycetota > Acidimicrobiia > IMCC26256 > JACDBD01 > JALZAA01. Next base: position 11,005 of record JBKOWN010000149.1, read on the forward strand.
GGTGATGCGCGCGCCGCCGCGCAGCGTCGCCTCCACCACCACGACGACGTCGGCGAGCGCGGCGATGATGCGGTTGCGTACGGGGAACCGGAACCGGTTGGCCTGGGCGCCGAATCCGGCCTCGCTCAGGAGCACGCCGGATGCACGCACGCGCTCGAACAGCACGACGTGCCGGCGCGGGTAGACGACGTCGAGGCCGGTGGCGACCACGCCCACGACACCGCCCCCGGCATCGAGGGCCCCGACGTGCGCGGCGCCGTCGATCCCGATGGCGAGGCCGCTGACGACGGTGACACCGCGCCGGGCCAGGAACGCGCCCAGCTCGCGTGCGTCGGCGAGACCGTGCACCGAGGCTGAGCGGGTCCCCACGATCGCAACACGTGGACGGTGCAGGACGTCCGGCGCTGCGCCCTCGACGAGCAGCACAGCCGGGCGGTCGGGTACATCGTCCCCGATCGGGTAGCCGGCGTGGCCGTCGCGCACGACCGCGGTGCCTCGGCGCGCCAGTTCCGGTGCGAGCTCGAGTGCCCGTGCCACGCGCGCCCAGCTACGGGCCAAGGCCGCGCGCTCGTGGTTCCGAACCAGCCCCGCTTGGGGCGCGAGCGCGTCGCCGGCCTTGCCGGCGCGGACGGCGGCGAGCGCGGCGCCGGGATCGGGCCACCGGTCGAGCACGGCGCGCAGCCGGCGCGGGCCCATGTCGGGGAGGCAGACGAGCGTGGCTGCCGCCACCTCCGCCGCCGCGAGCCGCGGCCGGGTCCCGCTCACGGGACGTCCTCGCGGAGCGCGGCCGCCAACGTGACGTGGCGCTCGCACACCGCGGCGCTTCCGTCGAGGTCGGCGAGCGTGCGGGCGACGCGACGCACCCGTGCTGCGCCCCGACCGGTGAGGGTGTCGTGGCCGATCGCCCACCGCCACGCCTCGTCGGCGGCAACCGACAACGGGATCACCTGCGCCAGCGCTCCCGCGGGGACCTGCGAATTCCGGAGCCACTGCCGACGCGCGTACCGCTTCTGCTGGCGGGCCACGGCCTCGGCGACGCGCTCGCGCACGGTGGACGACGGCTCGCCGGGCCCGTCGCCCGGCTCGGGTGGATGCACCTCGAGGCGCAGGTCGAAGCGGTCGAGCAGGGGCGCGGAAAGACGGCGGCGGTACCGGGCGCGTTGGGTCTCACTGCATTCGCAACTCGGGCCACCCCGGCCGCACGGGCACGGGTTCGAGCACGCGATGAGGAGGAAGTCGGCCGGGAACGCGACCGACATCGCCTGACGCGAGATCCGCACCACGTGTTCTTCGATCGGCTGTCGCAACGCGTCGAGCGCGTGGGGCGGGAACTCGCCCAGCTCGTCGAGGAACAACACACCGCGATGCGCGAGCGTCACCTCGCCGGGGCGAAGTCGGTTCGAGCCGCCGCCGACGAGGGCGGCGGTGGACGCCGTGTGATGCGGCGCGCGGAACGGGCGCCGGCGGGCCAGGCCGTGCCGAGGCGCGTGCCCGGCCGCCGAGTGGATGCGCGTCACCTCGAGCGCTTCGTCGGGCTCGAGAGGCGGCAGGACGGTCGGCAGCCGGCGGGCGAGCATCGTCTTCCCGGTGCCGGGCGGTCCCGTGAGCAGGAGATGGTGCCCGCCGGCGGCGGCTACTTCGAGCGCGCGTCGCGCGCGCGGGAGCCCGCGCACGTCCGCGAGATCGACGGGCTCGTCGTCCAGGTCAGGTGCTCCCGAGTCGTGGGCGGCCGCAGGCGGCGGCTCCGGCCATTCCGCTTCGCCCTTCAGACAGGCGCGCAGCTCCGCGACAGAGCGAGCCGGGCGTACCTCCATGCCGTGGACGAGCGACGCCTCGGCGACGTCGGTGGCGGGCACGATCACCGAGCCCGTCGCGGAGGAGCGGAGCGCGTCGACGAGCGCGAGTACGCCCGGTACGGGCCGGACCGAGCCGTCGAGCCCGAGCTCGCCGAGCACGCCGACTCCGTCGAGGACGCCGTCGGCGAGCTGGCCCGTTGCGGCGATGAGGCCGAGGGCGACGGCGAGCTCGAATCCGGCGCCGGTCTTGCGAACACCACCCGGCGCGAGGTTGACCGTGATCCGCTGGAGCGGAAACTCGATCGACGACGACAACAACGCCGCGCGCACGCGCTCGCGTGACTCGCGGACCGCGGCGTCCGGTAACCCCACGACGTGGTAGCTGGGGAGACCGGTCGACACGTGGACCTCGACGGTGACGACGTGACCGTCGACGCCGGTGAGCGTGGCGCTACGAACCGAGGCGAGCACGGCGGACCTCCCGAGAAACGTGGTGGAGGAGGGCCGTGACCGCGGCGACCTCGACGGCACGTGCACGGTACCGCGGGCGTATGACGACTACGCCTGATCGCGTTTGGCGCGTGCCGCGCCATGACGATTGGTAACGTCGTGCGGCGGGTGGGGAGAAGTCCGAGGTGTGGTGTGAGCTGGGTGGTCGACGATTTCGTCGCTTCCCTGGCAGGAGCGAGCGGCCACACGGCCGAGGCATATGCGCGCGATGTGCGGCAGTTCGTCGCGTGGGCCGAGCGCGGCGGCTGCGCGTCCCCCGCCGAGCTCGACCACACAACACTGCGCCGCTACCTCGCATACCTGACGACGCGTCAGTTCGCTCGCCGTTCGATGGCCCGAAAGGCCGCATCGCTGCGGGCCTACCTCCGGTACCTCCACCGCCACGGCGTGATCGCGACGGATCCGGGCCGGTCGCTGCGGACGCCGAAGGGCGAGGCGCGCCTGCCCCGCGTGCCGCGCCAGGCCGAAGCCGGCGCGCTGCTCGACGCCGCTTCCGCCGTCGAGATCGAGGACGACGACGCCGCGGGAGCGGCTACGGCTTGGCGGGACCTCGCCGTGCTCGAG
>JBKOWN010000192.1:0-7381 GCA_046724435.1 Actinomycetota bacterium
CTCGCGCGCCTTCTTGGCGTCCTCGGGGAGGTCGGCGTTCGTCCGCACGCCGAGCCGGCGGAGCTCGTCCGCCCATTCGAGGATCGTCGCGAACGGGCCGGTGGGCTCGGGCGTCACGACCGGCACCGCGCCGACGACGACATCGCCGGTCGTCCCGTTGATCGAGATCACGTCGCCTTCGCGCACGGTCGTGCCGTCGACGGACACGCGCTTCGCGTCCACATCGATGTCGAGGGCCGACGCACCGCACACCGCCGGCTTCCCCATCCCGCGCGCCACCACCGCGGCGTGGCTCACGAGCCCGCCGCGTGAGGTGACGATGCCCTCGGCGGCGATCATCCCGTGCACGTCGTCCGGCGAAGTCTCGGGGCGCACGAGGATCACGTGCTCGCCCCGTTGGGCCGCGCTCTCGGCGTCGTCGGCGGTGAACGCGACCATCCCGACGGCCGCGCCTGGTGACGCGTTGAGGCCCTTGGTCAACGCGTGGTACGTGGCGTCGGGATCGAACTGTGGGTGCAGCAGCTGGTCCAGCTGGGCAGGCTCGACCCGGCGCACCGCCTCCTTCTTGTCGATCAATCCCTCGTCGACCATGTCGACGGCCATCCGCAGCGCCGCGGCCGCTGTGCGCTTGCCGACGCGCGTCTGCAGCAGGAACAGGCGGCCCTGCTCGATCGTGAACTCGATGTCGCACATGTCGCGGTAGTGGTTCTGGAGGGTCTGCATCACTTCCAGCAACTGGGCGTGACACTGGGGGAAGTGCTGCGCCATTGCGTCGAGTTTTTCGACCTCGCGGATGCCGGCCACGACGTCCTCGCCCTGGGCGTTGCGGAGGAAGTCGCCGTAGGGACGGTTCTCCCCGGTGGCGGGGTCGCGTGTGAACGCGACTCCGGTGCCCGAGTCGTCGCCCTTGTTGCCGAACACCATCGCCTGGACGTTCACGGCCGTGCCGAGGTCGTCCGGGATGCTCTCGAACCGGCGGTAGTCGCGAGCGCGTTTCCCGTTCCAGCTCTTGAAGACGGCTTCGATCGCGTAGCGGAGTTGCTCCTTGGGGTCCTGGGGGAAGTCGACGCCGGCTTCCTGCTTGACGATCCCCTTGAACGTCTCGACCAGCTCGGCGAGGTCCGGAGCCGACAGCTCCGGGTCGGTGGCGACGCCGCGCTCGTGGCGCAGCTTCTCGAGCTCTTCCTCGAAGAGCTCTCCGTCGATGTCGAGCACGATCTTCCCGAACATCTGCACGAATCGCCGGTACGAGTCGTACGCAAACCGTTCGTTCCCGGTCTGCTTGGCCAAGCCTCCGACCGACCGGTCGTTGAGCCCGAGATTGAGGACTGTGTCCATCATTCCCGGCATCGAGAACGGCGCCCCCGAGCGCACCGAGACGAGCAGCGGGTCGGCGTCGTCCCCGAGCCGCTTGCCCATCTTCTCCTCGAGCGTCGCGAGGGCGGTGGCGACCTCGTCCATCAAGCCGTCGGGAAGGCGGTCGCCGGCCTCCATGTACGCGTTGCACGCCTCGGTGGTGATGGTGAATCCCGGTGGTACGGGAAGGCCGAGGTTCGTCATCTCGGCGAGGTTGGCGCCCTTGCCGCCGAGCAGGAACTTCTGGTCCTTGCCGCCCTCCTCGAAGGCGTAGACGTACTGCATGCTCACCTTCCGACGACGTCTGACTCCACCACGAGCCTACTGAGGTCGTTCGGGTCGGTAGCGGGCGAGCACGACTCGGGTGTGACCGAGACGGTCCATCAGCCCGATGCGCGTGTCGATGAGCACCCACGAGATCCCGAACAGCAGCGCCGCCATCAGACCCAGCGACCCGGGGAGCCCGATGACGAGCACGATCGGCACGACGTACCGGAGCGAGGCCCGCCGCCACGTCGGCAAATGTCCCGTGTCCGCATCCACCACCATGATGTGCGTGAGGCGCTTGCCGATCGTCTGGCCGGTACGGGCCGTCGGGAACACGAAGTACGCGTTGAAGATCACGAACAGTGCGGTGATGAGCAGGACGACGGCTCCCACGGAGTCGCTCGCCACCGAGACGAGCAGCGACGTGGCCCCGAGGAACACGGCGCCCATCGTGAGCACGTCGATGGCGAGGGCGGCCAGACGGCGACCCAGCGGCGCGGCTTCCGCACCCGGCACCCCCGCCGGTTCGCGCCGCTGCGGTCGGCCTTTCGCGTCGCGTTCACGCGGCTCGAACAGCCCTCGGCGTCGAGCCGGTGCGGGTGCTGCCTCCTCCACTCCTTCATCTCCTTCTTGTTGCCCATCGGCCTCGGCCTCGGTCGAGCCCCCCGACAGCTCCGTGTCGTACCGCTCCCGCTGGTAGGGGTCGGACAGCACCTGCCACGCCGTGTTCAGCCGCGCCGTCTCTTCCCGGGCGCCAACGCGCGCCTGATCGGAGCGTCCTTTCTCGGCCTTGCCCCGGAGATCCTCGAGACGCTCGCGGTAGGCCGAACGGATCTCGTCCTTCGATGCGTCGGGCTCGACGCCGATGAGCTCGTAGTGGCTCTCGCTCATGCCGGCAGCTGCTCCTCGAGGTGCTGGACGAGCTTGTCGATCGGGACGCGGTCCTGGGTCATGGAATCGCGATCGCGCACTGTCACTGCTCGGTCGTCGAGGGTGTCGAAGTCGACCGTGACGCACCGCGGCGTCCCGACCTCGTCCTGCCGGCGGTATCGCCGGCCGATCGAACCGGCGTCGTCGACGTCGATCATGAACCGGGGTCGCAGCAGGTCGGCAACCTCGTGCGCCACCGGGTTCAACCGCTCGTTGCGCGACAGCGGCAGCACCGCAACTGCAATGGGCGCGAGGCGCGGGTCGAGACGCAGCAGCGTCCTCTTCTCGCCTCGCACTTCCTCCTCGTGGTACGCCGCGAGAAGGAACGCGAGCATGCAGCGGTCGGCCCCGAGTGCCGGCTCGATCACGTGCGGTATGTACCGGCGATCGGCGTCCTGGTCGTAGTAGCTCAGGTCCTGCCCGGAGTACTCGGAATGGCGTCGGAGGTCGTAGTCCGTCCGGTTCGCGACTCCCTCCAGCTCGCCCCATCCCCACGGGTACGCGAACTCGATGTCCGACGTGCCCGCCGAGTAGTGCGACAGCTCGTCGGGGTCGTGGGGCCGGAGACGCAACTCGTCCTCGGCGATGCCGAGATCGAGGAACCAGCGCAGCCGCTCCTGGCACCAGTACTCGTACCATCGTGGCCCGTCCTCGGGCGGGACGAAGTACTCCATCTCCATCACTTCGAACTCCCGGGTCCGGAAGATGAAATTGCCCGGCGTGATCTCGTTGCGGAACGCCTTGCCGATCTGGGCGATCCCGAACGGGGGCTTCTTGCGGGAGGTGGTCTGGACGTTGAGGAAGTTCACGAAGATGCCCTGGGCGGTCTCGGGACGCAGGTAGGCGACGGATGCCTCGTCCTCGACCGGGCCGACGTGGGTCTTGAACATCAGGTTGAAGCGCCGGGCCTCGGTGAACGAGCCCTTGGCGCCGCAGTTGGGGCAGGCGCCGGAGTCGGGAAGGTCGTCGGCCCGGAAGCGCTCGTTGCAGTTCCGGCAGTCGACGAGCGGGTCGGTGAACGCCTGGAGGTGGCCGCTCGCCTCCCAGACCCGGGGGTGCATGAGGATCGCGGAATCGAGGCCGACGACGTCGTCCCGCAGCTGGACCATCGACCGCCACCAGGCGTCCTTGACGTTGCGCTTCAGGAGCACGCCGAGCGGGCCGTAGTCCCACGTCGAGCGGAAGCCGCCGTAGATCTCGCTGGACGGGAAGACGAGGCCGCGCCGCTTGGACAGGTTGACCACGCGCTCCATGAGATCCGGCTTGGCCATCCGACGGATCGTACCGGGGTGACCCCCGAAACCCCGAGCGGAAACGATCTCAGGCGACCGCCGGCGCCGCCCGCCCCGAACGGTCCGACACGACATCGGCCCCGAAGGGCATCAGCACGATCGGGATCAGCTTGAACGCCTGGATGCCGAAGGGGATCCCGATGATCGTGATGCAAAGGATCACACCGCCGATGAGGCAGTGCACCGCGAGCCACAGGCCGCCGAAGATGATCCAGATGATGTTGCCGATGATTTGCAGGGGACTCGTGACGCGTGCGCCGTACTCGAGGTGTCGCCCGAACGGCCACAGCGCGAAGCCAGCCAGCTTGAAGGCCTGGATGCCGAACGGAATCGTGATGATCAGGATGAACATCAGGATCCCCGCCACGACGAACGCAATCGCGAGCCAGAGCCCCACGAAGATGAGCCACAGAATATTGCCCACGGTTTGCACGCTGCCCCCTATCCCTCTCGGGGGCTCGACCCCCGGGCGTCGATCACAGTAGCGCCGCGCTGCGCAGGCGACGCTCGAGGTGGTACTCGAGCGCGGCCACCCCGAGCCGCTCGACCTCGATGCCGGGCCGCTCGGGCGGGGCGGTCAACGCGCCGCGCAGGTCGCCCCCGAGGATGCGACGCAACAACGCGATCGCCTCCGCATCGACGCGGCGACCGGCGAAGCGTGCGCACTCACCGCACAGCACGCCGCCCTCACCGAAGTCGAAGGCGGAGAAGGGCTCGGCTTCGTCACCGCAACGGGTGCAGATGTCGAGGATGGGATGAAAGCCTTCGAGCGAGAGGAGCTTCCAGAAGAACGCCGGCGCCACCATCGGCGACGGCGCTACCGCCAACGTGCGCAGCGCGCCGACGAGCATGCGATACAGCGCCGGGTTGGCTTCGCGCTCCTGTGCGACCTGGTCCACCGCCTCGAGCATCGCGATGGCGTGCGTGAGCGACCCGTAGTGCTCGCGAAGCTGGCGAAACGCGTCGATCGTCTCGACCTGGGTGACGACGTCGAGCTCGCGGCCTCGGTAGCACTGGAGGGCGACGTGGCTCGTCGGCTCGAGTCGGGCCCCGAACCGGCTGGTCGACTTGCGGATCCCCTTGGCGACCGCCCGCACCTTGCCGTGGCCCTGGGCGAGGATCGTGACGATCCGGTCGGCCTCGCCCAGCTTGATCGTGCGCAGGACGACGCCCTGGTCGCGGTACAGGGCCACGGCCTGCAGTCTAGTTACACCGATGTGATTACCCGTCGACGGCGCCGAAGCGGCGTTCGCGGCGCTGGAACTCCCGGATCGCCTCGAACAGGTGGTCGCGACGGAAGTCGGGCCACAGCACCTCGGTGAACACGAGCTCGGCGTAAGCGAGCTCCCACAGCAGATAGTTCGAGATCCGGAACTCGCCCGACGTGCGCACGAGCAGGTCGGGGTCGGGCATGTCGGGCGCATAGAGGTGACGGGCCAGGGTCCGGTCGCTGATCTTGTCCGGGTCGAGGCGGCCGGCGGCCACCTCGTACGCGATGGCTCGGGCGGCGTCGACGAGCTCGGCCCGCCCGCCGTAGTTGAAGGCGAACGTCAGCGTGAGACGCCGATTGTCCCGGGTGAGGTCCTCGGCGTCCGCGATCCGACGGCGCAGGCGGCCGGGCACCCGCCCGGCCCGGCGGCCAATGAACCGGACGCGCACGCCCAGCTCGTGGAGCTCGTCGCGCCGCCGAAGGAGCAGGCTCTCGTTGAAGCCCATGAGGAACCGCACCTCGTCGACCGGCCGGCGCCAGTTCTCGGTCGAGAACGCGAAGACGGTCATCCAGTCGAGCCCGACCTCGAGGGCGCCGTTGACGGTGTCGAACAACGCCTCCTCGCCGGCGGCGTGCCCATCGGTGCGCTTGAGGCCCCGCTGCTTGGCCCATCGTCCGTTGCCGTCCATCACGATGGCGACGTGGCGCGGGATCCGCGCGTCCTCGATGGGTCCCTCCGGCATCGATCTCCTGTCGCCGTCGCAAGGTCCGGCTCCTGCGGAGGCGGTCGGCACAGCCGCCGTCGCCCGCGGCCCGAAGCTACATCGGGCCCCTCCCCGCTCGACCTCGGACCGGTACGATCGCCCGCCATGCGTTGGACCGCTGTGGTGAACCCCACCGCGGGTCGCGGGCGGACCCGGAAGCTGCTCCCCCGGCTCGTCGACGCGCTCGCCGGCATCGACCTCGACGTCGACGTGCGCGTCTCCGAGGACCTCGACGACGCGATGGGGATTGCCCGGAGCGCGTTCGACGACGGACGCGGTGTGGCCGCCTGCGGCGGGGACGGGACCGTGAACGCCCTGGCGGGGGTGGCCGCGGACCACGGTGGCGTGCTCGGCATCGTGCCCACCGGCGCCGGCAACGACTTCGCCCGCCACCTCGGCCTCGATCGCCGCCACTGGCTCGACGCGGTCGCCCTCCTCGAGACCGGGCAGGTCGGAGCGGTCGACCTCGGCCGAGCCGAGCTGGCCGGAGACGGCGACGCGACCGGGACGACCGTCCGGTGGTTCACCTCCGTCGCGAACGCCGGATTCGATTCCGAAGCCAACCGCTGGGCCAACGGCATCCAGTGGGCGAGCGGCACGACGCTCTATGTGCTCGCGGTGCTCCGCACGCTGGCGACGTACCGGCCGCACCGATTCCGCCTCACGGTGGACGGCGACGAGCACGACATCGAGGCGTGGCTCGTCGCGATCGGCAACACGCGCGGTTACGCGGGCGGGATGCAGGTCACGCCGGGCGCCGAGCTCGACGACGGGCAGCTCGACGTCTGCGTCGTGGGTGCGGTGTCCCGGTTCGAGTTCCTGCGCTCGTTCCCACGCGTCTTTCGCGGCACGCACGTGTCCCACCCGGCTGTCGAAATGCATCGAGGAAAGGTGGTCGAGCTGGCATCACTCGATGCGTCGCCTGCGATCGAGCTGTTCGGAGCGGGCGAGCGCATCGGCCCGTTGCCGGCGAGGCTGGAGGCGGTTCCGGGCGAGCTGCAGGTCGTCGTGCCGGACAGCGCGCCGGTGCCCAAGCAGCGTCGCCCGTGACTCACGTGACCGTGATCGTGCCCTGCATGCCCGCCGCGCGATGGCCGGGAATGTCGCAGTAGAACGTGTACATCCCCGCCTTCAGGTTCACCTTCAGCTCGGCGGACTTACCGCTGGCCGCTTCGAGCTTGAAGCCGGGCACCTTCCCGCCCGCGAACACCAGCGTGTGGAGCCCCCCCTCGCTGTCCAGCTTGATCGCGTCAACTCCCGCAGGCGCGTCAACGTTCCTCGGGTCGAAGAAGAAGTTGCCGCCCTTGATGTCGATGGTCTGCCGGGCCGGTCCACTCGGCTGCTTGTAGCTCGAGCCGCCGCCACCGCCCCCGCCCCCGCACGCGGCGAGTATCGCCGTCGTCGCGAGCGCGATGACGCCTGCTCCGGCCCAACGTCGAGCGCGTCCCCGCTCCATGTTCTCCATCAGCTCCTGATTCGCTATCCGGCCGTCACTGTTGCTTCCATGCCGGCGGCGCGGTGGCCCGGAATGGTGCAGTAGATCGTGTACGTCCCCGGCTTGA
>JBKOWN010000147.1:0-27029 GCA_046724435.1 Actinomycetota bacterium
TGACCGTTGACCACCCACTCGTCGCCGTCCTGGACCGCCATCGTGCGGATCCCCGTCGGGTCGGAGCCGGCGACCTCGGGCTCGGTCATCGCGAAGCACGACCGGACCCGGCCCTCGAGCAGCGGGCGTAGATACCTTTCCGTCTGCTCGTCGTTGGCGTGGTGCAGCAGCGTGTGTTGGTTGGCCTCGTCGGGTGCCTGGGCGTTGAGGATGAAGGGCCCGAAGTTGGTGCGGGCCGCCTCGGCCGAGACGAACGCCATGGCTGTGATGCCGAGCCCGAGCCCGCCCCATTCCTTCGGCATGTGGGGCAGCCAGACGTTCCACTCGTGCGCCTTCTGGCGGAGGTCGATGATCATGCGCACGATGTCGGAGCGGTCGGGCTCGCCGTTCGGTGCGTTGGCGTAGACCTTCTCCTCCGCCGGGCGCACCACCTCGTCCATGAAGTCGCGGACGCGTGCACGCGTCTCCTCGACGTCGGGCGGCAGGGTGAAGTCGATGCTCATACGAGCAGTGTTCCCGTCACTTGACCGGACGGTCAAGCGGACGTGCGGTAGTGGTACCGGTACGCGGTCTCGAAGCCGGCGCGTGTGTACAGCTGGCGGGCGCCGTCGTTCGTGACCTCGACCTGGAGGTACATGCGAGCGGCGTTCCGGCTGTGTCCCCAACGCGCCAGGGCGCGCAGAACGGACGTGGCGGCGCCACGCCGGCGAGCTTCCCTGCGCGTTCCCATCGCGTACACGCCCGTCCACCCGCGCTCGAGCACGCCGAGGCCGACCGCGGCCGGCAACTCGTCGACCGGAAGCACCGCCGCGCCGACAGCGGGGCCGAGCCGCCGCAGGAGGTGGGCATACGCGCGGAGCCGATCGCGCGCGGCGTCGTCGTCTCCGAACGCCGACGCGTACTCGGCCACCCAGAACTCGTCGATCCCCTCGCCGACGGTGATCTCGCGTGCTTCGGCTCGCATCGTCTGGGCGACGACCCGCGCCGTGTCGGCTACCAGCACGAGTGTCGGCTCCTGGATCTCGTAGCCACGGGTCTCGAGCGCGTCGTCGAGCCCGTCGGGGAGCACGGCCGGGCTCATCTGGAAACGCGCCGGCAGCTCGCGCTCGCGATAGAAGCTCTCGACGGCGTCGATGCGCGCCTCGAGGCCGGCACGATCGCCGCCGTAGGGGAGCGCTGAGTTGCAACGTCGGAACGGGTAGTCGGGCGCGGCGCGCAGCAGCCACCCGTCGACGATCTGCACCGTCGTTGCGGCAGTGGCGTTCGCTCCGAGCTCGTCGAGAAACCGGACGGTCTCGAGACCGACGCGCGTCATCGACGCCACGGTACCTGCGGCCGCGCGCGATCAGACGAGTTCGGAAAAGCCCGTCCCTTATGCTGGCTCGTAGACGTGGAGGGCGGCGCTCGTGAATGTCTTCGACTCGATGAGCTTCAGACGCACTGGAGCCGAGCGGTCCTTCAACAGCGGCTCGCCCTTTGCCACCGCCACCGGGTGGGTGATGAGCCGATACTGGTCGATCAGGCCGAGGCGCGCGAGCGACTGCGCGAACGACGCCCCTCCGTGGGCGATCAGGTCCTTCCCGGATTCTCGCTTCAGCGCTCCGATCTCGTCGACGAGATCGCCGCGGGCGATCCGCGACTGCGGCCACTCTGCTCGTTCGAGGCTCTTCGAGAACACGACCTTCGGGATCTCGTTCATCGGAGCCGCGTAGTCGGCAGTTGACGACGGCCAGTACGACGCCATCTCCTCGTAGGTGACCCTGCCCATGAGGTGCGCGCCCGCGTCCCAGACCCAGGCGAGCTTCGTCTGCGTGAGCTCGGGGTCCTCTGGCGGTAGACCCCATTCACCTTCCATCACCGGCATGAGCCCCGCGCCTGCCGGGACGGCGACGAAGCCGTCGAGCGAGATACCCATCTGCAGAATCACTTTCCGTGCATCGTGTGCGGAGTTCATGTCGTGCGATCTCCTTTGTTGGATTCAGTGGCCGTCGCCGATCGCTGCCGGGCTGCGCGGACAGCGCGCGCAAGGAGGGCAAACGAGCTCGGCAAGCCGATCGTGTGCTCATCGCGGAGCTCGGGGGTCGGGAATCCCTTGTGAAGCATCTTCATCAGGGTTTGGCCCTCGTGGTCCTCGAACAGGAGCTCGAGCTCGGTGTCGAAGCTCGACCCGTCGAGTCGCGTCTCGGTGGTGGTCAGGACGAGCCGCCGCGGCCGCTCGATGACCTGGAACACGTGCCGGTGGCGGTACAGCTGGGCTGGCGAAGGTCCGAAGTCGACGATCCACACGCCGCCGACCCGAAGGTCGCATTCCGAGCGGACGATCCAGCCCGGCTCACCCGAGTAGAAGGCCACTTGCCCGCCGGGCTCAGTGAACGTGTCGAACACGACGTCCGGCTCGGCATCGATCAAGCGCTCGAATCGCAGCTCGTAGGTCATCCGTCGCTCCTCCTGCGCGCTTCGACGTATGCGCCGAAGCTCTCGAGCCGGCGCGCCATCGCTTCGCGATAGGAGTCGACCCAGCGCGTCACGTCCTGCAATTGGGCGGGTCCGATATTGCACTCGCGTGAACGGCCGACCTTGGTCGTTCGGACGAGATCGACCTCTTCCAGGATCCCGACGTGCTTCTTGACGCCGTTGAGGGTCAAGCCGAAGGGCGCCGCAAGCTCTCCGATCGTGGCGGGCCCGCCGGCGAGTCGCTGCAGGATGCTCCTGCGCGTCGGATCCGACAGCGCAAAGAACGTCCGGTCGAGGGTCGAAGCCGATACTGCACCGATCGGTGCACTATAGCCAGACTGAAATATCCGTCACAACTCGAGGTCATCTAGCGGTACGCGCCGCCCCCGGCGAACATGCCGCGCCGCCACCGGTCGGGAGTCAGTAGGAGCGCGCGCGGATAGTCCTCGAACATCCACCGGGCGAAGTGGCGGCGCGTCCACGGCGTGAGCCCGGCCGTCCGTACGGCGAGCGCGGCGCCGCGGCGCGAGCGGAGTACACGCTGGAGCGAAGCCGCGAAGCGTAGGTCGCGGCCCAGCGTGCGGCGAACGCCTTCCTTGTATCGACGCCCCGCACCGGCGGGGTCGCCCGCCGCGATCGCGTCCACCGCGACGAGAGCGGTCTCGATCGCCTGCGCGATCCCCTCGCCCGTGAGCGGGTCAACGGCGTTGGCGGCGTCACCGACGTACAACACGCGCCCGTCGGTGAGCGCGTCGTATTCGAACGAAGCGGGGATCGGCCATGCGCGGTGAGTCGCCTCGGGTTCCGCGGCGGGCCCGAGCACCGTTCTCACGCTCGGGCGCTCGAGGAGCTCCCGCCAACGGGCATTGAGCTCTTTGCCTGACATACCGGGCCGGCGCAACACGCCGAACCCGACGTTCGCGCGGCCTTCGGGAAGCGGGAACACCCAGGCATAGCCAGGTAGCAGGTCGGGCTCGAACAGCACGTAGAGCCGCGGGTCGTCGACGCCGCGGAAATACTGCCGGAAGGCGTGCCACGTGCCGAGCTCGGGCGGGGCCGGCGGTCGCAGGCAGCGCCGCACGAAGGAGTAGTGGCCGTCCGCCGCGATGAGAAAGCGAGCCCGGACCGAGCCGTCTCCGGCCGTGGTCGCGGTGACGGTGTCGCCGTTCACGTCGATCCCGCTCACGGCAACGCCGTCGCGCACCTCGACACCTGATCGCCGCGCGGCGTCGACGATGGCGGCGTCGAGCTCGACGCGCGGCACGACTGCGGCGTGATCGCCGTCTGCGCCGAGCGGGAGCGAGACGTGGCGGCCGTCGGGGTCGACGAGCACGGTCTCGCGGACAGCCATGTAGCCGGGAAGCTTGCGCAGGTCGACGCCCAGCTGCTCGATGAGGCGGAGGGCCGCCGTCGTGAGGCCGTCGCCGCACGTCTTGTCGCGCGGGAAGGAGGCCTTGTCGACGACCAGAGCGTCGAGCCCCCGCCGCCGGGCCGCCAGGCCGGCGGCCGCGCCGGCAGGCCCGGCACCCACCACGAGGACATCGACCGCCGTCGGCATTCCGCCGACGGTACCGCCGGTCTCGGCTGCCGATCCGATCGCTTCGACGTGGGCGGCCCGGGCGGGCCAGAATCACCGACGGCCTTTCTGGGCAAACAGGAGTGATATGAACATCGCCGTCTGCGTGAAGCAGATCCCCGACCCGGCCACGCCGGGTGAGCTCGACCCCGAGACGAAGACGCTCAAGCGCGAGGGCAAGCTGATCCTCGACGACTCCGACAGCTACGGGGTCGAGATGGCTCTCCAGCTCGTCGACACCGCCGGCGGCGGCGACGTGACCCTCATCTCGATGGCGCCCAACGACGAGGTGTCGGGGCTGCGCACCGCCCTCGCGATGGGAGCCGCCAACGCCGTCCTCGTGTCCGACCCGGTCCTCCAGGGCTCCGATGCGCTGTCGACGGCCAAGGTCATCGCGAAGGCGGTCGAGCGCGCCGGCGAGATGGACCTCGTGCTCACGGCCACCGAATCGACCGACGGGTACACCGGCACCGTCCCGGCGCAGGTCGCCGAGCTGTTGGGCTGGCCCTCCCTCACCTTCGCCAAGCAGATCGAGGTGACGGACGGCAAGGTCAAGATCCAACGACAGACCGAGGCCGGCTACGACGTCGTCGAGGCGTCGCTCCCGGCGGTTGTCAGCGTCACCGCGGGCGTCGTGGAGCCGCGGTACCCGTCCTTCAAGGGGATCATGGCGGCCAAGAACAAGCCCGTCGACCAGGCCAAAGCCGCCGATCTCGGACTCTCCGACGACGAGGTCGGCTGGAAGGGCGCCCGCCAGCAGATCAAGTCGATCGAGGCCGCGCCCGAACGCCAGGCGGGCGAGAAGATCGAGGACGAAGGAGACGCGCACGAGCGGATCGTCGCCTTCCTCGAGCAACTCAAGGTCATCTAGGAGGCCACTGCAGATGCCGCTTCCGAAGGTATGGGTCTACGCCGAGGGCGAGGACGGCAAGGCGACCTCGGCAACACTCGAGTTGCTCACGAAAGCGCGCGAGATCGGCGACACGGTCGAGGCGGTGTACTCGGGCGCGGATGCCGACACGATCGCCCCCCAGCTCGGCGAGTACGGCGCGACGAAGGTCCACGCCGCCGACCATGGCTCGTCGCTGAGCGGCGTGGTCGGAGGCGCGCTGCTGGCGAAGCTCGTCGCGGACGAACAGCCGGACCTGATTCTGTTCGCGCAGAGCTACGACGGGCGCGACGCGATGGGCCGACTCTCGGTCAAGCTCGACCGGCCGGTGCTGACGAACGGCAACGGAGTAGAAGTCGATGGCGACACGGTCGCCGTGAGCACGGCGGTCTTCGGGGGCAACACGATCGTGACGACGGCGTTCGACGGCGAGAAGCCGTACCTCGCCGGGATCCGGCCGAAGTCCTTCGCGCCCGAGCCCGGCGGCGGAGGCGCGGCCGAGGTCGCAACGGTCGGCAGCGTGGACGCCGGCCGCGCCGCCGAGGCGCAGGTGCTCGACCACCACGTCGAAGAGCAGGAAGGGCCGAAGCTCGAGGACGCCGAGGTCGTCGTCTCGGGCGGTCGCGGGCTCGGGAGCGCCGACGCGTACGAGCCGATGGTGGAAGAGCTGGCGAAGGTGCTCAAGGGCGCGTCGGGCGCGTCGCGCGCGATCGTCGACGCCGGCTGGGTCCCGTACTCGAAGCAGGTGGGTCAGACGGGCAAGACCGTAAAGCCCAAGGTGTACATAGCGATCGGCATCTCTGGCGCGACGCAGCACATGGTCGGCATGAAGGGCTCCGACAACATCATCGCCATCAACAAGGACCCGGAGGCTCCGATCTTCAGCGTGTCGGACCTGGGGGTCGTGGGCGATGCGTCGAAGGTCGTGCCCAAGCTCATCGAGGCGCTGAAGGCGAAGACCTAGCCCGACCCTACCCGCACCCCTAGGGGTGCATCTCCTCGGGCGCGACGTCACGCGTGTGCGTGGCGAAGCCCCACTGCTGGCCCTGCGGGTCCTCCGCCATGTAGCTGCGATCGCCGTAGAACTGGTCCTGCGGCTCGAGGATGATCCTGGCGCCCGCGCGCTTCGCCTGCTCGAAGTGCTTGTCAACGTCATCGACGTAGACGTACACGGTCGAATGCACATGACCGTGAGCACCGGGGTTCTGATAGTCGGGGCCGGGCATGCCCATCATGACGACGCCGTCGCCCAGCCGTACCTCGGCATGATTGACCTTGCCGTCCGGGCCCGCCATGCGGACGTCCTCGGTGAAGCCGAACGCCGTGGTGAGAAAGTCGAGCGCGGCGGCGCAGTCCTCGTACAAGAGGTACGGCGTGATGCGGGGGAAGCCTTCGGGCGGATTCGCAACCATGGCAGTCCTCCTTCTGAGTTCGATTTGAACGTACGCCACACCTCTCCGGTCTGCTGCGGGCGTAGTCTGCAAGCGTGACGACCACGGGGGAGCGACTCCGCGAAGTTCGAATGAAGATCGACGACGCCGTCGGCGCCGTTCGTCAGGACCAGGGCGCGTCCCCGGTACTGACCGCGGTGGTGAGCGAGTTCGCCAAGAAGGCGGACAAGGCCGCAGGGACCGAGGACGAGCGGGCCGCCGTCATCGAGCTCGAGCAAGCCGGCGACAGCGCCAAGGTGGCGGCAGAAGCCGACACCGGCCTGTCGGAGGCCACGCGCGCAGCCGTGCTGGAAGCTCACCTGGCCATCTGCATCGCCAAGTCGAAGCTGTAGGGTGCTCGGTTCGACAGCTTCCTTCCGCCGCAGCTGAACCGGCGACCCGAGTCACAATCGACGAGTGCAGGTTCAGCGAGCACGACCCGACGACGTCGACGTCGTGCTCGCCGTCCTCGCGGACGCGGCTGCATGGCTACGGGCGCGTGGCGTCGAGCAATGGCCCGACCGGTTCCCCGCCGAGTGGGTGCTGCCGGCGATCGAAGCCGGCGACACCTGGCTCGCCGAGCTCGACGGCCAGATCGTCGGCACTCTCGTCGTGCAATGGGACGATCCGCTTTTCTGGGCCGGGTACCCGAGTGACGCCGGATATCTGCACCGGCTCGCCGTGCGCCGGCACGGCGCCGGCCTCGGAGGTCGGTTACTGCGGTGGGCGGAGCGCCAAGCGTCCGGCGCGGGCAAGTCGTATCTGCGCCTCGACTGCGTCGCGTCGAACGAGTCGCTGCGCGCCTACTACGAACGCGCCGAGTACGAGTACGTCGGCGACGTGACCGTCGACGAGTACGTCCAGAGCCGATACGAGAAGCGCGTCGTGGACTTGATCGCCTAGGCGGCGCCGTCCGGAACCCACGAGCCGTGGAAGCCGAAGGGGACCCGTTGCGGGAGGTGCACCCGCGCGACCTCGTCGAACTCGCGCGCATCGAGGATCACGAGATCGCTCGCGTCGCGGGCGTCGTCGAAGACGATCGAGAGGACCCAACCCTCGTCCTCGCCGGCCGTCGGCGACCCTGGGACGAACACGCCTTCGCCTGCGTGCGTGCCGGGCCCGAAGGTCCTGGCGTTCACCGCCCCGGTCCGCAGGTCGTGCTTCAGCAAGCCGCCGAAGTGGATGCCCTGGTCGTCGATGCCGAAGTGCGCTGCGTACCCGTAACGGTGCCGCCGGCCGACGACGCGCTCGTCGACCCGCGGGAACTCCTGGGGACGGTCGTCGAGGCGCTCCTCGATGACCTTCCCGGCGTCGAGGTCGATGGTCCACCGGTCGAGGGTCGGCGGCATCTCAGCCGGCCCGTAGATGTCCGTGTCGAACATCTTCGGATGCCGCGCGACGTCGAGCACCACGCCCCCGTCCTCGTCGTAGGCGTTGAGCGGATGGAAGACGTAGCAGAGCTCGACGTCGAACCAGCGCACGTCGGCGTTCCCGCCGTCGCGAGGCATCACGCCGACCCGTGCGCCGTAGTCGGGCGTCCACGCCGCCGGGAACGGGCGCTTGCCGACGAGGTCGAAGTCGAACACCACGGGAAGGTCGAGGAAGACGACCTTGCGCTCGGTGATGGCGAAGTCGTGCACCATCGACGGACCCCGGATGTCGATGTCCTCGCTGCGGACGAGCTCGCCGGCCGCGTTGACCGCGTGGAAGCGGAGCCACGGCGGACCGAACGGGTCGTAGCCGAAGAAGAGCATCTCGCCGGTAACAGGGTCGATCTTCGGATGCGCGGTCATCGGCGACCGCAGCTTGCCGTCGAAGTCGTAGCGTCCGACGGTCGACAAGTCGGGTCGCACCTGCGTCGGGAGGCACACCTCTACCAGGGCGAAGATCTTGCCCGCGTGCGCGACGACGTGCGTGTTCGCCGCGCTCGAGCCCACGGGGAAGACGTCGTCGGGCTGGCCGGGCATCGGGTTCTCGCCGAGGAGATCGAGCGCCTGGTCGGTGCGCACCCAGCGGTTCCGGTACGACACGGCCTTGCCGTCGCGCAGCTCGACGGCGTGGAGCATGCCGTCGCCGGTGAACCAGTGGTAGGCCGCCGGGTCGGGCGCGATCGGGTTGGGGCCGTTGCGCAGGTAGCGCCCGTTGATCTCGGGCGGGATCGCGCCTTCGACGGGGAGGTCGGTGACGGCGACCTCGTCCTTGACGGGCGCGAAGTTCCCGACCAGGTACTGGTTTTCGATTGTGGTCATGACGACTCCTTGGGTTGAGGAACGGATTCGCGCAAGCCGCGGATCTGGATGTCGCAGACGTGGTCGACGAGCGTGTCGACGTCGGGCCACGGGAAGTCCGGGAGCGAGATGAGCAGCGACGTGATGCCGTGCACCGCGGTCCACAGGGCGGTCGCCGCGAACGCGGGGTCGACGGGCCGGAAGTCACCGGACTCGATGGCGCGCTGCACCGCGTCGACGAGGTGCTGGAACGCGCGCCCCCCGGCGCCGGTGATGGCCTCGAGCCGGCGGTCGCCGCCGATCCGGGACATGAACAGGATTCGGTAGGGCTCCGGGTTGTCGAGACCGAAGCGCACGTACGCGCGTCCACGGCGCCGGAGGCTCTCGACGGGGTCGTCGACGGTGGCGCCGGCCTGCTCGATCACCGAGTCGAAGACGTCGAAGTGGCGCTCGCACACCGCGACGATGAGCGCTTCCTTGTCGGGGAAGTGCAGGTAGATCGACGGCGGAGTGACGCCGACCGCGTCGGCGATAGCCCGGATCGACACCGAATCGGCGCCGCCCGACTCGATCATCAGCTGCTCCGTCGCCGCCAGCAGGTCGTCGCGCAGCTTCTCGCCCTCGCCGCGACGGGCGCGGGGCCGGACGGGGGCCGCGGGCGTGCGCGCGGTCGTCATCGTGATCCCACCGGCTCGGGGACGCGCCGTTCGGCCGAGGGCTCCGGTTCGGGCTCTTCGCTGATCCCGAAGCGGTCGTGCAGGCGCCGCATCCATTTCGGCGCCCACCAGTTCGCCTCGCCGGCGATGCGCATGAACGCCGGCACGAGCGTCGCCCGGATCACGAACGCGTCCATGAGCACGGCGATCGTCAGCCCGAGGCCGAAGATCTTGATGAACGACACGCCAGACGTCGCGAACGCGATGAACACGACGCTGATGAGCACGGCCGCCGCCGTGACGATCCGGCCCGTGCGTTCGAGGCCGACGGCGACCGATCGCGTGTTGTCGCCGGTGCGGTCGTGCTCCTCTTTTATGCGCGAGAGCAGGAACACCTCGTAGTCCATCGAGAGACCGAACGCGAGGCAGAAGAGCAGGAGTGGGACCGTCGCCGGCAGCGTGCCGGTGGGCGTGAAGTCGAGGAACCCAGACAGGTGCCCGTCCTGGAAGATCCATACCAGCGCCCCGAACGTCGCGCTCAGGCTGAGGACGTTCAGGACGAGCGCCTTGATCGGGACCAGGATGCTCCCGAACATGAGGAACAACAGCACGAACGTCGCCAGAGCGATCAACCCGGCGGCGAGCGGCAATCGCGAGAACAGCGACGCCTTGGAGTCGACGAGCTCGGCCGAGGCCCCGCCGACGAGCACGGGGAAGGGCGCGGGCGTGTCGCGAACCGCATGGGCGAGGCGCTCGCCGGCGTCCGAATACGGCTCGACCGACGGGACGACCGACAGCCATGTGGCGTCCCGGGCGTGGAAGCGTGCTGTCACCGGCCCCGGCCCGGCGACTTGCTGCCCGTCGATGTAGCTCCCCGTGACGGCGTCGACGCGGGCGGCACCGCGCCGTTGCGACAACGCGGCGGCGTACCGATCGATCTGGTCACCATGAGCGGCTGGATCACCGATGCCGCTCGCGACCACCTCGAGCGTGCGCGCCTCGTTGGACGCGAACCGCGACCGGATGTCGTCCTGCACCTGGCGGCTGGAGACGCTGGTGGGCAACACGCGGTCATCAGGAAGGCCGAACTGAATCCGTAGGAACGGCAGCCCGAGCACGATGAGTAGCGCGACGACGGCCAGGGCGACCGGCACGGGACGGCGCATCACGAACATGGCGATCCGGTGCCAGACGCCCTCGCCGACGGGCTTCGGTTCCCGCCGCAGCAACCGCAGCGAGTTGACCCTCGGGCCGAGCACGGCGAGGAGCGCCGGGAGGGCGACGACCGCGGCGATGCCGGCGAGCAGCGCCACGCCGATCCCGGCGTAGGCGAAGGACCGCAGGAACGCGAGCGGGAAGACGAGCAGCGCGGCGAGCGCGACCGCCACGGTGAGCGCGCTGAACGCGACCGTCTTCCCCGCAGTCTGGACCGTCCGGACCACCGCGTCGTTCGGTGCGCGCCCGGCGTGAAGCTCCTCCCGGTAGCGCGACACGATGAAGAGGCTGTAGTCGATCGCCAGCCCGAGACCCATGCCGGTGGTGAGGTTGAGCGCGAAGATCGACACGTCCGTGAGCGCGGCGACGACGAGCAGGACCAGGAAGGTCCCGGCGATCGCGAGTACGCCGACGAGGAGGGGCAGACCGGCTGCCACGACGCTCCCGAACACGAGCACCATCAGCGCGAGCGTGATGGGGAACGCGATGAGCTCGGCGCGCAGCAGATCCGACTCGACCTGCTGATTGACCTGCCGGAAGACCTCGGCGAATCCGCCGACGCGCACGGTGACCGCGCCGTGGCCACCGGAGTAGAGGGGTGACAGCTTCTGGGCGGCGTCGTGCATCTTGTCTTCGCCGCCGTGCAATGACGCCAGCACGAGCGCCTGACGGCCGTCGGTGCTGCGCAACGGCGGCGGGCTCCCGACGCTCCAGTACGACACCGCCCGCGCGACCTGCGGCTCGGCCGACAGTTCGGACGTCAGGGAGTTCGCCGCGCTGCCGACTTCGGCATCGTCGACAGTGCCGCGCTTCGCCGTCACGAGCAACACGAGATCGGGCTCCTGCTTGCCGAAGTTGTGCTTGATCTCGTCGGCGGCGCGGCTCGATTCGGAGTCCGGGTCGGTGAAGCCTCCGCTCGTCAGGTGGGAGGCGACGCCGCCGCCGAGCGTGACCGCGAGGACGAAGAACAGCGCCGTGCCGGCAAGCACTGACTTGCGATGGGCGACGGTGAATCGACCGAGACGAGCGAGCACGAGCATCCCCGAGGGTGAGTTATCACCGATAAGTTACGCCGGTCCAGCATGGGCTTGCGCCTCCGACGGGGCCAGATGACGTCGGTCACAGGCCGGGGCGGGACGCGCGACCTCTGATCCTCCGAACGGGTCGAACAAGGTGATGGAGCGGAGGTCGCGCATGACCGTCGGGATCGCCCTCGCGCTGGTGGTCGCGCTCTGGCTCCTGGTGTGGCTCGCCCTCGCCGTCGTCGTGCCGCTGTTCGAGGACGCCCCGTGCTCCGGCATCGTGTTCCGGGCCGGGGCGTCCGGCCCACCGGGTGGACCTGCCGGGCGCCCCCCGATAGGAGGCAAGGGCGGTCTCGCGGGGAAGGTGCGCGCGGCGCTCCGACCTCAGGGCCCGGCCGTCTACTGCCACGACTTCGCCGACCCGTTCGTCCTCCGAGCGGGGAACACCTACTACGCGTACGCGACCAACAACCAGGACGATCACATCCCGGTCCTGACCTCGAGCGGGCTGTTCGGCAACGCGCACACGGCGGATGCGCTGCCGAAGCTTCCCGCGTGGTCGTCTCCCGGCGGCGTCTGGGGCCCGGCCGTGCTCGCTCGGCCGGGCGGGTTCGTCCTCTACTACACGACGCGGGCGCACGATCCGGATCGCGAGTGTCTGTCGCGTGCTGTCTCGAAGGAACCCGGGGGCCCGTTCGTCGACGACTCGAGTGGTCCGCTCGTCTGTCCATCCGACGGGGGAGCGATCGATCCGAGCCCGTTCGTCGCCGCTGACGGCCGCGCGTACCTGCTGTGGAAGAGCGACGCCACCGCAGGCATCGTCGCTCAGGAGCTCGCCCCCGACGGCCTCAGCCTCGTCGGCGACCAGCAGGCGATCGTGCAAGCCGACCAGGCGTGGGAGGCCGGCGTCGTCGAGGCGCCGAGCGTGGTCGGGTACGACGGCCGCTACTACCTCTTCTACTCGGGGAACAACTGGGCGACGGCCGACTACACCATCGGGTACGCGGTGTGCGACTCGCCGACGGGGCCGTGCACGAAGCCGGCGGACGGGCCGTGGCTCGCCTCGACCGCCAAGGCGGAGGGCCCCGGCGGCGAGGACGTGTTCGTGGACGCAAACGGCCAGCCCTGGATGACGCTGCACGCCTGGGTGCGCGGCAAGGTCGGTTATCCCCAGGGCGCGCGCAATCTCTTCGTCGTGAGGTTGACCTTCGTCGACGGCGCTCCCGTCGCCGGATAGGCGATTCGCCGCGTCGCCGGGTCGCGGCCTAGCCCTCCGGGAGGTAGTCCCGGAAGACGTCCATCTGCTTCCACTCCGGGACTGGTGGCACGTGACCGGGGCGAGGGGAGTACACCGAGTGCTCCACCACCTGCATCTTGTGGATGTAACGCGGGCAGTTCGGGAAGATCCGCTCGGCGCGTACGCGCACGATGAGTTGCGCGCCCTCGAACGAGCTCAGGAGCTCGTCGTCATCGTGCAGCGAGGCAACGCCGTTGATGCGCATGCGATTCGGGCGCTCGAAGTCGACGAACAGCATGCCGACCTTCGGGTTCATG
This sequence comes from Actinomycetota bacterium, assembly GCA_046724435.1. GTDB lineage: Bacteria > Actinomycetota > Acidimicrobiia > IMCC26256 > JACDBD01 > JALZAA01. Next base: position 13,025 of record JBKOWN010000147.1, read on the forward strand.
AGCACGTTCCCGAGACTGCGGAACATGCCGTTGCCGTCGTAGCTCGGGAACGCGAGCGTGTTCTCGTCGACCACCCGCACGAAGCCGGGCTGACCACCCTTGTACGAGCAGTCCGGCCAGCCGTCGGCGTCGGCGGTGGCAAGGAAGAACATCGGGACGCGCTCGATGAACGCGCGGTCGTCTTCGCTGAACCTGTCGTGGACCGTGATCTGCTCGAGGCGGTCGGCGATCCGCCGGCTGTCGAAGCGGTCCTGGAGCTCACGCGACCCGTCGTTGTACATGGCCATGCGGCCACGGTACGCCCGCTCAGCCCTACTGGCGACGGGCTTACGGGGCGTCGACGTCGATGTCGATGAACAGCGGGGCGTGGTCCGACGGGAGCTTGCCCTTGCGGGCGAACCGGTCGACGAGACCCCACCGGATGCGATCGACCAGCGGCTCGGTGACGTAGGCGAGATCGATGCGCATGCCGCGATGCTCGTGGAAGTCACCCCGCCGGTAGTCCCAGTACGTGAACAACTTGTCCTGTGGGTACAGGGCGCGGAAGGCGTCGACGAACCCCCAGTCGCGCAGCCGTCCGACGGCGGCGCGTTCGGGCTCGGTGACGTGGGTGTCGCCGATGAAGGCTTTCGGCGACCACAGGTCTCGGTCCTCGGGCGCGACGTTGAAGTCCCCCATCATGATGATCGGGTCGCTTGGCTTGTACGTCGCCGCGATCCAGTCGTGCAGGGACTCGAGCCAAGTCAGCTTGCGCTCGTAGAAGTCGGTACCGACCTTGCGGCCGTTGGGCACGTACACGCAGATCACGCGCACGCCGCCGCACACGGCAGAAAGGAGGCGGGCGTCCCCCTCGTACGGATCGACGAGCTCGGTGCCGTCGAAGCCGGAGGTGACGTCCTCGACCCCGGCACGCGACAGGATCGCGACGCCGTTCCATTGCCCGGGCCCGTGGTGCACCGAGTCGTACCCCAGGGACTGGAAGGTCAGCTGCGGGAACGAGTCGTCGGCGAGCTTGGTCTCCTGGAGGCACAGCACGTCGGGATGGGCGTACTGCAGCCATTCCTCGACCCGGGGGAGGCGGGCCTTCAGCGAGTTGACGTTCCAGGTGGCGAAGCGCACAGCGATTTCGAACCTACCCGACGTCGTCGGCGATGTAGTCCGGGTTCGAGACCAGGAGTTTCGCCCGCACGGAGTCCCGGACGGCGGCGACCACGTCGTCGTGCCGGTCGTCGAGCGACCCGTCGCGGATGCTGCGCGCCAGCGCCGTCGTGAGCGCGGCAAGGTCGGCGTCGTGGCCGAGCAGGCCGCCCAACCGGGCACGTTCGGCGGCGGCGAGCTCGGGTCCGAGCCTGAGCTCGCGCTCGAGCATCCCGAGTGCGTTGACCGCGACGCGGGTGTGGAACCGCACCCGGCCCTCGACCGCCGACATCACGTCCTGCTCGAGGAACTCGCGTACCGCCTCGAGGAGCTCGACGGCCGTCGGCCGATCCTGCATCACCTCTCCTTCCCTGACCCCTGGCCGGAGCCGTCGATGAGCTCGAGGAGATCCCACTCCATCTCGGCGACCCGCCGGCCCAGCGTCGCCAGCTCCACCGATCGAACCGTGCCCTCGAGGTGGGTGAACGCCTGGATCTCGCAGATCACACCCCACTTCAACGTGCCCATTGCCTCCCAGTAACGGAGATCGGACGGATCCACGTCGCGCCCGCCGGCAGCGCGGTATGCCGCGAGCAGGTCGTCCACGGTTCCGAACCCGCCGACGCGCTGGTCGGTCACGCCGAAGCGCCACGACTTCACGCACAACCAACCGAGGTCCTCCACCGGGTCGCCGAGGTGCGCAAGCTCCCAGTCGAGCACTGCTCGGATGCCGTCCGGGCCGACGACGAGGTTGCCGTTGCGGAAGTCGCCGTGCACGAGCGCCGGCCGCGGGGGGTCGGGCGGGGCGTGCTCGGCGAGCCACCGCAGACCGAGCTCGAACGCGGGATGCGGCTCGTCGAAACCGTCGAGGTACCCGCGGTACAGGGCAATCTGCTCGCTCGCGCCATGCGCCGGGAGCCCCGGTAGACCCGCCGGGTCGAGCGCGTGGATGCGCGCTGCTTGCTCGCCGCACTGCCGGGCCAGCACCGGGCGGGCAGCGGCGTAGGCGTCGTCCCTCAGGATGCGGCGCGGGATCGTCTCACCCTCGATGCGTTCCATGACGAACCCCGACCCCAGCCCGTCGTCCGCCTCGAGCAGGAACCAGACCCTCGGCGTCGCAACGCCGCCCTCGTGCGCCGCCTCCAGCAGCGCGAACTCGACCGAGCGGTCCGACTGCCCGACCGAGGGCCCGGGATCGCGGCGAAGCACCAGGCCATAGCGAGCGCCGCCGGCGGCGACGGCATCGAACGACCACGTCTCGCGCGACGCGCCGCCGGACAACCTACGCACGTCGTCGATCGTCACCGGCTGCCCCAGATGACGCCCGACCGCGGCCGCGAGCGGCTGGTCGTCGACGCGGGTGGGCACGGCGCGGAACGGTAGCCCGCCACACGGCGCCGGCTTGCGGTTAGATTCCCGCCGTGCGCGTGGGGCGGGTTGCTCTTCTCGGGGGATTGCTTTCGGTCGTCGGCGTCGTCGCGCTCTCAGCTCCGGCAGCGTCCGGGAGCCGCGCCCAGTTCGGTTCGGAGCAGATCCGGAACTACGCCGTCGACGTGCACATCGAATCGACGGGGCTCATCCGGGTACACGAGCGCATCGATTACGACTTCGGCGTCGTCCCGAAGCACGGCATCTTCCGCGACGTCCCGGTGCGGTTCGACTACCCGCCCAAGTCCAACCACGACCGCGTGTACCCGTTGACCGTCGAGTCCGTGAAGGCGTCGGAAGGGACGCCGGCGCAGTACACCATCGAGACCGGCGACGTCGACGGCGTCGGGCTGAAGCGGATCAAGATCGGCGATCCCAACAGGACGATCAGCGGTCAGCACAGCTACGACATCACGTACACGCTGCGCGGCGTGCTGAACGGGTTCCCGGACCACGACGAGCTGAATCTCAACGCGATCGGTCCCGGCTGGACGGTTCCGATCCGACAGGCGACCGTCAGCCTCGACGCGCCGGCCGACATCACGAAGGTCGCCTGCTTCAGCGGCCCCCTTCGATCGACGCTCCCGTGCGCGAGCGCCAGCAGCAACGGCCCGACGGCAAGCTTCACCCAGAGCGAGATCCCGCCCGGCGCGGCCATGACCGTCGTGGCGGCCATACCGAAGGGTGCGGTGCCGCCACCGAAGCCGATCCTCGAGGAGCGCTTCAACCTCGGGACGGCGTTCTCGATCACCCCCGTGACGGCCGGGCTCAGCGGCGCCCTCCTGCTCGTCGTGATCGTCGTGTTCGCGTTCCTCATCTTCCGGTTTGGCCGCGACCGCCGCTATCGCGGCTCGGCCGTCGACCAGGCGTACGGGAGTGACAGCGGCGCCGACGAGTACGTCCCATTGCTCCACCACGAGGAGACGCCGGTCGAGTTCGTCCCACCCGACAACCTGCGGCCCGGACAGCTCGGCACCCTCGTCGACTTCACGGCCAACCCGCTCGACGTGACCGCCACCATCGTCGACCTCGCCGTACGCGGCTATCTCGTGATCGAGGAGATCCCGGGCGAGGGAGGGTTCGTGCACAAGCAGGACTGGAAGCTGACGAAAAAGAAGGAGCCGGACGCGAAGCTCAAGGACTACGAGCAGAAGCTCCTCACGGGCTTGTTCGAGGACGGCGACGAGGTGCAGCTCTCCGACCTCCGATACACCTTCCACACGAGGATGGAAGAGGTGCAGGGCGCGCTCCTGCAGGACGCGACCGACCACGGCTGGTTCGTGAAGCCGCCATCTCGCTCTCGGGCGCAGTGGGGCTGTCTCGGTGTGCTCGTGCTGCTAGCCGGCGCGGGCCTGATGACGCTTCTGATCCTGTTCACGCACGCCGCCCTCCTCGGCATCCCGCTCCTCGTGGCCGGCATCCTGTTCACGTTCGGGGCGTACTGGTCGCCCCAACGCACGGCCAAGGGCACGGCGGTGCTCCGGCACACCGAGGGATTCCGGCGCTTCATCAACGAGTCCGAGAAAGAGCGGGCGCGGTTCGCCGAACGGAAGAACCTGTTCTCGGAGTACCTGCCCTACGCGATCGTCTTCGGCGCGACGGGCAAGTGGGCGGCGGCGTTCGCCGGTCTCGACGACCAGCCGCCCGACACGTCGTCGTGGTACATCGCGTCGACACCGTTCACGTTCCTCGCGTTCTCGAGCGCGATCGACGGCTTCACCGTCTCGACGTCGGGAACGCTGACATCGACGCCGCCGTCGACGTCGGGCTCGAGCGGCTTCTCCGGCGGTGGGTTCTCCGGCGGGGGCGCGGGCGGCGGGGGCGGCGGCAGCTGGTAGTCCCGGTCAGTCGTTCAGCCCGGCCCACACCGGTCGCAGGCGCGGGGAGAGGCGGGCGAGCTCTTCGAGCGTGACCGCCGTGAGCCGTCGGAGCTTGTCGGCACCTCGGGCCGTGAGGCGCAAGCGCACGATCCGATGGTCGTCCCGGTCGTGGACGCGCCGGACGAGACCGGCGTCCTCGGCCCGGTCGACGAGCTCCACGGCGCTGTGGTGCCGCAGCAGGAGATAGTCGGCGACGTCGCCGATCGTCGGACCCCGCGTGTCGGCGTGCCCGCGGATCGCCAGCAGGAGCTGATGCTGGGCCGGCGAAAGCCCGACGGCGCGAGCTTGCTCTTCGCTCCAGTGGATGAACCGGCGCAACCCGGTGCGGAACTCGAGCAGCCGGCGGTAGTCGTCGTCCTGAACCGGACGAGCCGACACTTCAGCCGAGGCCGTCACAAGAAGTATCGTAGCACGATATAATTGGGCATGCGGTCTTCTCCGGGTCGGCTCGTCTTCTTGTCGCTGCTCGCGACCGCGCTCGGACTGGCGGGCGGCGCCGCGGCCTGGGTACTCGTTCGGCTGATCGCGCTGCTCACGAACGCGGCGTTGCTGCATCAGTACGGCTGGGAGCTGCCGTCGTTCCGCGACTTCCATCCCGGCCCGGACCTCTTACTCGTGGCGGCGGCCGGTGGCCTCGTCGTGGCGTTGATCGCGCGTTGGTCACCGGTCATCCGGGGCCACGGCATCCCCGAAGCGATGGAGGCGATCCTCACCCGCCACAGTCGCATCTCCCCTCGCGCTGCGATCGCGAAGCCGACGTCGGCGGCGGTGGCGATCGGGACCGGCGGGCCATTCGGTGCCGAAGGACCGATCATCGTGACGGGTGGCGCGTTGGGATCCCTCGCGGGACAAGTCATCCGCGTCTCTCCTTCCGAGCGCAAGATCCTGCTCGCGTGCGGCGCGTCCGCCGGCATGGCGGGAGTGTTCGGTGCGCCGCTGGCGGCGGTCGTGCTCGCCGTCGAGCTGCTGCTATTCGAGTTCTCGGCTCGCGCGCTCGTTCCCCTCGTCGTCTCGGCGAGCATCGCGGCCGGCGTGCATGCGGCGCTGTTCGGGAGCGGGCCGCTGTTCACGGTGCCGCACCACGACTTCGCCGGACTCAGCACGCTGGGCGTCTTCGCGCTGCTCGGGATCGCGTGCGGCCTTCTCGCCGTCGTCGTGGCGAAGGGCCTGTTCGTCGTAGAGGCGGGGTACCGGCGCCTGCCGATCTCGGAGTTCTGGCACCCGATCATCGGCGCTCTCGGATTCGCCCTCATCGGGCTGGCCGTCCCGCGTGCGCTGGGAGTCGGCTACGACGCGATCGACGATGTCCTCGCGAGCCGAATCGCGGTCGGCGCCCTAACGTTGCTCCTGCTGGCCAAGCTCGTCATGTGGTGGATCGCTCTCGGATCCGGCACGTCGGGCGGCACGCTGGCTCCGCTCCTCCTCATTGGTGGGGCCTTCGGTGGACTCGTCGGTGCGGGCCTGGACGCGGCGTTCCCCGGCCTCGGTCTGTCACCGGGCGCGGTCGCGCTGGTCGCGATGGCAGCCACCTTTGGCGCCGCAACCGGCGCCACGTTCACGGCGATCGTCTTCGCGTTCGAGCTCACGCGCGACTATGCGGCGGTGCTGCCGCTGATGCTCGCGGCCGTGCTCGCCGACATCGTGTTCAACTCGCTCTCGAAGCACACCTTGATGACAGAGAAGCTGGCGCGGCGCGGCGTGATGGTCCCGCGGAGATATGCCCCGGACGTGCTTCAGATGCACTCGGTCCGGGAGGCGATGACTACGGGTGTCGAGACGCTCCCAGAGGAGGCGACCATTGCCGATGCCCGCCGCCTGCTCGGGAACGGCGGCCACGGCGCGTATCCCTTGGTCGACGAGAGGCTGGCGCTCGCGGGGATCGTGACCCGCGGCGACCTCCTGGTGCGGGACCTCCCGGACGGCACACCCGTGAGGGAGATCGCGACCGCAGATGTCGTGACCGTGGAGCCCGACGACACCCTGGTAACGGTGCTCGAGCGCATCACCGAGGACGGAGTGGATCACGTCCCTGTCGTGGACGGCGCCCGGCTCGTGGGGATCTGCACGCGCACGGACCTGCTGCGAGCGCGGAGCCGGTATCTCGAGCACGAGCGGCCGCAGGAGGGCTGGCGACCGCAATTCCGCCGCGCGCCCCGAGACGGGGAGCGCAAGAGCGCGTAACCCCGCGGGTCAGATCAGCCCGCGGCGACGAAGGCTTTGCCGACCGGCGCCGCAGGAGCCGGAGCTTGCGACGGCGACAGATCAGCCCGTGACGCCGACCGGCTGCCCGTCGACCATCTGGTCGAGGTACTCCGACAGCCCGAAACCGACCTTGCCGTCGCAGCGCCACTCGGTCATGCCCTCGGAGATGCGCGTGACGAGCATGTCGCCGTCGGGCGTCTGACGGCGGTTCCGCAGCGGTATGAGCGACAGCACGCTGCCCTCGATCTCGTAGTCGCGGTCGGCGGTGTGCGCGACCGCGCGCACCTCCTGGTGGTACGAGTCAGCGCCGCGCCAGTCGGTCTCGAGCGTGGCGTCGTCGATCGTGCGGTATTCGCCGTCTTCGAGCACGACGCCCCCGATGCGCTGGCCGCTGTCGCGCGAGGTGACGATCGAGATGATGAACCCGAAGTCCTCGCCGAAGTTGGCGGTCAGCCACCGGTACCACCACGGCGACTGCCAGTAGCGCGGGCCCCAGGAGTGGTCGCGTAGCCCGAAGCCGTTGATCTCCCATTCCTGGTCGTCGACGCGTAGGACGCCGCGGGCGCCGACGTGCTGCTCGTAGTGGCCGCGGGCAAAGCCCTGCTCGGCGTTCTCGGTGATGGTCGAGCCGTCGTCGTTCACCGGCTCGCCGCCCCACATCGGTGAAACGCCCCGGTAGTCGAGCTCGATGGCGGCGTCGACCCAGGGGTTCTCGGTGAAGGCCTGGCGCGGGTTCACCATCTCGAGCGGGCGCTCGAGCAGCGCGACCTTGCCCGTGTATGCGACGCGCTGCTTCTCGAACGGCTCGATCATCTCGAACCGCATCCCGCCGGCGTCGAACGCGTCGTTGTCGGCGATCTCGGGCCGGCTGAACATGAAGCCGATGCGGCCGTCGGGGAGATACACGCACGTCGTCATCTCGGCGTAGCCCTCGTTGGCCCGGTTGCCGAGGCGGACCCAGCCGCCGATGCGGTCGGCGGGATCGAAGAAGTTGAAGTACATCGACTCGTTGAAGTTCTTGGCCGACTCCAGCGGGTGCATGTACTCGTCCGACGGGTCCAGGCGCAGCTTCATCCGGCCATGCAACTCTGCCTTGACCGACCGGTCAAGAAAGTGCTTCGCTCCCCGGGACGGCCAACCGGGGGGAACAGCATGGACGTCGAGATCACCGAGATCGCGAGCGGGTTGCGCTTTCCGGAGGGGCCCGTCTGGATGCCCGACGGGAGTGTGCTGTGTGTCGAACTGCTCGGTGGCACCGTCGTGCGCGTGCAATCCGACGGCAAGAAGGCGGTGGTGTCGGAGAACGGTGGCAGCCCGAACGGGCTCGCGATCGGGCCCGACGGCGCCGTGTACGTCTGCAACAGCGGCGGGTACGGCTCGCACGACCTCGGTGGGATCACCATCCCGGACAGCTACCTGCCGGAGGACCACACGGGCGGTCGCATCGAGCGCGTCGATCTCGCGACGGGTGAGGTGGCAGTGCTGTACCGCGACTGCGACGGTCATGACCTCATCGGGCCGAACGATCTGGTCTTCGACGAGACCGGCAGCTTCTGGTTCACCGACCACGGCCGCTGGCGCGAGCGTGACAAGACCCACGGCGGCCTGTACTACGCGCGACCCGACGGCTCGGAGATCCGCGAAGTCGTGTACCCGCTCGACGGCCCGAACGGCGTCGGCCTGTCGCCCGACGGTCGGCGGCTGTACGCGGCCGAGACGTACACCGGACGCGTCTTCGCCTGGGACCTCGCGGGCCCGGGTGAGCTCGCGGCACCGCCGCCGCCCGTCGGCAACGGCGGCGAGCTCATGTGCGGTCTCTCGGGGATGCAGCTGTTCGACTCGCTCGCAGTCGACGGCGACGGGAACGTCGTGGTGGGCACGTTGGTCAACGGCGGGCTCACCGTGATCTCGCCCGACGGCAGCAGCGTCGAGCACGTGCCGTTCCCGGATCCGATGGTAACGAACGTGTGCTTCGGCGGCGACGACCTCCGCACCGCCTACGTGACGTGCTCGGCCACCGGCCGGCTCGTATCGACGCCGTGGCCGCGGCCGGGCCTGAAGCTCGCGTTCTAGCCTTCTGGTCGCACTTGCTTGCGCAAGTGCTCCAGCCCACCATCGCTGTTATCCGGAGCCGGGCGGACCCCGGCCCCTACCGCAGGTGCCGTTCTCGTCGCGATCACGGCCCGGGTCACGTTCAGATCCGCGCCGGGTGGACGGGTGCGCCGCCGACGCCGGCGTTGATGCGGAAGATCGTGCCCCGGCGCTCGGGCTCGTCGGTGTTGTCGGCGGTCACGACATAGAGGTCGTGCTCGCCATCTGCGGCGAAGCAGACCGACGTGACCGTCTGGGCCGGCACGTCGAGCACGCGATCGATCTCGCCGTCCGGAGTCAGGCGGGCGACGCAACCGCCGCGCGCCGACGCGACCCAGAGAAGCCCCTGCGCGTCGAACGCCATGCCATCGGGCGCTCCCGGTGGAAAGTGGAATGCACGGCGATCACCTGCGGTGCCGTCATCGGCGAGCGCGTGCACGAGGATCACGTTGTTGCGGGTGTCCGAGTTGTAGATAGTGCGCTCGCCGGGAGACAGCGCGACCCCGTTCGCGTGAAGTACCCCCTGGTACAGCACGATCCCTTGGTCGATGCCGTCGATCCGCCACAGCTCACCCGGTACCGGCTCCGCGCCGGGATCGAAGACGGCGAAGCGGATCGAACCGGCGTATACGCGGCCGGCGGAATCGGTGCAGATGTCGTTCCATCCGAGCACGTCATCGACGGCGAACAGCGTCCGGTTCACGCCTTCGCGTACATGGACGATGTCGCGCCCGGACAGGACGATGCCGCCGTCGGCATGGAGCGCGATGCCGCCGACGCCGCGGCGCTTCGGCACGACCGTCGTGATCTCACCGTCGGGCCCACGCCGGTACGCGCCACCTCCAAGCACGTCGCTGAAGTACAGGTTCCCGTCACCGTCGACCGTCGGCCCTTCGACGAGCCCGTACCCGAAGGCGAGCGTTTCGACCATGCAAGGAACCGTAGCTAGGGTCGCCGCGCGGCGATAGCGGCTTCGCCGACTGTCGCCGCAGGAGCCGGACCTTGCGACGGCGACCAAGGAGGGGACGTGGGACCGCTGTCGGATGTGAAGGTGATCGAGATCGCGGGCATCGGGCCGGGGCCGTTCGCGGCGATGCTGCTCTCCGATATGGGTGCCGACGTCGTGCGCGTCGATCGCGCACAGTCGGTCGAGCGCGGATTCGACCCCGGGTGGATGGAGGTGCTGAACCGCGGTCGCCGATCGATCGGCGTCGATCTCAAGCAGCCCGAGGGTGTCGAGACCGTGCTGCGCATGGTCGAGCAGGCGGACGCGCTCATCGAGGGGTTCCGGCCCGGCGTCGCGGAACGGCTCGGCATCGGGCCCGACACGTGCCGCGGTCGGAACCCGAAGCTCGTGTACGGGCGCATGACCGGTTGGGGCCAGGACGGTCCGTACGCGCAAGCGGCCGGCCACGACATCAACTACATCTCGCTCGCAGGCGCCCTTGCGCACTTCGGACGCGCCGGCGGGAAGCCGACCCCGCCCATGAACGTCGTCGGCGACTTCGGCGGCGGCGGCATGTTGCTCGCCTTCGGCGTGGCGTGCGCGCTCCTCGAGGCGCGGTCGTCGGGAGAGGGGCAGGTCGTCGACGCGGCGATGGTCGACGGCAGCGCCGTCCTCATGGCGATGACCTGGGGGTTGCGGGCCCTGGGTGCGTTCGACGAGGAGCACCTCGGAGCGAACGTCCTCGACACCGGTGCCCCGTTCTACGACACGTACGAGACGGCCGACGGCAAGTTCATCTCCGTCGGCTCGCTCGAACCGCAGTTCTACGCGGAGCTCCTCGAGAAGCTCGGGCTGTCCGATGCCGATCTTGCCGCGCAGATGGACCGCAGCGGTTGGGAGACGTTGCGAGAGAAGTTCACTGCTTTGTTCAAGTCCAAGACGCGCGAAGAGTGGTGCACGCTTCTCGAGCAGACCGACACGTGCTTCGCGCCCGTGCTCACGATGAGCGAAGCTGCGGGCCACACGCACATCAAGGCGCGCGACACGATCGTAGAGCACGACGGTGTACTGCAGCCCGCACCCGCGCCGAGGTTCTCGCGCACGCCGGGGGCGATCTCTCGCCGAGCCGCCCAGCCCGGGCAACACACCGACGAGGCGCTCGCCGATTGGGGCTTCGGGCCCGACGAGTTGGCCAAGCTGCGCGACGCGGGCGCCATCAAGTAGGAGTCCAGCGAGGAAGCAAGACGGCGCGTGGTTCGCGTCTCTTGCCGCGCTCGTCGTCGCCGGGTTGTCACTCGGGTTGGGTGTCGCGTCCCGACGGTGGAGCCGCGAATCGCGAGGTCCGTTCCCGTACTCGCTGCGCTGGATCCTGGCGTTGCCGCATCCGATCACGCCCGGCCTCGTGCGTCGGGGCGTCGAGCCCGAGGCCGGGAACCGCATCTTGGAGATCGGCCGGGGACCGGCAGGCACGCCGTGCAGGTTCCCGGACCCGGATGTCGCGCTGCGCGAGGTGCGCCGTGTGCTCGGCCCCGGCGGTCGGCTCGCCGTGGGCGAAGTGATCCTCGACCCCGACTACACGTCGCTGCGTGAGCTGCGCTCACGCGCTGAGGCGCGCGGGTTCCGATTCGCGCACCGCTTTGGGTCGCCGTTCGCGTACGTCGCTCAGTTCGACGCCGTCTGAGCCGGCGTCGTGCCCGCGACCCACGTCGTGTCGGCGGTCCGCGCGCCCGACACCGCGCTCGTCGACGCGACCGCCTCCAGCTCGGCGACATCGTCCGGGTTGAGCGGCACGTCCAGGGCGGCGACGTTCTCCTCGAGGTAGGTACGGCGCTTGGTGCCCGGGATCGGCACGACGTCGTCGCCTTGTGCCTGCACCCATGCGAGTGCGAGCTGACCGGGCGTGATGCCCTTTTCGGTCGCGATCGTGCGCACACGTTCGACGACCTCGAGGTTGTGCGAGAAGTTGTCACCTTCGAAGCGCGGCGTGCCGCGGCGGAAGTCGCCGCGGGACAGGTCGTCGGCGCTGCGGATCCGGCCGGTCAGCATCCCGCGCCCGAGCGGGCTGTACGGCACGATCCCGACACCGAGCTCGCGGGCGGCCGGCAGCGCGGTCTCCTCGATGTCGCGACTCCACAGCGACCACTCGCTCTGGAGCGCGCTGATCGGGTGGACCGCGTGCGCACGCCGGATCGTGTCCGCAGCTGCCTCCGACAGGCCTAGATGCCGCACCTTGCCCGCCGCGACCAGCTCAGACATGGCGCCGACGGTCTCTTCGATGGGCACGTTCGGATCGGCGCGGTGCTGGTAGTAGAGGTCGATGTGGTCGACGCCCAGCCGCTCCAGCGACGCGTCGCAGGCGCTGCGCACGTACTCCGGTCGACCGTCGATGGCGCGGAAGCTCCTGTCGTCGGCCCGGCGGACAATGCCGAACTTCGTCGCCAGGACGACGCCGTCGCGTCGGCCGGCGATCGCCCGACCGACGAGCTCCTCGTTGTGTCCCAGGCCGTACACGTCGGCGGTGTCGAGGAACGTCACGCCGAGCTCGAGCGCCCGGTCGATCGTCGCGAGTGACTCGGTCTCGTCGGTGGGGCCGTAGACCTGGCTCATCCCCATGCACCCGAGACCCTGGGCTGAGACCTCGAGACCTTGGCCGAGCCTGCGCGTCGGGATCGTCATGAACAGCAACCTACAGCCGCCGCGGCCGGGAAATAGACGTCGATCGCACCAGCCGGGGAGTGAAGATCGTCCGCATGAGGAAGGCGGACATCGCTGCCTCGGTTGCCGCTCGGCTGGTCGCCACGCAGTTTCCGCAGTGGGCCGATCTCCCGGTTGTGCCCGTCGCGCTCGACGGCTGGGACAACACCACGTTCCGGCTCGGTGACGAGTTGTCCGTACGGCTCCCGAGCGCCGACGCCTACGTTGCGCAGATCGAGAAGGAACATCGTTGGCTCCCCGTTCTTGCTCCCCAGTTGCCAGTGCAGATCCCGGAGCCCGTGGCGCTCGGCGCGCCCGGCCCGGCGTTTCCGAGGCCCTGGTCCATCTACCGGTGGATCGAGGGTGACCACGCGACCATCGACCGGATCACCGGCCTGACGGCGTTCGCGGCCGATCTCGTGGCGTTCCTCACCGCGCTGTACGCCATCGATGCGAGCGGCGGGCCGCCGCCCGGGAGGCACAACTTCTTCCGTGGTGGCCCGCTCGAGACGTATGACGCGCAGTCTCGAGAGGCGATCGAGCGGCTGGCGGACGACATCGACGCCCGGAGCGCGACCGACGTCTGGGACGCCGCGCTCGCGCGTACGTGGGATCGGTCGCCCGTGTGGGTGCACGGAGACGTGGTCGCCTCGAACCTCCTCGTCGCCGAGGGGCGCCTCCGAGCGGTGATCGATTTCGGCTGCTCGGCCGTCGGTGACCCCGGGTGCGACCTCGTCATGGCCTGGACCTTCTTCACCGGCGAGAGCAGAGACGTGTTTCTCGGCGGCTCTTCCTTCGACGACGCGACCTGGGCGCGTGGACGTGGATGGGCGCTCTGGAAGGCGCTCATCACGCTGGTCCAGGGGCAGGACGGAAGTGTGGACGTGGACGCCGCCGCGCGCCGATTCGGATGGCGGATCGGCGCCCGTGAGGTGATCGACCTCGTCCTCGCCGATCACAGCCGCGTCGCGTAAACGGTTCTGGCGCCCGGACTCCTATGCCACACTCCGGGCGATGGAGCTGCAGCGCCGGACGGCGGAGCTCTACATGCGCCACGCGTTCGGCCAGATGCTGGACGTCGCCGACCGCCTGGGTGACGAGCGAGTGAACGACCGACCGCTCGGCGAGAGCGATGGGTTGCCGAAGACCAATGCGGTCGCCGCGCTCGTCATCCACTCGTGCGCCGTCACCGAGTTCTGGATCGGGCACGTGGCCCTCGGCCGTCCCAGCGACCGGGATCGCGAGTCCGAGTTCTCGAGCACCGCGACCGTGGCCCAGCTCCACGCCCTCGTCGACGAGACGCTCGCGCAGGCCGGCGAGGATCTCGCGGCGATGGACGAGGGGAGGACGCAGCCGGACCGGACGGGACGGCAGTTTCTCGAAGGTGGCGACGAGTCCGACGGTGCGATCGTCCTTCACGTGCTCGAGGAGCTGTATCAGCACCTCGGCCACATGGAGCTCGCCGCCGACGCCCTCGCTGTTCGAGCCTGACGATGAACTTCCAGGTCAAGCGGGACGACATCCACGAGTGCCGGCTGGTCGACGACGACCCGCCCGAGCTCACACTCGGGCAGGCGCTGTTGCGCGTCGATCGTTTCGCCCTCACGACCAACAACATCACGTACGC
>JBKOWN010000163.1:0-27521 GCA_046724435.1 Actinomycetota bacterium
GTGCCTACACGACGCCAAAACCGTTAGCCCTTCGGCAGCACGACGAACGCGATCGCGGCGAAGTGCAGCACGAGCGCCACGAGCACGAAGACGTGGAACAGCTCGTGGTAGCCGAACACCTCCGGGCACGGATCGGGCCAGTGCGCGGCGTGGATCACGGCACCGAGCGTGTACGAGACGCCGCCCAGCAGGATCAGCAGAAAGCCTGCGACGCCGAGCGACGTCCAGAGCTGCGGGATGCCGATGACCGCGACCCAGCCCAACGTGATGTAGACCGCGGTCACCCAGCCCTTCGGCGGCCGGTACCAGATCCATTCGAGCGCGATCCCGGTTAGGGCGCCGAGCCACACCGCCGAGAAGACGACGGCGCGCACCACCCCTGACAGCCCGAGAAGCGAGATCGGCGTGTAGCTCCCGGCGATCAGCAGGTAGATGCCGGTGTGATCCAGTTTGGTGAGCACGCGGGCTTGCTCGGCCGACCAGGTTCCGCGGTGCAGGAGCGCGCTCGCGCCGAGCATCCCCGACACCGAGAGCGCGTAGACGGCTGCGGTCCAGGTGGCGAGCCCGCGGGGCGCCGTCGCGACCACGACAGCGCCCGCGACGAGGGAGACGTAGAACCCGTAGTAGTGCGACAACCCGCGGTAGCGAGGCTTGACCGCGATGACCTCGGCGACGGGGACGTCGCGCACGCGGCGGTTACTGGGTTTCCGGGGTGGTCGTGTCGCCGGCTCGCTCCGCTCGACGAGCCAGACCTCGTGCCTCGAGGCTGCGGGTCCAGGGCGCGAGGAACACGCCGGCGATCACCGCCGCGATGGCGATCGTGATCAGCGCGGCGCCGAGGAAGATCGCGACGATCACCGTCAACAGGAACACGACGGCAGAGTCGATCGCCCAGTGGACGAACAGCGGCCGCGGTTCCCGGGGCGGGAGCGAGCGGGGCGCGTCGCCGTCGGCCAACGCGGGCCTACGCGGTGGGTGAGAAGTCGGTCATCTTGACCGGCCCCTCGCGTTCGCTCTTCGGCCGCCGGGCGGACGACCGCGGCTCGATGTCGACGCCGATGGCCTCCGCACGGAGCGCGCCGACCGTGCACTGCTCTCGAGCCCGGTACCGGAAGGAGTCGTACGTGAACTCCCGCATCGCGTTGAGGTGCGTCATGCGGTCGATCTCGTCCTCGGTGAGATCGGTGCCCGCGAAGTCGCTCATGAGCCGTTCGGGTGCGCGCGGCCACGTGGTGTCCGAGTGCGGATAGTCGATCTCGACCGTGATGCGGTCGACGCCGATGTCGCGGGCGAGGCGGGCTCCGACCGCGTCGGAGATGAAGCACAGCACGACGTGCTCCATGAACACCTCGCTCGGCATCTTCGAGCCGAAGTCGGCCCCCGTCCACGCCTTGTGCACGCGGTAGCTGTGGTCGAGGCGCTCGAGGAAGTACGGGATCCAGCCGATCCCGCCCTCGGAGAGCGCGACCGTGACGTCGGGGAACTTCTTGAACACCGGCGAGTGGATCAGATCGGCCGCCGCTTGGACGATGTTCATGGGCTGCAGGACGATCATCACGTCGATCGGCGCGTCGGCCGCCGTGGTCACGAGCTTCGACGACGAGCCGATGTGCATGCAGACGATCGTCCCCTCGTCGGCGCACGCGGCCCAGAACGGGTCCCAGTGGTCGGAGTGCAGGCTCGGCAGCCCCAGCGGCTCCGGGTTCTCGGGGAACGTGACGGCGTGGCAACCCTTCTCGGCGACACGGTGGATCTCGCCCGCGAGGGTGTCCGGGTCCCAGATCGTCGGCACGGCCAGGGGGATGAACCGGCCGGGGTACGTGCCGCACCACTCGTCGATGTGCCAGTCGTTGTATGCCTGCGCCAGCGCGAGCGCCGCTTCCTTGTCGTCGAGGGCGGCGAACAGCCGGCCGGCGAACCCGGGCAGCGACGGGAAGTTGAGCGATCCGAGCACCCCGTTGGCATTCATATCGAGGATGCGCTTCTCGATGTCGAAGCAGCCCTCGCGGATCTCCTCGAAGCTGGTCGGCTCGATCCCGTACTCCTCGGGTGGCCGACCCGCGACCGCGTTGAGCCCGATGTTCGGCACCTCGAACTCGAGGAACTGCCACACGTCGGTGCCGTCGTCCTTGCGGACGACCTTGGGCGCGAGATCCCGGTACTTGGCGGGGAGATGGCGCTCGAACAGGTCGGGAGGCTCGACCACGTGGTCGTCGACGCTGACGATGATCATGTCCTCGGTCCTCATGGGGATTCAGCGTACCGTCACGGTCAGAGGGGGTGTCCATGACCCGTGAGATGACACCGGACGAGACGCGCTCGTTCCTGCTCGAGGGCACACGCACGGGCAAGTTGGCGATCGTGCGAGCCGACGCGCGGCCCCACGTGACGCCGACCTGGTTCACGCTGGATGGCGACGATCTCGTGCTCACGACCCACGGGACGTCCATGAAGGCGAAGGCGATCCGCCGCGACCCCCGGGTTGCGTTGTGCGTCGACGATCAGGCGCCGCCGTACAGCTATGTCATGGTCGAGGGCACCGCCACGCTGTCGGACGACCTCGAGCAACTGCGGCGATGCGCGACGGCGGTCGGCGGTCGCTACATGGGCGACCGTCGAGGCGAAGAGTTCGGCGCCCGCAACGCGGTGCCGGGTGAGCTGCTCGTGCGGATCACGCCGACCCACGTCATCGCCAAGGCCGACATCTCGGAGTGATGCCCGAGTCCGTCGTTCTCGACGTCCGGGGCGTGCAGTGGGCCAGCGAGAAGGCCCGCTTCGAGGCCGTTCTCGGTCGCCGGCCCGGCGTGCAAGCCGTCGAGTCGAACCCCCTCGCGCAGACCGCCACCGTTACGTTCGACTCGACGACGACCTCCCTCGAGGCACTGCGCGACTGGGTGCGCGACTGCGGCTACCACTGCGCCGGCGAGTCGGTACCCAACCACGTGTGTGACCCGGACGCGGTCGCCGATGACGGCCATGGTGACCACGACATGTCGATGGCGTCGATGGTCACCGACATGCGCAACCGGTTCCTTGTCGCCGCGCTGTTCTCGATTCCGATCGTGCTGTGGTCGCCGATCGGTCGCGACGTCCTGAACTTCTCGGTGGCTGCGCCGTTCGGGTTGCGCGACGACGTGTGGTCGCTGCTGCTGAGCCTGCCCGTCATCTTCTACTCCTGCTCGATCTTCTTCGTCGGCGCGTTCCGTGCTTTGCGGGCCGGGACGCTCGACATGATGGTGTTGGTCGCGGTGGCGGTGGGCGCCGGGTGGCTCTACTCGGTGGTCGTCACCCTCACCGGCGGCGGTGACGTGTTCTACGAGGCGGCGTCGGTGCTGGCCGCATTCGTCCTACTCGGCCACTGGTTCGAGATGCGGGCACGCGGCGGGGCGAACGACGCCATCCGCACCCTGCTCGACCTCGCGCCGCCGACCGCGGTCGTCCTCAGGGACGACGAGTCCGTCGAAGTGCCGACGTCCGAGGTCGTCGTCGGCGATCTCCTCCTCGTACGCCCGGGGGCGAGGATCGCCGTCGACGGCACGGTCGAGGACGGCGACAGCGAAGTCGACGAGTCGGTGGTCACCGGCGAGAGCCTCCCGGTTCACAAGGAGCCGGGGGCGACGGTGATCGGCGCGACGATCAACAAGAACGGCATCCTCCGTGTCCGGGCGACGAAGGTCGGCGCCGACACCGCGCTCGCCCAGATCGTCAAGCTCGTGCAGGAGGCGCAGAACTCGAAGGCGCCGGGCCAGAAGCTCGCCGACCGGGCCGCGTTCTGGCTCGTCCTCGTGGCGCTGGTCGGCGGCGCGCTCACGTTCCTCGCCTGGTTCGTGCTGAGCGACCGGCCGACGGCGGACGCCGTTTTGTTCGCGATCACGGTCGTCGTGATCACATGCCCTGACGCCCTCGGGCTCGCGACCCCCACCGCGATCATGGTCGGCACCGGGCTCGGCGCGAAGCGCGGCGTTCTGTTCAAGAACGCGCTCGCACTCGAGACGGCGGCGCGCATCGAAGTCGTCGTCATGGACAAGACGGGGACGCTCACCAATGGCGAGCCGGAGGTGACCGACGTCGCCGTCGACGGCATCGACGAGCAGGAGCTGCTTGCTCTGGCGGCGGCGGTGGAGCGCGAGTCCGAGCATCCGCTCGCGGAGGCCATCGTCCACCGGGCGGACGGGAGTGGCGTGCGGCACCCACCGGTCGAGTCGTTCGAGAGCGTGCCGGGGCGGGGGGCCGTCGCGATCGTCGACGGTCGGCGTGTCGCGGTCGGCAACCTGCGGCTCATGGAACAGCAGGAGATCGAGCTCGGCTCGGTCGGGGAGCGCCGCACCGAGCTGGCGGACAGCGGCCGCACCGCGGTGCTGGTTGGCGTCGACGGGCGCGCCGCCGGCGTGATCGGCATCGCCGACGCGCCCCGTCCGACCGCGCAACAGGCCGTTGCGACCCTGCACGATGTGGGGGTGCAGGTCGTGATGCTCACCGGCGACAACGAGGCCACGGCGCGTCGTATCGCCGAACAGCTGGGCATCCA
Source organism: Actinomycetota bacterium (assembly GCA_046724435.1). Lineage (GTDB taxonomy): Bacteria > Actinomycetota > Acidimicrobiia > IMCC26256 > JACDBD01 > JALZAA01. Next base: position 4,529 of record JBKOWN010000163.1, read on the forward strand.
CACCGTGATCGCCGAGGTTCTCCCCGGCGACAAGGCGGCGAAGGTCCGCGAGCTCCAGGATGCGGGCAGCAAGGTCGCGATGGTCGGCGACGGCGTCAACGACGCGCCGGCGCTCGCGCAGTCCGACCTCGGCATCGCCATCGGTGCCGGGACCGACGTCGCGATCGAGACCGCCGACGTCGTGCTCATGCGATCCGATCCCCTCGACGTCGCGATCGTGCTCACGATCGGTCGGGGCACGCTGCGCAAGATGCGCCAGAACCTCGGGTGGGCGATCGGTTACAACGCGATCGCCTTGCCGATCGCCGCCGGGGTGTTCGAGCCCGCCTTCGGGCTCGTGCTCCGGCCCGAGATCGCCGCGCTCTCGATGTCCGGCTCGAGCTTCATCGTCGCCGTGAACGCAGTGATGCTCAAGCGTCTCCGAGTGCCGGCGCCGCCGCCGGTCGGCGACGAAACGCAGGAACGCGCGCATGAACCTCTCGCGGTGACAACGCCGTAATACGGTTGAGGGGCATGGCACGCCAGCCCGGTCTGAACGCGACCCGGAGCGATTGGGCGGCCTTCGCGAACTGGTGTGTCGCGCGCGGTGAAACCGCCGTGCCGGCCACGCCGGCGGCGGTCGTCGACTACATCCAGGACCTCGCGAACGCCAATGAGGTCGCGACAGTTCCCCGGCGTGTTGCCGCGATCCGCGATTGGCACCGGGCATCGGGGCTGACGACACCCACCGACGACGAACGTGTGCGTCTCGCGCTCACGCGTGTGCAGTGGCAGCAACGGCGCGCACCGGGGCACACGGTCGCGCTCGACGCCACCGAGCTGGCGACGATCCTCGCCGCGCTTCCGCTCAGCCTCGTGGGAGTGCGCGATCGAGCCCTGTTGCTCGTGGGGTTCGTCGCCGGTCTGCGTCCCTCGGAGCTCGTCTCCCTGGACGTGTCGGATCTCACCGTCATCGAGGACGGGCTGGCCGTCAGCTTGATGCGCGGCCGCATCGTGATCCCGTACGGCGTCGAGTCGGACCTGTGCCCGGTGCTCGCTTGGCAGGACTGGGAGGCTGCGGCCGGGCTCACGGCCGGGCCGGCGTTCCGTTCGGTCGACCGCGACGGACGACTGGGGTTGACGCGCCTCGGCGAGAAGGCGATCACGCGCATGGTGCAGCGCGCTGCCGAGCGCGCCGGGCTCGACGAGTCGCGCTATTCGGCGCTGTCGCTGCGGCTCGGCATGCTCGCGTCGGCGCGACCAGGCTGAGGCTACGAGCTCCCCGGAAGTCCACCCCACGCCACGACCGCGCCGGCGGCGTCGACCAACTTGCGTGTCAATGACGTGTCGACGGGGACGTCGATGATCGTCACCCCGGGCTCGCTCACCGCGGCGCGGAGCTGTTCGAGGTGCTCCTCGGCCTGGCGGACCGGCCCGCCTGCGCCCCAGACGTCGATCGTGAGCGCCGTTCCGAGCTCGGTCGCGAGCTCGAGCACTTCGAGGGTCGTCTGTTCCAGTGGCTCGCTCGTGACGGCGATCACCGGCAGGCCACGCAACGCCGCCACCAGGCCGAGCGCGGCGCCGATGCCGGGCGCGGCGATTGCGGGGACGACGACCGACCCCGGCTCCGTCGTCGGAAACGTGCGAGCCACCCAGAGCCCGGCGACACCGGGGTCGGCGATGACGACTCCTCCGGTTGGGGCGGCGGCGCGCACGTCCGCGACGGCGCGCGCCGGATGTAGCGGGGAGCGGTCGTCGGCGTATCCCGGTTGTGCTACCGCCGACAGGCGCGTGTAGAGCTCGTTGGAGGGTATCGGCGCGCCTGCCGGCGTCGCGTGGTCGGCGAGTCGTCCGAGCGCGGTCGGAGCGATGTCGACGATGGGCGCGAGCGCGAATCGCTCTTCGGGAGATTCGGCGAGGTCGGTTCCGGTGGCGATGATGGCGTCGTAGCTCGCGAAGTCGAGCAGCTCGAAGTCGCGTGCCTGCAGTCCGCACGTTCCCATGTGGTACGGGCTGTCCCACGGGAGCACGCCCTTGGCGCCCCACGTGTTCGCGACCGGGAGGTTGGCGGCCGTCGCGAACGCGCGGAGCCCGTCGACGCTCCGGGTGCCGACGACCCCCGGACCGGCAAGCACGACGAGGCGCCCGTCCGGCAGCGCATCCGCCTGCGTGCCCGTGTCCTGGTCGGGATCGAGCCCGAGCGCGTACGCCATCGCGGCGGGCACCTCGACGCGATCGAACTCGTCGGCGATCGATCCGACGTCCCTTCCCTCAGCTCCGGCTCGCAGCAGGATGCCGACGGTGTCCATACGGTCATCGTCTCACGGTGGCGACGCGGCCCGGCGATACAGTCGCAGCCCCATGGCGGAGCGAAACCTCTATCTCCACGAAGTCATCGACATCGTGGGCGAGGGCGCGATGCGCTACATGGAGCACACGGTCGGGTTCAACGCCGATACCGCCGCCGACCGTGGCCTCGAGCTCGTCGGCACGTGGTACACGATGGGATCGACGGGCCGCTGGCCGCAGGTCATCAACCTGTGGGAGTGCGTCGACGCGTGGTCGGGGTGGCGGCGTCTCATGGAGGCGACCAACCTCCGCCGCACGAAGAACCCCGAGCTCGTCGAGTGGTGGCAGGAGGCGCTCAAGACGCGCACCGGCGGTTTCGACCGTCTGCTGGGTGCCGCGCCCGGATGCCCGTCGCTCATCGACCTGCGCGCCGGTGCCGTGAGCGGCTCGGTGTTCGTGCACGAGATCTCGGAGGTTCGGCCCGGCGCCGCGCTCGACTACCTCGCTGCGGTGCGCGAAACCCGCCTGCCGCTGCTCGCCGACCACGGTCACACGCTCGTGGGTCTGTACGAGGCCCTCCTGAACGACGTCGAGGTCGTCACCGTCTGGGCCACCGATCCCGCCGGGCACGAGTCGCTCATGCGCGCCACCGACTCGGGAACCGACGGACGGTTCGCCGCGTGGCACGAGCAGGCGCGAGCGGCCGGCCGGGAGCGCTGGCGCGAGGAGCTCATGACGCCGCACCCGAACGCTCCGTTGTCGCAGGGTGACTCGCTGTGAGCCCCGCGCCGGCGTCGGGCCCGCTGACGGGAGTGCGAGTGATCGAGAGCTCGCTGCTCGGCCCGGGCGAGCTCACGTCGTTCCTCGCCGACCTCGGTGCCGACGTCGTCAAGGTCGAGCCGCTCCAAGGCGACTACGTGCGCGAGATGACGTGGCCGATCGTCGACGGCGAGTCGCTCATGCACCTCCACATCCATCGCGGGAAGCGGAGCATCACCCTCGACCTCCGCAAGCCGGAGGCGGTGGCGGTGTACGAAGACCTCGTTCGCGGCGCGGATGCCGTTGTGGAGGCGATGCGACCGGGCGCGCTCGAGCGACGGGGCCTCGGGTACGAGCGGCTCAAGGAGGTCAACCCGCGCATCGTGTTCTGCACGCTGTCCGGGTACGGCATGACCGGCCCGTACCGCGACCTTCCCGCGCACGGGATCGCGTTCGACACCTGGGCCGGTGTCGTCCCACCCGCGTACGACGACGAAGGGTTCTCGTACATGCCCGAGCACCCGTCGATCGGGATCCACGCCGGTCCGCTCCTCGGCGCGTTCGCCGTGCTCGCCGGAGTGACGCGCGCCCGGGCGACGGGGGAGGGGTGCCAGATCGAGGTGGCGCAGTCGGACGCCGCCGCCTACATGGACTGGTACCGGATCGAGACGTGGAGGGCGTACGAGCGCCCGGACTCCGAAGTGACGGGGAACGCCAGCGACGACTACGAGCGCCGCGCCCCCGGCACCGCGGGCATGCGCGAAGGCGTCCGGTACCAAATCTACGAGTCGGCCGACGGCTACGTGCTGTTCATGGCGTCGGAGCAGGCGTTCTGGAAGAACTTCTGCGAAGGCGTCGGCCGCACGGACTTGTTCGAGCGGTGGCCGGGCAAGACGTACGCCGACCACGCCCGCAACAACCGCGAGCTCCAACGCGAGCTGCGAGATATCTTCAAGACGAAGACGTCGGCCGAGTGGCTCGCCTTCGGCAACGAGGTCAACACGCCGATCGCTCCCGTGAACACGGCGAAATCGATCGCCGACGACCCCCAGTTCCGCGACCGGTTCCCGTGGATTCCGGCGTCGCGGCTCGGCGCCGACGAGATCCCGCTGCCCGTGCACGTCTTCGGTGAGGAGCTGCCGGTGCCGACCCGGGCGCCCAAGGTCGGTGAGCACACCGATGAGGTGCTCGCCGACGTTCTCGGCTACGACGCGGCGCGGGTCGCGGAGCTGCGCGATGCGGGCGCCGTCGGATGACCGCCGGCGCCTGGCCCGACCACTTGCGCGTCGGCGCCCTCCGCGTCGTGCGCGCGAGCGCGAACTACGACGCGACGATCGCGTTCTACCGTGAGGTCGTCGGACTCGCGGTCGTCGACGAGTTCCAAGGGAGCTACGGGGAGGACGGCACCATCTTCGGCATGCCGGCGACGGAGACGCACCTCGAGATCGTCCGCACACAACCCCCAGGGCCGTCGATCGACGCGTTCGACCAACTCGTCTTCTATCTGCCCGACCAAGCCGCGGTCGACGAGGCGACGAACAACCTGCTCGCCGCAGGCGTGCACCCCGAAGCCGAGCAACATCCGTACTGGGAGGAGAACGGCGGCGTCACGTTCCGCGACCCCGACGGCCGGGGCCTCATCTACGTGTCGTGGGTCTACGGACGTGACTCCCAGCCCTCCGACGCCGACCACTAGCGACCGATCTTGACGAGCCGTTGAGGGCCTTTCAACGCCTGACGACCAGTCAGATCGGCGGCACCGAGCCAGGTAGCCTGATCGGCCGTGCCCTCCTCACCTGCGACGACGGCCGAAGCCGCGGTCGCGCTCGACGGGCGGCCACTCGGCAAACGGGGGGCCGCCACCCGGCGCCGGTTGCTCGGCGCGACGGCCCGGCTGCTCGAGAGCGACGGCGTTCGGGACCTGCGCGTCGTCGACATCGCCCGCGAGGTAGGTACGTCGCCGGCGACCTTCTATCAATACTTCCGTGACGTCGAGGAGGCGGTGCTGGCGCTGACGGCGGAGGTCGGGGAGGAGCTCGCCCCCGTCGACGAGCTGCTCAAACGGTCGTGGATCGGCCCGGCGGGTCTCGACGCCGCCCGCGAGATGGTCGAGGCGTTCATCCGGTACTGGGACGCCCACCGGGCGGTACTCCGGACCCGCAACCTCGCCGCGCAGGAAGGTGACGTGCGCTTCCGCCGGGTGCGCAACAACTCGCTGCGACCCATCACCGACCACCTCGCGACGACAGTCACGGAGTCGCAGGCCGACGGCCGCGTGAGCGCCGAGATCTCCCCGATGGCAGCGGCCGCTGCGCTCGTCGCGCTGCTCGAGCGTATGGCCGCCTTCCATCGCGACCTCGAGCCCCTCGGAATCACGAGGGCGGACGTCATGGAGACCACGGCCCGGATCGTCCACCAGACCGTCACCGGCGGGGAGGCGTGACGATCGCCGAGCGGCTCAACATCGTGTTCCTCTGCACGGGCAACGCCGCTCGCTCCGTGATGGCCGGTGCGCTGCTCGAGGACCGTGCGCCCGACCTCCGGGTCACGACCGCCGGGACGCACGTGGTCGAGGGCATGCCGATGAGCTGGCGCACCCGCGATGCCATCGCCGAGCTGGGCGTGGAACAGTCGATGCACCGCAGCCATCAGCTCACCGACTTCGACGTGGACGCCGCCGACGTCGTCGTCTGCCTCGCCGCCGAGCACGTCGCCTACATGCGCCGCACGCACCCTGACGCGGCCGCCAAGACAGTGACCCTCAAGCGGTTGGTGCGCGATCTGCCCGAGACCTCGGGCGCGTCGTTCACCGAGCGTCTCGCGGCGCTGCAGCTCGAGGACGTCGACCTCGCATCGTGGGAGGACGTCGACGACCCCGCCGGCGGCGACCTCCCGATCTTTCGCGCTTGCGCGCACGAGATTCGCGACCTCATCTATCAGCTCCTGCCCGAGCTCGAAGGCAACGTTGCATCCGACGAGGAGATCGCTTAGGGCGGGACAAGGTCGCGGTGGCCGTGCTGCCTCGCCACCTTCCACTCTCCATGGGTCTTGAGGGCGTGGTGGTGTGAGAGAGTCGCCACAAGTTGTCGATCTCGGTGGAGCCACCGTGTTCGAGTGGCACGACGTGGTCGATCTCGAGGAACTGGTCGTTAGCGCACATGCTGACGGCACAGGTGGGATAGCGGGCCTCGAGGGCGCGCCGCGGCTTGATCGGGATCGTCCGCTTCGGCGAAGACACCGACGTGATGTCGTCGCCAGTGCGCGTCATCACCGTGACCGCCGCGTCGTCCAGCAGCGCTCGCGCGGTCGTGACAGGCACCGGACCGACTGACGTGATCTCGCACCGCTCGCCTGACTTCGTGTGACCGCGCGCCAGCGCCGCGCTGTCGACAGTGACCCGCACGTCGACCGGCTTGCACGGACCCTCTGTAGCCAGGACCACGAGCGCGTCGGCGGCGTAGGCGGCGCGTGGCTCGCGTCGGCCTGCGCGGCGGGCGTCGTGGAAGATCCGGTCGACGTGCGCCTTCCAAGCCGAGCTGAACCGAGCGCCCGCGTCAGGCGCCATCTTCCCGCTGAGGTGATACGCGCCGTCGGGATCGGTCCATTCGTGGGCGCGTCGCTCGACGTGCAGGCGCCGCGCCCAAGCGCGGTCGTCGCTCTCGGCGCCGGCGCGCACTTCCCGACACCGGTCGCGCAAACCTTTCACACTCGTTTCGGCGGCCGTCTCCAGCAAGACGGACTCTGCATTCGGGTCCGCCCCCGCCGCGCTCGTGATTTCGGCTGCCTGCGTCATCGAGAGCTCTCCAGCCGGGAAGGCGATCCCGGTCTCCGGCAACGCATCGAGCGCACGCGTCGTCTCGAGGGTCCGCTCGGCCGCACCGACCGTCTCGCCCGTTGCCTCGGCGACCCAGTGCGCCGCGCTGCGATGGCCGCGTTCGCGCCACACTTTTGTCTCTTCCACTCGGCGCGCACCTAGGGCCTTGATGGAGGCGCAGATTCGCTCGCACCGCGCCGCGAGCTCAACAAGTCCGGAGGCGTCACGCCCGTCGAGACGCCAGGGCTCCAGCCCGCGCGACACCACTTCCAGGGCACTGACGGCGCTGCGGACTTCCTCGAACATGCCTCCCCCTCGGGGATGGACACCGACCGGGAAAGCGAGATCAGCTTATGGGAACATACGTTCGTCTGTCAAGACGGGTACCTAGGGAATGACACGAGTCGACGGCGAGATCGCTCAGCGGTCGGGTGGCAGCTCCCACGCGCCGCGCAGCACGCTGCGAACGGCGAGGAGGATCGGCCGCATGTCAGTCGCGGCGATAAACCGGTCGTCACCTGCCCGGAAACGGACGTTGGCCTGCTGCCGGAATCGTTAGGCACGACTCAAGACGCCGCCAACGCCGCTCCTGCCCCTGACGGATGGCAGGTCACCTCGAGCTCGCGCCTGAACACCTTTTCGAAGAGCTCGCGTTTGCGCCGCGCTCCCCACTGCTCGAGCTCGGCGTCGCGGTTCCTTGTGAGCCGGATCATGACGAGCGAAGGGCCGACGCGCACGTCGATGTCGTCGACGGCCTGGCTGCGGCTGCGGTCGAGGCCGTCGGCGATGCGCAGGAGGGCGGCGAGCTTGCGGAGGCGCTCCTCGCCGCCGGGGCCGAGTGGTCCGAGCTCCTCGGTCGAGCGTGGATCGCCGCGTCTGTGCCAGCGGGCGAGCGCCGCGAGCAGAGCGACCTCTTCGGGGGCGAAGCCGCGCAGTCCGCCGTACTGGATGAGGTACGCGGCGTGCCGGTGATGCCCGACGTGGGCGACGTGCTCACCGATGTCGTGCAGAAGCGCGGCGTACTCGAGGAGCTCCCGGTCGTCGGTATCGAGCCCGTGCAATTCGGCGGTCTGGTCGAAAAGCTCGAGGGCGAGCCGCGCGACCTGCTTGGAATGCGCCTCGGGATAGCTGCACCGGCGGGCGAGGCTCTGCACCGACGCCCGCCGGATGGCGCGAGGGTCATCGGTCCAGTCCGCCGGGTCGTGGTGCCCGATTGCGGCGAGCAGGATCCCCTCGCGCAAGGCCCATTCGCTGATCGTCATCTCGTCGAACTCGAAAACGTCCATCGCCGTCGCCAGGAACATCGAGCCGGCGACGATGAGGTCGACGCGGCGCGGTTCGAGCCCGACCATCCGGCGTCGCTCGGGTGCCTTCGATGCCAGGATCTCGTCGTGCAAGGGGAGGAACTCGTCGCCCTTGAACGTGAGCTGGTTGAGCGACGCGGGCACTTGCGCGCCGCGACGGGCCGCGACCATGGCGGCGAGGTCCTCGAGGGTGCCGCTGCTCCCGACCACGAGCTTGGGCTCGAACGATCGCACCTCTCGCGCGACGCCGCGCAGCGCCGTCGTCAGGTGTGCACGAAGCGCCCGTCGATCCGATTTCGAGATCGGGTCGGAGTGGACGAAGTCCGCCGTGAGGCGGGCGACGCCGAGGTTCTCGCTCGTCGCCCACAGCATCTCGGAGGCGGTCCCCACCATCACCTCGAGGCTGCCGCCGCCGAGGTCGAGGCACAGCGCGGGTGCCGGCTCGAGCAGCACGCTGGCGCGGATGGCGCCGAAGATCAGCCGGGCCTCGGTGAGCCCGTTGATCACGTCGACCTCGACGCCCGTCTCGCGTTCGATGCGGTCGACGAGCTCGTCGCCGTTCGCAGCCTGCCGGATGGCGCTGGTCGCGCAGGCCACGATCTCGTTCGCGTCGGCGGCCTCGGCGAGCATCTTCATGCGCCGCACAGTCGCGACGGCGAGGTCGGCAGCTTCCGGTGGGATGAAGCCCTCGCGGCTCACGCTGTCGCCGAGACGGAGCATCTCCTTCTCCCGGGCGAGTGGCGTGAAGCCCCCGTCGGGATGCACGTCCGCGATCAGCAGGTGGAACGAGTTCGTCCCCAGATCGAGCGCCGCGATGCGCATCGAGCCCGACTGTAACGGCGCCGTCGTTCGCTCCGCCGCACCTGGCAACGCGACGCTCTCCCTGACGCCACCGTCAGGGTGGCGGGGCCTCAGGTACGATCGCCACCGGTCTGCACAACGGGGAGGAGCGGCGAATGAGCGAGCTGGCAGCCGAGTCGCGGATGCTGGTCGACGGGAAGCTCGTCGACGCGGCGTCGGGCGCGACGTACGGCAACGTCAACCCGGCCACCGAGGAGGTCGCGGGTGAGGTTGCCGACGCCGGCCCCGACGACATGGACCGGGCGATCGAAGCGGCGCGTCGGGCGTTCGACGAGACCGACTGGTCGACGAACCCCGCGTTCCGGCAGCGGTGCCTCCAGCAGCTCAAGGACGCGCTCGACAAGGAGAAAGAGACGCTGCGCACCCAGCTCGTGACCGAGGTGGGTACGCCGATCATGCTCACGTACGCGGTGCAGCAGGACTCCTGCATCGAGGACATGCAGTGGGAGATCGACCTCATCGATCGCTACGAATGGGAGCGCGCGCTGCCAGCCCACGAGTTCATGGGCATGCAGAGCAGCCGCAAGGTCGTGCACGAGCCCGTCGGCGTGGTCGGCGCGATCACACCGTGGAACTTCCCGTTCATGCTCAACCTGTCGAAGATCACGCCCGCCCTCGCGGCGGGCAACACGGTGGTCCTCAAGCCCGCCCCGGACACGCCGTGGAGCGCGACCTTCATCGGCCGCGTGGCCGCCGAGCAGACCGACATCCCACCGGGCGTGCTCAACATCGTGACGTCGGGCGATCCGGCGACCGTCGGGGAGATGCTGACGAGCGACCCGCGGATCGACATGGTCAGCTTCACCGGCTCGACCGCGACCGGCAGGCGCATCATGGCGAACGGCGCCGAGACGCTGAAGAAGGTGTTCCTCGAGCTAGGCGGTAAGTCCGCCAACGTGATCCTCGACGACGCCGACTTCGCGACCGCCGTGCCGTCAGGCTCGATGATCTGCATGCACGGTGGCCAGGGGTGCGCGATCACGACGCGGATGTTGCTGCCGAAGTCGCACTACGACGAAGCCGTCGACGTGCTCAAGACCGCCTTCGAGAACGTCCCGTACGGCGACCCGACGGATGCCGGCAACATCATGGGGCCGCTCGTCAACGCCCGGCAGCGCGATCGCGTCCTCGGCTACATCGAGAAGGGCAAGGCGGAGGGAGCGAAGCTGCTCGTCGGCGGCGGCCGCCCGTCGCACCTCGACAAGGGGTACTACGTCGAGCCGACGCTTTTCGTCGATGTCGACCCCGACGCGACCATCGCCCAGGAAGAGATCTTCGGCCCGGTGCTGTGTGTGCTGAAGTACGACGGTGACGACGACGCCGTGCGCATCGCCAACAACTCGATGTACGGGTTGTCGGGCGCGGTGACCAGCGCGTCGCTCGAGCGCGCCGAGGCCGTGGCGCGCCGGATCCGCACCGGCACGGTGTCGGTGAACGGCGGGCTGTGGTTCGGGCCCGACTCGCCCTTCGGCGGCTACCGGCAGAGCGGCACCGGACGTGAGCACGGCGTCGAGGGATTCGAGGAGTACCTCGAGACGAAGACGCTCGGCCTCCCGGTACACGCATAGGAGGAGCTCCATGACGACGAAGGACGACACCGAGGCGCTCGTGGCCGCCGCGAACTACCTCCCGAAGTTCGACACGGTCGAGGAGGAACGGCTCCACCGCAAGCAGCGGCTGGCGGCCGCGTACCGGCTGTTCGGCAAGTTCGGGTTCGACGAGGGCATCGCCGGGCACATCACCGCCCGCGACCCCGAGCGGCTCGATCACTTCTGGGTGAACCCGTTCGGCATGAACTTCAGCCACATCCGGGTCTCGGACCTGATCCTCGTCAACGACGCGGGCGAGGTCGTCGAGGGCGACTACGGCGTCAACACTGCCGCGTTCGTCATCCACTCGCAGGTCCACGCGGCGCGGCCCGACGTGATCGCGGCCGCGCACGCGCATTCCATCTACGGCAAGTCGTGGTCCGCGCTCGGGCGATTGCTCGACCCGATCACCCAGGACGTGTGCGCCTTCCACGAGGATCACGCCCTGTTCGACGACTACACCGGCGTCGTGCTCGACCTCGAAGAGGGCAAGCGCCTGGCGCACGCCCTCGGTGACAGCAAGGCCGTCATCCTGCGCAACCACGGGCTGCTCACCGTTGGGCACTCTGTCGACGAGGCGGCCTGGTGGTTCATCACCATGGAGCGGTCCTGCCAGGCCCAGCTCCTCGCGTCGGCCGCGGGTGATCCGGTGGTGATCGATCCCGAGATGGCGAAGCTCACCGCCTCGCAGGTCGGCTCGCACGTCTCGGGGTACCTCAGCTTCCAGCCGCTGTACGAGAAGATCGTGCGGGAGCAGCCCGACCTCCTCGACTGACGCGCGTCATGCGGCAGGTCCTCGCTCTCGCCGCGGTGACGACGCTGTTGATTGGGCTGGCCGAAGCGTGCGGTGGGAGTAGCGCCGACACCGAGGAGGTCGGCGCCCGCAAGGCCGCGTGCAAGAACGCACCCGATTTTGCTCTCGGGTCGCCCGCGCCGTCCCCGTCGTCGTCGGCGGATCTGGTCGCGTCCCGCCCGTCGGCGCTCCCGCCCGAGCCGGTCGCTGAGCTGCTCCCGAAGGCCAAGTACGTAGTCGAGGCGAGCGTGGCGCGGGTGCTGTACCAGGGAGACAAGCCCGCACGCGATCGCCGTAGGCGCGTCGCCGGGCCCAGCCCACCCGAGCGGTGCCAGATCGTGCGGCTCGGCGTGACGCGTCAGATCGCAGGCGCCGACCCCGGCACGTCGATCACCGTCGTCAAGCCACTCGCGCCGTACCTGCTGAAGGCGGGGCAGTCGACGAGCGGCACGGCGTTCCTCGTGGAAGGCGGCGACCCCTTCCCGATCATCCTCGGACGGTACGGCCCGCACCCGAGTGCCGACGTCGAGGCCGCGTTAGGGGCCGGCCAGTAATCAACGCGCGCCGAAGCCGCCGACTAGCGCAGGGCGCGGCGGCTCCGCAGGTACTCGATCGAGCCCTGGAGGAACGCGTCGGGGTCGGCGACCTTGCCGGCGACGACGTCCTGGAACCATTCCGGCACGTAGATCTCGAACGCCCCCGAGTCGAGTTGGTCGACGACCGGCTGCACGATGGCGTCGACAGGCAAGGCCATGTTCATGTCGACGATCGGCTCGTCGTTGTCCGGCAACCGGAACAGCTCGGTGTCGATGATGCCCGGGTTCACCACGTGCACCCGCACGTCGGTGTCTGCGAGGTCGACGCACATCGCCTCCGACCACGCCGTGAGCGCGGCTTTCGACGCCGCGTACGCCGCCTCCGTGCCCGGCCCGAGACGCGCCGCGACGGACGAGATGTTGACGATCCGCCCACCGCGATCGATCAGGCTCGGCAGCAGCGCCAGCGTGAGGCGCACGGGCGACGAGTAGTTGAGCGCCATTACGCCGTCGACGACGTCCGGAGACAGCTCGGTCACGGGCCGCCGTTTGGGGATGCCGGCGTTGTTGACGAGCACGTCGATGCCCCCGAGCTCGTCATCGGCACGGCGGGCGAACGACTCGACCGCGTCGAGCTGCGACAGGTCGACAACCCACGAGCGCGACTCCGGAGAATGCTCGTGCAGGCGGTCGAGCACGTCACGAAGACGATCCTCGCGGCGCGCGCAGATACCGACGACCGCGCCTCGTTCCGCGAATCCCTCGGCGAGCGCGGCGCCGATTCCGGATGAAGCCCCGGTGACCAACACCTTTTTGCCGGCAAGCGAGTAGCTCACGCCGGTCAGCCTAGGTGGGCGGTAGCCTCCGCGGCCGTGCCACTCGACCCGTCCGCCGCGCTGTTGACGGATCGCGTCGCGGTCGTGACTGGCTCGGCTGTCGGGATCGGCGAGGCGATTGCGGTCACGTTTGCGAACTTCGGCGCCCATCTCGCGATCTGCGACCGTGACGTCGCGAATCTCGACCGCACCGCCGACGCAATCGAGGCCTCCGGTCGCCGAGTCGTCGCCGCCGGGATCGATGTCCGAGAGAGCGATCAGGTCGACGGGTTCCTCGGCGTCGTGCGGGAGCAGTTCGACCACGTCGACGTGCTGGTGAACAACGCCGGCGGTGGCTTCCACGCCTCGTTCCTCGAAGTGAACGCCAAGGGGCAGGACTCGCTCGTGCGCGAGAACTTCGTGAGCGTCACGCATCTCATCCGCGGGGTCGTACCGATGGTCCCCGAGACCGGTGGATCGATCATCAACCTCACCTCGATCGAGGCGCACCGGGCCGCCCCCGGGTACGCGGTCTACGCCGCTATGAAGGCTGCGGTCGCGAACCTCACGAAGAGCCTGGCGCTGGAGCTGGGGGAGCGGATGATCCGCGTCAACTGCATCGCGCCGGACGTGATCCCGACGCCCGGCATCGGCGTGGACCTCGGCATGAGCACACCGCTGCCGCGGCGCGGCCACGTCGACGATGTCGCCGCCGCGGCGGTGTACCTCGCCGGCGACCTCGCACGGTTCGTGACCGGCACGACCCTCCACGTGGACGGCGGCAACCTCGCCGCCGGCGGGTGGAAGCGCGCCGACGACGGAAGCTTCACCACGTGAAGTTCGGCATCGCGCTCGGCGCCCTCAACTCGCACTTCCACGTCGACGCCACCGACGATGCCGAGCGTCTCGGGTACGAGTCCGTGTGGCTTCCGGAGCACCTCGTGCTGCCCGTGCGGATGAGCCGCTCGCCCCACCCGGGCGACGAGCACCCACCGGTGCCGCCTACCACGCCGGTGTTCGACGCGTTCGCGTACCTCGGCTTTCTCGCCGGCAGGACTCGCCACGTGCGCCTCGGCACCCACGTCTACAACCTCGGGCTGCGCCACCCGTTCATCTCGGCGCGCGCCGTGCAGACGCTCGACGTCCTGTCTGGCGGGCGGGTCGAGTTCGGGATCGGGGCCAGCTGGCTCGAAGAGGAGTGGCGGGCCATCGGCCTCGACTTCGCGTCACGCGGGCGTCGCGTCGACGAGGCGATCGAGGTGTGCAAACGGCTGTGGACGGAGCCGGAGGTCGCCCACGACGGTGAGTTCTTCCGGTTCGACGGAGTCGCGTTCGAGCCCAAGCCGCTGCAGCAGCCGTGGCCGCCGATCCTGATCGGCGGTGAGAGCGGAGCTGCGCTGCGGCGCGCGGCTCGCGTCGGCGACGGCTGGATCGGCATGGGCCACACGTTCGAGTCGGCGGCCGGCCAGATCGCGCGTCTACATGAGCTGCGGGGCGAGTACGACCGGGAGGGCGCGCCCTTCCAGATCTGCCTGGGCGGCCCTGTGACCAGCGCGGACGACGTCCGGCGATGGGAGGAGCTCGGCGTCAGCCGGCTCGTCGTCTCGCCGTGGCGGCGCTCACCAGAGGCAATCGACGGCATGCGGCGGTTCGCCGATCTCGTCGGCCTCGAGCCCCGGAGTTGAAGGGTCGCGAAATGTTTGACTCTCGTGCCCGCGTCTCGGCGCGCGTCATCACAGCGGTCGCGGTCGTTCTGGTGGTCTGGGTCTGGGCCGCGGCCCCGGTTGGAGCCGGCGATCCGGTCGGCCAGGTCACCGAGTTCACCGCCGGCCTGACCCCCGACACCGGGCCCAACCGGATCGCGCCGGGCCCGGACGGCAATCTCTGGTTCACGCAGAACAAGGGTCTGATCGGGCGGATCACGCCGACCGGCGACATCACCGAGTTCCCGATCCCGAGTCCCAACAGCGGACCAGTCGGGATCACGGCGGGCCTCGATGGCAATTTGTGGTTCACCGAGTTCGGGAATCCAGGGCGGATCGGGCGGATCACCACGACGGGCGCGATCGACGAGTTCCCGATCCCGAGCCCGAACAGCGGCCCGCTCGGCATCGTCACCGGCTGCGACGGCAACCTGTGGTTCGCCGAGAGCGCCAATCCCGGGCGGATCGGCCGGATCACCACCCCCGGCGCGATCACCGAGTTCACGGACAACCTGACCCCGAACAGCGCACCCGTGGGAGTCGCGGCGGGCCCGGACGACAACGTGTGGTTCACCCAGAACACCAACCCGGGCCGGATCGCCAAGATCGGAGCCGGCTGCGTTCCCGCACCCCAACCGCCCGCACCAGTCGCGGTCGCGCCCCGCTTCACGGGCTGAAGTGGCGCTCCACTCGCCGGACGCGCCGGAAGCGATACTGCGCAGGTGCGAAAGCAGTATCACTTTTGGCCCGGAGAGCATGGCCTCGACGCCTGGGATGTCGATCGTCTGATCGAACTGAGTAACGCTCTGCCGGTCAAAGAGGTGGACCTGGCGTCTGTCGACGAGGTCGACTCCGTCTACTGGTTCGACGACCAGCTCCAGCGACCGACAGTTCGGAGGGTGGTGGACCACGCTCGGATGATCGAGGAAGTGGACTTGTCGTACCCGGTCATTCTCGGGTTCGACGGCCGCGTGATGGATGGCATGCATCGAATCGCCAAGGCGCTCTTGCACGGACAAGCGACGATCCGGGTTGTGCAGTTCGAAGCTCCTCTGGAGCCCGACTACCGGAACTGCCGACCGGAAGAACTTCCATACTGACGCCGCGGGTGCATGGCCTGTACGCAGGCCGCCGATCTGTCGGTAACGTTTCGTGCGATGAGCGACAAGAGCGGCGGCGAGTCACGCGACGGCGTGTCGCTGACCAACCTCGATCAACCACTGTTCGAAGGCGCGGACGCGACGAAGCGGGACCTGCTCGACTACCTCGACGGCGTCCGCGATCGGATCATCCCCGAGTTGAAGGACCGGCCGCTGTCGGTGATCAGGGTCCACCGCGGTCAAGAGGCGTTCATGCAGAAGAACGTCCCCAAGTACACGCCCGACTGGGTGGCGACCGTGCAGTTCTGGGCGGAGTCGTCGAAGCGAGAGGTGACGTACGCGCTGTGCAACGACCGCCGCACGTTGCTGTGGTTCGCCAACCAGCGCGCGGTGGAGTACCACCCGACCCTCGTGCTGGCCGACCGTCCTGACCGCATCACGCATCTGGTCCTCGACCTCGACCCGCCTCAGGCCGACGCCTTCTCCATGGCCGTCCAGGCGGCCCACGTGGTCCGACAGGCGCTCACGGACGTCGGGCTGGAAGGCGCGCTCAAGACCAGCGGAGCCAAAGGCGTGCACGTGTTCGTGCCGGTCGACGACCAGGCGCCACTGGAGGATTCGGCCGCCGCGACCCGAGCGATCGCGGCGCGTGCGGAGCGTCTCGATCCCGAGATCGCCACCACGGCGTTCATGAAGGAGGACCGCGGCGGCAAGGTGTTCGTCGACTCGACGAGGGTCGGCGGCGCCACCGTCGTCGCGGCGTACAGCCCGCGACTCCGACCGGGCGTGCCGGTGTCATACCCGGTGAGCTGGGACGATCTCGACGACATCGCGCCCGCCGACTTCACGGTGCACACCGCGCTGGGTCGTCTCGGAGACGGCAACCCGTGGGCGGCGCAGATGCCCCGGCCACAGCACCTCGGCGCGGAGTTGGTCGAAGAGGGCCACGCCATCCCGGTCGCTCGGGTGCAAGCCATGCACGAGGGCAAGCGCCGGGCCCGCGCCCGACGCGGTTAGCTCGTTCCTGCTCGGGTCGTCATCGCTGGCCGAGTGGTCCGAGCACCGGCTTGATGTCGACGACCGGTGTGCGGTCGAGCGCCTCGAGGCCGCTGACCCGAATTCTCGTGTCGTAGATCGCTACGACGTGCACAGTGTGCAGTCCGATCGGGTTGGGTCGGTCCGGAGATCGGGTGCTGAACACGCCGCGCGGTGGACGTGATCGATCGCCGCGCGGGTGGACGACGAGCGCGTCCCGGTCGGCGCGATCGAGCCATGTGAGCACGATGACCTCGGCGCCGATGCTGAGATCCTGCATCGCCGGGCGCATCGCCGAGTCGAGCACGAGCCATGCGTCAGGTGTGCCTTCGTCGCCTTGCAGGGGCGCGTCGTCCGGGTGAACGAGCGGTGATTCGACCCATCCGATCGGATGTATGACGTAAGCGGTCTCAGGCATCAGCCTCCTCGTGCGTCGTCAGTCTTCGAGGATCGTCAGGTCGAGGTCGGCGAGGCTGTCCGCCGCCGCGAGCATGTCGATGTGCACGACCTTGCCGTCACTGATCGTGAAGTCCCACGCGACCCTCGGGCGTCCGGCCACCGCCCACACGACACCGACGGCGCCGTCGATGAGCGCGGCCTCTGCGGCGAGGGCGCGACCCGAGAAGGTGCCCGCGACCGCTGCGGCGCCCCGGATTTCCTCCGGCGAGCCCATGCCCACGGCGGCGGAGTCGGCGACGAGCACGATGTCGGGGTCCAGCAGCGCGACGAGCGCGTCGAAGTCGCCGCTGCGGGAGGCGGCGAGGAACGCGTCGATAACCTCTCGCTGCCGGGCCGGATGCGCGTCGGAGACGGCTTCCTTCCCCTGCACCTTCTGGCGCGCCCGGCTGGCGAGCTGCTTGGCCGCGTTCGGCGATCGGCCCACGATGGGGCCGATCTCGTCGAACGGCACCGCGAACATGTCGTGCAGCACGAAGGCCAGCCGTTCGGCGGGGCTGAGCGTGTCGAGGACCACCAGCAGGGCTGAGCCGACCGTATCGGCCAGCATTGCTTCGTGCTCGGGATCGCCCCCGGCCGCTGCGCTCTCGATGTTGTCCGGCAAGTCCCCGCCGGCGGGTTCCTCGCGTCGCGAGGCGCGGGACCGCAGCATGTCGAGCGACACTCGGGACACGACCGTCGTCAACCACCCGTCGAGGTTCTCGATGGCGCTCGTGTCGGAACGGTTGAGCCTGACCCAGGCTTCTTGCACGGCGTCGTCCGCCTCGCCGGTCGACCCGAGCATCCGGTAGGCCACTGCTCGCAGGTGGGTGCGTCGGGCTTCGAACCGGTCCACCAGCCAGTCGCGTTCGGCCACCGTTACCTTCTTTCCTCGTGATCCGTCATGACACTGACGATCCAATCCGGATCGACGTAACAGACGAACGTAAGGAGCTCTCGATGGCGTCAGGGTTGGAAACCATCATCTACCCGGTCAAAGATCTGGCCGCGGCGAAGCAGCTGTTCAGCACGCTCCTCGGTGTGGAGCCGTACGCGGACGAGGCGTACTACGTCGGGTTCAACGCCGGCGGCCAGGACGTTGGCCTCGACCCCAACGGCCACGCCAAGGGCATGACCGGTCCCGTCCCCTACTGGCGAGTCGACGACATCAACGAGAGCGTCGCTGCGCTCGTCGAGACGGGCGCAGAGACGCAACACCCCGTCAGGGACGTCGGCGGCGGCCGGCTGATCGCAACGGTGCGGGATGCCGACGGCAACCCCGTCGGACTCCTGCAGGATCCCCCCCGCAGTCCCACCGCCTGAGCGGGCGGCGGGCTAGAACGCGAAGCGATTGATTGGCGGTTGAGCTCCCTCGCTGATCGTGACGTACCCGCGCCCGTCGGGGGTCACGGCGATCGCCTCCCCTTGGGGCTCGGCCGCCGACGCGCCGTCGCACGAACCGAATCCGAACGCCTCGTCGAGCGGTGTCGAAGGGGCGTGCGGGAACACGAGGACGGACGTATAGGTGCGGAGCACGACGGCAGTGCCGTCCGGAGTTGCACCCGCGCCGGTCACGAGCGTGCCGGCACCGAGTGAGATCGGGCTCTTCCGATCGAGGGTCGACGACGCCGCGGACGCCTGGTGCGAGTACACACCTGCTTGCCCCGAGATCTCCTTGGTCACGATCACGAGATCGCCGCTTGCGGGATCGACCGCGAGCGCCTCGGCGTCGTGAGGGCCGTCCGGATACTGCATCGTGAACGCGGTGACATTCGCGAGCGTCTGTCCCTCGGCGGGTGGTTGCTGGGTGTTGATGGCCGGTTCCGGGACCCGGTACACCACGATCGAGGTGCGGACGTGGTTGTTGTCGCCGATGTCCGCGAGGTACAGGTAGCTCTGACCGGGCTGCGGTCCCGGGCCGATCGCCATGTCCTCCCAGTCGACGGCCGACGCGCCCGCGAGCTGGAACCACGACAGGCGGTGACCGGACGACGTCATGGCGAACACGCGCGGGGTGTCGCCGGAGTCGTTGTGCGCCCACAGCACGCCGGGATTGGCCCGGCTGGCCGCCGCCCCCGACGTCTCGGTCAGCGCGGTCGATTCGACGCTCCCGGCGACGTTGCCCTGCAAGTCGCCGTTGCACGCCGCCTGGAACAGCGGCGACGCCGGCAGGGGAGGAGGCGGCGGTGGGACGCACGCGGCCAGGACCGCGGCCACCGGCACGAGGCCGGCCCACCACCAGCTCGGGCGACGCGGTTTCCCTGCCCGGGACATCGGTGCGCACCGTAGCTGGTGCGGGCTGCTGGACGGTCAGGAAACGAGCGCGCTCACGTCGATGGCGACGAGGACAAGCAGGAACGCGATCACGATGGTGTTGAGCGTCATGAGCGGGACACGCCACGCGTGCCCGCTCGCACGCCACCGGCGGATGCTGAGGAGGTTGAACGCGATCGCGACCACGCCGACGATGACGCCGACCACGGGCCCGACGCCGCCGGCGATGCCGAGCACGGGCAGGATCCACGGGAACACGATGTAGGTGAGCAGGCATCGTGTCCCCGAGATCACAATCGAGAGGCTGAAGAGGCGCGCCGCTTCGTTCTGATCGTCGGCGGGGGCGGGAGAGGGCGCGGTCGAGGCGGGCCTGGTCGTGGTGGACGTGGTGACCGCTTCCGTCGGTTGGCTCACGAGCAAACAGATTGCCCCATCGGCGAGTGGGTTCGCGCATCAGGGGTCACGCGAGCCGGCCCTGGCAGACGAGGTGGCCGGACTGGTCCACGAGCTCGACTGAGACCGGGTGGCTGAGCCCGCCGGCGCGCCCGGTCCACGTCCCGCGTCCACCGGAGACCGCGAGCGTTCCGACCGGCTTCGAGGCTCCGCTCGGGTCCCGTGCCGAGAGCTGGTACCTACCGTCGGGGACCCAGTAGTCGACGCTGACGGCGAGTTTCGGCGGTCGGTCGCCCGTGGAAACGACGCGGCCGACGGTGAGGTCGCCGGCCCCGACCATCGGCGCGGAGCGCAGCGTCGGCGCCGCCGCGGTCGATCCGCCCCCGCCCCCGTCGTGGGCCACGAGGGCCACCGTCAGGCCCGTGCCCGCGGTGAGCGCAAGCGCGGCGGCGGCAACGAGGGCCGTGACTCGACGACGGCGACGGCGGGGCGGCCGAATCGCCTCTAGGACTGGTGGCGCCAGCGCCACCGGGGGCTCGGCCTCGGGGGCGAGGCCGAGAAGCGCGTCGGCGACCGACGCGTACTCACCAACGAGGGCCTGACACGACGCGCAGCCGTCGAGATGGGCGACGACCTCGGCGCGTTCTCGACCGGTGAGGGTGCCGAGGGCGAGATCGGGCGCTCGCTCCTGGACGTCTGCGCAGCTCATCGTGCTCATCGTGCGGGCTCTGCGTCTGCGCGCGCGTGACGGAGCTTGTCCATCGCGAGGCGGATCCTCGACTTGGCGGTTCCCAGCGGGATGTGCTCGTGCTCGGCGACGTCCTGCGCCGTGAGGCCGAGGATGCCGGCCAGCACGACCGCTCGTCGCTGCTCGTCGGGCACGTCGTCGAGCGCGCGGCGCAGCCAGTCGACATCGCTCGCCCGCATCGTCGCGTCGGCTGGATCTGCCTCGGCCGCCGGGGGCGACAGCCATTCGAGCTCGTCGGGGTCCACGAGCTGGGACCGAGGCTGGGTCCGCATCGCGTCGACTGCCAGGTTGCGTGTGATCACGATCAACCAGGTCGCCACGCTCCCGCGCCGGGGATCGAACGTCTCCGCATGGCGCCAGGCGCGCATGAAGGCTTCCTGCGCCAGATCCTCGGCGAGCCGGGTATCCCGTGTGATCGCGAGCGCGACGCCGTACACGCGGCGCTGGAACCTCGCGATGAACGTCTCGGCGGCACCGGCATCGCCGACCGCGAAGCCCGCGAGCAGAGCTTCGTCCGTCAGTGTCCACACGTAAGGGGATACGAAGAACTCCGCCGTCGAGATCACTCGGAGCGACATCTGTCACTCGGGTGATCCGGCGCCTCGCCTGGTCGGTAGTTGAAGGCATGAGCGTCCGGCAGTGGGTGTGGTTGACGGCACGAGTGCTCGGCGCGCTCTCGCTCCTCGCGGTGGGTGCCGTGCACCTCCAGCAATACGACGACCTCTATTCGGCCATCCCGACGATCGGGACGCTGTTCGTCCTGAACTTCGTCGGATCGACGACCCTCGGTGTCGGGCTGCTCGTCCCGTTCGAGCGATTGTCGAGGCGATGGGGCGCACTCGTCGTCGCCGGGCTGGCGCTCGGCGGCATCGCCCTCGCCGCGACGTCGTATGTCTTCCTGCTCATCGCCGAGCGTCGGCCGCTGTTCGGGTTCATGGAGCCCGGCTACAACCCGTCAGCGATTCGGGCGTCGCAGGTCAGCGAGATCGCAACCGTGGCGCTCTTGGGCGTGTACCTCGTCGCCCGTCACGTGGGAGTCGGGTCACCGCGCCGGCGACCCGCGATCGAATCAACTTCTCCCCAGGAGGTCAGGACATGAAGCGACTCCTCGCTCTGGCGACTTTCGCAGCGGCAGCAATCCTGCTTGCCGCGTGCGGCGGTAGCGGAGGCGGCAGCGGATCATCGATGCGATCGAGCGCGTCTCGCGCGAGCGCGGCGACCGTGACGACGAAGCGCATCGATGGCAAGACGGTGCTGGTCGACGGCACCGGAAAGGCGCTGTACACCTCCGACCAAGAGGCGGGCGGCATGGTCCGATGCACGGGTGGGTGCCTTCAGTTCTGGGAGCCGCTGACGACCCAGGGTCAGCCGACCGGCGCCGTGACCGGCGGCGCGCTCGGAGAGCTCATGCGTCCTGACGGGAAGTCGCAGGTGACCTTCAACGGCGCCCCCGTCTACCGGTTCGTCGAAGACCAGGCCGGGCAGCTGGGTGGCGAGGGCGTCAACGACGCCTTCGATGGCCAGCAGTTCATGTGGCACGCAGTCACCGCCAGCGGTTCGCCGTCGGCGCCGTCGACCACCAGCGGGTCGAGCGGGGGCACCCCCGGCTACTGATCGTGCAGGAGCGCGTCGGGATGCCGGGCGAAGTCGCGGATGCTGCCTCGGTTGCGGAACGCGACCGGGGCGACCGTGGGCTGCATCGTGTAGCAGACGGGGCCCATCAACGGCCCCAGCTCGGCGGCGGAGTCGACGGCCTCGAGGTCCATGCCGCGGCCCATCCCGATCTCGCACGCCCGGCGCAGGACGATCGCGGCTTCGGCGGCGTCGGGGTCGAGCGAGTCGTCGGCCCAACGGAAGAATCCGCCGCGCCACGGGGCCTCGTCGTACGGCGGGCTATCGACGAGCCGGCGAGTGCCGTCGCGCCAAGACAGCGTCCAGGCCAGGACGAGCTCACCGTCGCGCCACAAGCGCGGCTCGGTGACGTCGTCTACGGCGGCGGGCACCTCGGCGTCGTACTGGCGACGCTCGTCGCCGCGTGCAGCGTGGGTGACGCACAACCCGGCGAGGTCGAATTGGTGCGTGCAGTTCATGCGCGGATCGGCGACGCCGGCGATCGCGGTGCAACGCGTCGACAAAGGCATGTCCTCGATCGGACGTAGGTGCGCGGCGGCATCGGGGCACGTGCTCCACGGCCAGCGACGTGATCGCGCTTCGACGCCCGTCACGTGGTTGCCGTCGTGACGCAACGTGACCTCGAAATGATGGAAGTCGTCTTCGAGCGCGCCCTCGACCACGCCGCGGTCGATCGAGACCGTGCGGATACGCCGACGGTACGGGCCGTCGGGGTCGCCGATGCGGACGACCGGCGCGCTGTTGTCGCTCACGCGCTCCGGTTCCTCCCGCCCGGGTAGCCGCCCCCGCCGAACTGCTCGTCGAGGGCGGCGTAGTCGACCACGAAGCCGTCGCGCGGCAGCTTCTCGACGAACTCGACCGTGCGCGGCTTCTTGTACGAAGCGATGTGGGCGCGGCAGTGCTCGATGATCTCGTCGGTGGTCGCGCTCTCGCC
>JBKOWN010000168.1:0-23041 GCA_046724435.1 Actinomycetota bacterium
GGGGCCACTGTTTGGCCCGCACTGCCCTGGCAGCGAGGTTATTCCAGCGTTCTCTACTTGGTCTCCCGGACCCCCAACACCCCGCACCGCCCCTTCCGAACGAGCTCCGCGGCATCGCCACCGGAAGACCCACGACCGGTAACACGGCGCAGGGATGAGCATGTAGTACGCCCGAGATCCGGAGCCGTGTCAAGGGTCAGGCGCATTCGCGGCGGCGTCGTGACCAGCACGGTCGCGCGTCGATGCTGCTCAGCGCGCCGGAGATTTTTTCGCTCGGGCCTACGAACGCGGCGCCGCACGGCGTTGCTCGGCGGCGCGCTCGGCCGTCAGACGCTCGAGCTCGTAGGTCGTGTGATCGACATAGCGCATCGCCTCCGCCACGGCCCGGTGGCCGGCCTCGCCCGCGATCAGGCGGTGCATCTCCTGGCAGACGCGACGGTACGCGGGATGGCCTTGGGGAGACGTCCGCAGCTCGAGCATGTGCATCGCCTCGCGGGCGTTCATCTGGACGGCGAAGCGGACTCGGTACGCGAGCGACACCGCGTAGGGCGCCTGGTCGGGGAAGTCGGGCGCCAGCACGTCGTGGAGGCCGGCCGAGACCGCCATCGCCTCCTCGAAGGGCTCGGCCAGGCCCGCCTCGACGACCGCCTCGGGGACGTCGTAGCCGTGGGCCGGTGACAGCGGCTGCCATTCGATGGTCAGCATCCGGTGGCGCTGGAGGTCCCGGAAGGCCCCGTAGTCGCACAGGACGTCGAACCGGTAGTCGGTGCGCTCGAAGGCCCGGCCGGGCTTGTGGCGCCGGTTCGTCCGCTCTCCGACGTACGCGCGCAGCAGTGCCACCCGCTCGTCGGTCGACAGTCGCCGCACCCGCGCCCGGATCTGGTCCTCGGGCAGGTTCGTGTGCGGGTAGCAGACCGCGGCCAGGAGCTTCTCCTCACCGTCCGGATCGAAGTCGGTGAGGACGACCGCCGGGCGCGGCTCGGGCGCCTCGCCGCCGAGGACCCGGCCCACGAGCTCGGCCGTCGCCCGGCGCGTGTCGCCGAGGTACTCGGTCCAGGCGCCGCCACGCTCGGGGCGGTCGACGCGGGTGAGGAACGACGGGATGACCTTCCGCAGCTCTGCGAGCATCATCGCCGCGTACTGCTGCGCTTCGCGCAGCGGATGCGCCCGCATGCGAATCAGGAGCGCCTCGAACGCCTGGCCTGTACCGTAGATCCCGACGTTCGACAACGTCGCCCCCGGCAGGATGCCGCGCGCGGCGTCACACGCCTTCGCCTTGATCGTCTGCTTGTACACGAAGTCGGAGTCGCCGGGCTCCTTCGGGTAGCGGGCGCGCGCCCACTCCATGAGGTCGGGCAGGACGCGCGCGTAGGTGTCGAACAGCGCGTCGAGGTCGGCGACGTAGCGTGCACCGAGCGGCGACCGGGCGATCTCCGGGTCGCGCCAGTACCGGAAGCGCCCGCCGAGGCGGCTGTCGTACGGGATGTAGCGGGTCGACTGCTCGAGGTACGCCATGAGACGGCCCCACTCGAGGATCTTCGTGAGCAGGTTCGACGCTTGCTCGCAGGCCAGGTGCACGCCTCCGAGCTGGGCCACCGAGTCGTCGCCGTACTCGAAGAACACCCGGTCGTAGAGCTCCTCGGCGCGCCGAAGCCCGACGGTCGCGTCGACGGTGAGGTCGCCCGTGAGGTCGAGGTCACCGACGAACTCGTCGAGGAAGAGTCGCCGCAGGCTCTTGGGCGACCGTGAATAGCGGGCGAACAGCGCGCCCTTCACGACCTCGGGCAGGTTCACGAGCGCGAAGACGGGCGCGTCGAGGTTCGTGAAATACGGGCGCAGCACCGACTGCTCCTGGTGGGTGAAGCGCTCGGGCACGTACTGCATGCGGCGGTCCGGGTCCGGTGGACGGGTGGCCGATCGTACTGGTGCCCCAAGACGGGTCGGCGGATAGCACGCCGGCCTGTCCGCGTCTCGTCCTACACCAACAGCCGGATTGCCCCCGGGACGACTATCACACCGAGCCGGCCTGTCCGGCCCCGCGGGCGGCCGTCGATCTCCACCGGCAGGCCGCGTCCGGCCACCTCGACGTCGACCCGCCGCGCCCGTCCGCCTCGGATGCCCGGGTGCGGCACGTGGGTGCCCGTCGGCAGCCGGCGGCGCATCGGGCGCCGGGCGCGGCGCATGAGCTCGTAGACCTGGACCTCCGCCCAGCCGTCACCCGGGTGGCCGCGGGGGACGATGTCGGCACCACGTAGGAACTGGCCGCTCGCCACGACGACGGTGGTCGCACGACCCTGGAACCACGGGCGTCCGTCGACCCGCACGGTGATGCCCGACGCGCGGGCGGTCCACCGCAGCCGGTCCGGCGGCGCGCCCAGCACAACCGCGTTGACGGCACCGCCGTCGGGCTCGACCGCGAGAGCGTCGATCGCGAGCTCCGTCGTCTCCTCGCTCGCGGGCCCGAGCCCGAGCGCACGCGCGATGTCGGATTGGGGCGACGGCCGAAATCGCACCAGCGCGCCGCGATTGCTCATCGCGACGGCGGCGAGGTCGGCGTCGTCGCCCACGACGTCGAGCTCGGGTGGGCCGGAGGCCGCGCGTCCCCACGGCTCGCCGCGGCGCAGCTGACGCGTCACCGACCGACGGCGCTCGACGCCGCGATCACGCCGCGGAAGCAGGCGTCGGCGGCGGCGCGTGCCGTCTTCGCCGTCTCCGGCTTCGGCGCGACGTCGCCGATCTGCCGGAGGAGGTCGATGCACTGCTTGACGTGGCGCACGAAGTCGCCTCCGGTCATCTCCGCGTCGTCACCGAGCACCTCGGCGAGATCCTCGCCCGCTACCCAGTCGTAGGCGTACGGGACGAACCCCGGGTCCGGGGAGCGGGTTTCCGCCAAACCGGCGTCGTCTTCGTTGTGGTTGAGGTCCTGGGCGATGCGTTCGAGCGCACGCCACCTCTTCGCGAGCTCGCGGGTGGGCCAGCGGGCGGGCGGGAGCGAACCGACGCCGTCCGGACCTCGCCGCTCGTAGGTGAAGCACGAGACCAGCCCCCCGATCTCGGCGGGGTCGAGATCGTCGAGGAGCCCCTCGCGCAGCGACTCGGCGACGACCAGATCGGTCTCGGTGTAGAGGTGGGCAAGGACGCCGCCCCACTCCGTGACCGACCAGTCATCGACGTATCCCCACGCCTCGAGGACCCGCAGGACACGGTCGAACTGGCGGGCGAGACTCTCGCTGCGGCCGCGCACGCGGCGCTCGAGACGTGCCACCTCGCGTTCCAGGCGCTCGGATGACGCGGCCGCCCGAACCCGTGCCTCGCGGTCGCGATCGCCCGCCACCGGATGCTCGGCCAACTCCGTCTCCAGATCCGAGGCTCGGCTGGTCGGGCGTGTCTTCTTGCGCTGATCGGCGCGGTGGGTCTGCACGCGATGAAGTCGATCCGCGACCTCGCGCCGGAACTCGCTCCGGCCCGGTGCGTACGGCAACGGCAGCTCGATCTGCCCGGCGCGCGTCGGCGGCTCGTCGAAGTCGTCGGGCCCCAGCCGTACGAGCTCGCGCCCTTCAGTCAGCGCGAGCACCCGCGGGGTGCCCCGCCGACTTCGCTCATGGCCGAGCACGGCCACGCGGCCGTGGCGACCGGCCCCCGCGAGCACGTCACCCGGCCGGAGGCTCTCGATCGCATCGGCGGCGCGGCCGGGACCCCGGTGCGCGCGCCGCTCGGCGTCCACCGCCGCGCTGACGCGCCGGTAGTCGTCGATGTCGCCGGAACCTCGCCGGGCTGTATCGCGGTTCTTGGCAAGCAGCGCACGGCTGCGCTCGAGCTGCCGTTCCAGCGCGACGACATCACGATCCGTCTGGAACTGCGCGAACGACAGGTTGAGCAGATGATGCGCGACGTCAGCCGGGTACCGCTGCACGAGGTTCGCGGCCATGTTGTACGTCGGTCGGAACGACGAGCGCAGCGCGTATGTGCGACGGGATGCCAGCGACGCAACCTGGTCGAAGGGCACGAACGGGCTCCAGCACACGACCGCGTAGCCGACGTCGTCGATACCCCGTCTCCCGGCGCGCCCGGTGAGCTGCGTGTATTCGCCGGGCGTGAGGAACTCGTGCTTCTCGCCCGTGAACTTGGAAAGCTTCTCGATCACCACCGACCGGGCGGGCATGTTGACCCCGAGCGACAGCGTCTCCGTCGCGAACACCATCTTCACGAGGCCGGCACCGAACGCTTCCTCGACCGCCTCCTTCATCGGGGGGACCATCCCCGCGTGATGCGCGGCGAGGCCTGCTTCGAGGCCGGTGATCCATTCGCCGTAGCGCAGGACCTCGAGGTCCTCGTCCGACAGGGCGTCCGTGTGCTCCTCGGCGATGCGACGGATCTCCGTCCGTTCGTCCGAGCTCGTCAGCCGCAGCCCGCCGGCCACGCACTGTTGAACGGCTTGATCGCACCCGGCGCGGCTGAACACGAATGTGATCCCCGGCAGCATGCGCCGCTCGGAGAGCACCTCGACGATCTCGACCCGCCGCGGGGTCCGGAGCCGGCTGCGCGGGCGTCCGCGCCCGCCCGCGGGCCGCCCGCCGCCCGAGTCGAGGCGCGCTGCCTCGGGATTCGGCCGCGCCTCCCCGTCGCGCTCGACGAACGTCGGGAGCAGGTGGACCTGATCGCTCCCTCGCTCCCCCACCGTGTAGAGATGCTCGAGGCGGACCGGTCGCCGCTCCTCGATCACCGCCGCCGTCTCCCCTCGCACCGTCTCGACCCACGCTGCGAACTCCTCGGCGTTCGACACCGTGGCCGACAGACACACCACGCGGACGTCGGGCGGAAGGTGAATGATGACCTCCTCCCACACCGCGCCCCGGTACGGGTCCTGCAAGTAGTGCACTTCGTCGAGAATCACGAAGCGCAGACCCTCGAGAGTCGACGACCGCGCGTAGATCATGTTGCGCAACACCTCGGTCGTCATGACCACGACCGACGCGTTGCCGTTGATCGAGTTGTCTCCGGTGAGGAGCCCGACGCGCCGGGCTCCGTGCTCGCGGCTGAGGTCCCCGAACTTCTGATTGGACAGCGCCTTGAGCGGCGTGGTGTAGAAGGCCTTGCCCCCGTCGTCCAGAGCGGTGGCGATCGCGTACTCGGCCACGACCGTCTTGCCCGAACCCGTCGGTGCGGCGACGAGCACCGACTGCCCGTTGTCGATCGCGTCGAGCGCGCGCCGCTGGAAGGCGTCGAGGGGGAACGGCCGGCTCGACTCGAACGAATCGCGCCGGCTTTCGCGCGCGTCCGTGGCCCGGGCTTCGGTCACGACCTCATGGCGTGCTCGCAGACGGCCCAGGCGGTGGCGTCTCCACCGGCAGGCTCGGCGAGCTCGGAACCGACGGGGGCGTGCTGATGCCCGGCTGCCCCGATCCCGATTTGCTGCCGGGCTGCAGGAACCAGATCAGCGCGGCCGTCACCACGAGGACCCCGACGACGGCCGCGACCGCCGTGAGGACATCGCTGCGGCTCCGGGGAGGGCGGTAGGCGTCGCGGCGGCGGCGAGGTGGGCTCATCGCTTCAACACCCTTCCGATGATGATCGACATCTCATAGAAGATGTACATCGGCACGGCCATGAAGAACAAGGAGTACGGATCCTGGCTGGGCGTGATGACGGCCGCGAAGATCACGATGATCAGGATCGCAGGCCGCCGCCATTTGCGCAGCTGCTGTGTCGTGAGCACGCGCGCCAGCAGCAGGAACACCAGCACTACCGGGAACTCGAATGCGATCCCGAACGCGACGATCATGAGCGAGACGAGCCCCAGGTACTTGTCGGCCGTGAGCTCCGGTCTCAGCTGCGATCCACCGATGTCGAGCAGGAACTCGAGCGCCTTCGGCAACGTGAGGAGCGCGACGAACGCACCCATCGCGAACAGGACGATCGACGCGAGGATGAACGGGATCGCGTAGCGCTTCTCTTTCGGGTTCAACCCCGGAGTGATGAACCGCCACAGCTCGAACAACCAGACGGGCAGGGCGAGCACGATGCCGCCGTAGGTGGCGATCTTGATGCGGGTAAGGAACGCGTCGAGCGGCCCCAGGAAGATCAGCGCGTGTTTCTGCCCCTTCGTCGCGTCGGTGTAGTAGGTGACGAAAAACCGGATGATCGACTGCGAGAAGATGAAGCAGACGATCGCGGCAAGCGACACCGCGATGATGGAGATGATGATTCGGCGGCGAAGCTCCGTCAGGTGCTCGACGACCGTCATGCGGCCGCCGTTCTCGGTGATTGCCACGAAACCGGTTACGAGGTCGTGTCAGCCGGCGGCGGCTCGCGGGGCGCGGAGTGGTCGGGCTTGCTGGCTTCGATCTGCCCGGGGGTGTCGTCGGCGCCATCCTCGGGGACGGGGCCGTCGTCGTCATCGTCGTCGCGGAACGCGCCTTCGACGTCGGCCTGGATGCCCTGCTGGAACTTGCGGAACTCGCGATAGCCGCGCCCGACCTGCCGGCCGAGCTGCGGCAGCTTGCTCGGGCCGAACACCACCAGCGCCACGACCAGGACCACGAGGATCTCGAGCGGGCCAACCTGCGGCAATCGAGCTCCTTTCGCGCCGTTCCCCGAACGGCGATGGTACTCGTGAGGGTTGCAAAAACCGCCTCGGGCGCCCTCTTCCGGCTCGGCGGATCCGTGCCCCCCTCGAGGCCTGCGATGATGCGGACACCCGTGCTACCGATCACGTTCGCTCACCGGGGCGCCCGGGCCGAGGCCCCCGAGAACACGATGCCGGCGTTCCAGCGCGCGCTCGAGCTCGGCGCCCGGGGTCTCGAGACCGACGCGTGGTTGTCCCGTGACGGTGAGCCCGTGCTGCTCCACGATCGCGTTGCCCGCCGGGGCCTCCGACGTCGCAACGTGACGAAGTCGTCGGCCGACGAGCTGGCCGAGCTGGGCGTTCCCCGGCTCGCAGATCTCTACGCCGAGCTCGGCTCGGAGTTCGAGCTCTCGATCGACGTCAAGGACCGCGCCGCCACCGAGCCGATCGTCGAGATCGCCCGCGCCGTTGGCGACGGCGCGCCGGGCCGACTGTGGCTCTGCCACCCAAGTGTCAGCTTCCTCGCCGGTCTACGCGAGCGGATGCCGGACGTGCAGCTCGTGCATTCCCGTCGGCGCCAGCACATCGAAGCACCGCTCGAGCGCCATGCGGCCGACCTGTCGGCGGCCGGCATCCGCACGATGAACTTCCATTACTCGGAATGGACCGCGGGCCTCGTCGCCCTGTTCCACCGCTTCGACGTGAACGCGTTCGCCTGGGATGTCCAAGAGATCCGCCACCTGCGGTCGATGCTGCGCTTGGACGTCGACGCCGTGTACTCCGACCACGTGGCCCGGATGGTCAGCACGGTGACCGAGTGGCTCAAGCAGGGAGATGTGGCGACCTGACCACGGTCAACGGAGCTACAGGAAGCCGAGGTCGTTGAGCGGCCAGATGCGCACGAACACGCGGCCGACGATCGACGACTCCTTGATCGGGCCGAAGAACCTCGAGTCCTTCGACGCCGGGCGGTTGTCACCCAACACCAGCACGTCGCCGGCCGGGATCGTGGTGGCGGTCACGTCACCACAGCCACTCGCAGTCGTGTTCGGCGCGCACGTCTGCACGCCCTTCTGGAGGTACGGCTCCTTCAGTGGCCGGCCGTTGATGTAGACACCGCCGTCGTGTGTGGAGAACGACTCGCCGGGTAAGCCGATCACTCGCTTGACGAGATCCTGGATCGTACCGTTCGCGTCCTTGGCCTTCGGCGGTGTCGAGAACACCACGATGTCGCCGCGGTGCACGTCGTGCAATCGATAGCTCAGCTTGTTGACGAGCACGCGGTCGCCGACGTTGAGCGTGGGCTTCATCGATTCGGAGGGGATGTAGAACGCCTGGAAGAGGAAGGTCTTGATGAGGATCGCGATGAGCAGCGCACTGCCGATCAGGATCGCCCACTCGATGATCGTGCGACGTGTCCTGCGGCCCTTGTCTCCCCCCTTCGAGCGCCCGCCCGGCTCAGGGCGCGCCGGGCCCTCGACCGTCTGAGATTCGGAAGGAGGCGTCGTCGTGTCGACGCCGCCGGGGTCGGGGTCGGTCACGTGGCCTGCTCCACTGGCGGACATCCTCGCACGCGGCGGTGTCAGTCGCAGTAGCGGGTCAGGAGTCGATCGGCCGCTTCGGCCCCGACCTTTTGCAGCCCGGCGGGCGCCGCGACCCGGGCCGCCGACCCCAGTTCGAGCAGGAGACGCTCGAGCCAGGCCCGCTCGCTGACCGCCAGGACGACCCGCCACGAGCCGTCGCGGCGCTCCTCCGCCTCCTCGGAGGGATAGCTCTCCACCACCCACGTAGCGGTGGGATCCAGCTCGAGCGTGACGCGGGGGTCGTCGGTTCGGGGGTGGTAGACGCTCTCGCCGAAGTCGGGTTCCTCGCCGGCGGCGGGGTCGAAGTGCTGACCCGTCGGGCGAACCGCCCGAACGCGGTCGAGACGGAAGAGCCGCTCGTCCGCCGCCTGATGGCAGTACGCCGCTGCGTACCAGTGCCCGAAGGCGTGGAACACGGATCGAGGGTCGATCTCGCGTGTCGTGGTCGCATTCCGCCCGAACGAGTAGTAGTCGATCTCCACCCGCTCGTGCGCGGCCGTGGCGCGCCGCAAGGCGTCGAGATGGGTGGGCTCCCCGACCTCGACCGAGAGGCCTTCGGTCGCACCGAGTGCACCTGCGAGCTTGTCGAGCGCCGTGGCCAGCGCGCCACGCTCGTCCGAACCCGGCACCGCCAGGAGCGCCCGGCCGGCGGCGAGCAGTGCGAGGCCCTCCTCCGCCGAGAGTCGTAGCGGGCGGCCGAAGTACTCGGCAAACCGGATCCAGACATGGCCGTCGACGATCTCGACCTCGATGAGGCGATCGGGCGTGTACGGCGGGAGCCCACACAACGGGAGGAGCGCCAGATCGTGCTCCAGCTCGGCTTCAGAGACGCCGAAGCGCGGGGCGATGTCGTCGAGCGCGGCGCCCGGATGTTCCGCGATCCACGGCACGAGCGCGAGAACCCGTCGTAGCCGGGAACCCGCCAGCGGCCGCGGGCTCACGCCGCGCCCCGCGCGATCCGCTCGAGCCAGGCGACCATCTCGGCCCTCAGCTCGGGCGGACCGAGGACCTCGGCGGCGTCGAGAAAGCCGAGCACGAACGACAGGAACGCGGCGGTGTTCGTGACCGGCAACTCGAGAACGACGCTGCCGTCGTCGCGGCGCTCTTTCACCGCGGCCTCTCCGACCTGGTCGACAACTGCCACCGCCTGCGAGGCGTCGACCAACACGCTCGCACGCACGACGTCCTCCTCGCCGTACTGCCATGGCTCGTCCCGGATGACCGCGCCCGGCTCGAGCCTCGCGGGCGGCTCGAACGCGCGAGCAGGTCCCGCGTCGACGTCGCCCTCGATTCGGTCGACGCGAAACGATCGCTGTTCACCCCGGTCGTGATCGTGTCCGACGACGTACCAGTGGCCCCGTCGGAACAGGATCCCCCACGGATCGACGTGGCGGACTTCATTGCGGTACGTGAACGTCACCGCGGAACGGGTGCGGTAGGCGTCGAACAGCGCGGGCAGCGCGGGAACCGTCGGCAGGGCGGCGAGCGCATGTGCCGCCTCGCCCTCGCGCCCGCCGAGCTTCCACAGCGCCTCGGCCGGTGCCGGGCCGCCCTCGAGGCGAACGGCGGTCACCGCGACGTGCAACGCCGCCTGCTCGTCGGCGGTGAGGTCGAGGGACGGCAGGTAGTACTCGTCGGGCAGGATGCGATACCCCTGCTCGGGGCCGAGGCCGTCGACCGAATCGAGACGGACCGGGATGCCGATCCCCCGCAGGGTGTCCTTGTCGCGCTCGAACTGACGGCGGTACGACAGCTTGTCGTCCGGATACCCGGGGACGACCTCGACGATCTCCTCGAGCGTCAACGGGCGGCGCGTGTCGAGGAGCGTGGCGACGAGGTTGGTGAGCCGCTCGAGCCGGTCCGTCACTGCACTCCCGGTCAGGCGCGCTCGGCGGCCAGCACGCCGGCCGCACCGGCGGCAAGGAACAACGCGGGGTCGGCGGCGGCCGGCCGTCCCATCGACACGACGTCGAGACCGGTTTCCTCGAGCAGACGGAGGACGTCCGGCGGCGTGACGTCGACGAGGTCGTGGCGAGCTGCGATACCGCCCTGGACGAGGTCGGCGCGGAGCCGGGCCTGCTCGTCGCCGCCGAGGCGGGGCACGGCCACCGTCACGCGCTCGCGGCAAGCCAGCCGCAATGCCGTCCGCGTGTGGTGCGATAGCCCGACGTGTCGAGACCGCGGGTCCGCGAACGAGACGCGCAGGCAGGCGATCGGCTGGCCGTCGAGCGCGGCAGCGGCGTCGAGGATCCCGCCGACCTCCATCCCCGAGAATCCGAGCCGGGTGTTCGTCCCGACGATGCCGGGCCCCATAGCCACGACGACGGCATCGGCGCCGGCGACGTGGCGGGCCACCGTCAGGGCCGAGAAGATCGAGACCGCCTCGTAGTCGCCCCCAAAGGCATGGCCGCACGTGATCGTCGCGTCGAGCAGCGTCCGATCCCGGAGCTCGAAGGCGAGGTCTGAAAGGGCGAGCGGGAGGCCGGCGCCATCGGTCATCACGTAGGCGAGGCGTGCGTCGGGCGCTCGTTGCTTGAACGCCACGGCCGCAGCGGGCAGCTGGCTGTGCAGCGCCGCCGCCACGACGGGCATCCCTTCGATCGACTCGACCTCGGCGAGCTCCTCGAGATGCTCCTCGGCGCTTCCCACGTCCGCCTGCAGGCTCGTGTACCGGCCCTTGATGATGTGCCCGGGCCCTCGCTCGGACCACTGCTCGCGCTCGAGATTCCAGTGCACGACGTGCCACCCGCCGGTTCCCAACCCGAGCTCGACTGCCGTCGTGTTCACCACGACCCGGTCCCCCACCGCGACGCTGCCGGTGAGCTGGGTGAGGACGTACGCGCGCTCGTTCCCGTCACCCAGGTCGACTTCGACGCGCTGCAGCCCTGGTCGCTCCATGAGGAGCGTCGTCACCTTCCCGGACCGGAACGACGGCATGACCCGAGGTTAGAAGGCCGAGCCCGAAGGAGCGCGCTGCTACAGACTCGAGATCAGCCGCTCGACGCGATCGTCGCGCGCCTTGAACGGGTCCTTGCACAAGACCGTGCGCTGCGCCTGGTCGTTCAGCTTCAGGTGGACCCAGTCCACCGTGTAGTCGCGCTTTCGCTCCTTGGCCCTCTTGATGAACGCGCCCCGGAGTCGGGCTCGTGTGGTCTGGGGCGGGGTGTTGACGGCCGTGTCGATCTCGCTGTCGCGGACGGTGCGCTGGAGGCGTCCCCGCCGTTCGAGCAGGTAGTAGAGCGACCGCGCTCTGGTGACGTCGTGGTACGAGAGGTCGAGCAGCGCGACACGTGGGTGCGTCAGCGGGAGGTCGTGTCGCTTCCGGTACGCCTCGATCATGTGGTACTTGATGACCCAGTCGACCTCGGTGTCCAGAGACAAGGGATCGTCTTGGAGACCGGTCATCGCGTGCTCCCACATGCGGAGCGCTTGCTCCTCGAGCGGCGTGAGCCCGCGCCGCTTGGCGAACCGCAGGGCGCGGTTCAGGTACTCCGTCTGGATCTCGATCGCCGAGAGCTCGCGCCCGTTGGCGAGCCGCACCCGACGGCGGCACGTGAGGTCGTGACTGATCTCGCGGATGGCGCGGATCGGGTTCTCGAGCGTGAGGTCGCGCCAGGGGCTGGCGTCCTCCTCGAGCATCCGCAGGACGACCGACGTCGCGCCGATCTTGAGGAACGTCGTGTACTCGCTCATGTTGGAGTCGCCGACGATCACGTGGAGGCGCCGGAAGCGTTCGGCGTCGGCGTGGGGCTCGTCGCGGGTGTTGATGATCGGTCGCGACCGGGTCGTCGCGCTCGACACGCCCTCCCAGATGTGCTCGGCCCGCTGGCTCACGCAGTACATGGCGCCGCGCGCGGTCTGGAGGACCTTGCCCGCGCCTGCATAGACCTGTCGGGTCACGAGGAACGGGATCAGGACGTCGGTGAACTTGGCGAAGTCGCCGTCCCGCTCCACGAGATAGTTCTCGTGGCATCCGTAGGAGTTGCCGGCGGAGTCGGTGTTGTTCTTGAAGAGGAATACCTCGCCCCGGATGCCTTCCTCCCGCAGGCGCTGCTCGGCGCTGCGGACGAGGCCTTCGAGGATGCGCTCACCCGCCTTGTCGTGGACGACGAGATCGTCGATCGAGTCGCACTCGGGTGTCGCGTACTCGGGGTGGCTGCCGACGTCGAGGTAGAGCCGGGCGCCGTTCTCGAGGAACACGTTGCTCGAGCGGCCCCATGACACAACCCGTCGGAACAGATAGCGCGCGACTTCGTCAGGGCTGAGGCGCCGTTGCCCGCGAAGCGTGCAGGTCACCCCGTACTCGTTCTCGAGACCGAAGATTCGACGCTCCACACGCGGAGCGTACCGGGCTGAAGGGCCGCTGCCGGACCAGGATTCGTCGCGCGCGACCTCGTTCAGCTCGCCATAAGATCGAGCTCCGAGGTGCCAAAGGAGGGTCGATGGTGCCGATGGAACGGCTGACCTGGGTCAGCGGATCGTTCTCGGCGCACGTGCTGAACGCGCGGTTGCACTCGGAGGGCATCGACGCCCAGCTACGCGGACCGGTCGACGGGCCGTACGCACTCACAGTTGGCGATCTCGCACGCGTCGAGGTGTACGTACCCGCCGATCAGATGGAAGACGCTGAGCTCGTCGTGCTCGCGGCCGAGGTCGACGCGACCCTGGCGGCGCCGAGCGAGTGGAGTGGCAAGACGAAGACCCGGAGTCCGTGGGCACGGGTTGCCGCAGCCGCCGCGCTCCTCGCCGCCGCGATCGCGCCGATCGTGCTATACGCCCGACTGAGCTGACGCCGTCGCCGGTCAGCCGGCGAGGACGCGTCCGAGCTCGTCGCCCTTCACGCGGCGAAAGGCGCGTCCGGTCACGCCCCGCTGCAGCACGGCAACCTCGAGCTGTTCGGGCGCGAGCGGCTGGCCGTCGCTGTCACCGAGCACCGACGCCCCGAGCCTGATGGCATCGTCGATGCTGAGGCCGGCCTGGTAGCGGGTGTCGAGCGTCTGGGCGATGGCGTCGGCAGAGCCGCCGAGGACCGTGTGCCCTTCCTCGTCCTGCACGGTGCCGTCGTACAGGATGTGGAACAGCTCGTCGTTGCCGGCGGTATCGGCGACCTGGGCGACGAGGATCTCCACCTCGTACGGCTTCATCTCGTGCGTGAAGACCTGCCCGAGCGTCTGCGCGTACGCATTCGCAAGCGAGCGCGCGTTGACGTCCTCGCGAGAGTAGGCGTAGCCCTTGAGATCGGCCTGACGAATGCCTGCGATCTTGAGCATCTCGAACTCGTTGTACTTCCCGACGCCCGCGAACGCGATGTGGTCGTAGATCTCGCTGATCTTGAACAGCGTCCGCGACGGATTCTCTGCCACGATCACGATGCCGTCCGCCGCTTCGAGCGCGATGAGGCTCCGGCCGCGCGCGATGCCCTTGCGGGCGTAGTCGGCGCGGTCCTTCATGACCTGCTCCGGCGAAACGTAGAACGGCATGGTCATTCGCCGGCGCCCTCCTCTCGCCCTCCGAGCAGCGCGGTGGCGCGCCGTTCGACCTCGTCGTCGGGGAGGGAGCGGTATCCGTCGGCGCCGATCACCGCCACAGTCGGGAAGATCCGCCGCACCAGGTCCGGGCCGCCGGTCGCCGTGTCCTCGTCGGCCGCCGCGAACAACGACCGCACGGCGATGTCGATCGTCTCGTCCGCCGACAGTCCCTCGCGCCACTGCGCCTTGATCCAGTTCTTGGCGTGCACGCCACCCGAGCCATTGGTCTGAAAGTCGGCTTCCTCGTACTTCCCACCGGTAGCGTCGAAGCTGAACACACGGCCGTGCCCACGGCGCTCGTCGAACCCGGCGAAGAGCGGCACGACGATCAGCCCTTGCATGGCGGCGGGCAGGTTTGCGCGGACCATCTGAGCGAGCTGGTTTGCCTTGCCCTCGAGTGACAGGGACTCGCCCTCGATCTTCTCGTAATGCTCGAGCTGGGTCTGGAACAACCGGACCATCTCGTTGCCGGGCCCGGCGACACCTGCGAAGGCGACGCCCGAGTACTCGTCGGCGGGGAAGACCTTCTCGATCCGTCGGCTCGCGATGGCGAAGCCGCTCGTGGCGCGGCGATCCCCGGCGAGCACGACGCCGTCGGCGAAGCGGATGGCCACCACCGTTGTCCCGTGCGGGATGTCGACCGAAGCCTGCTGCGCGCCCGCCGACTGCGTAGGCCCCGCGTCGGCTGGTGTGGTCCGCCGGAGCAGCTCGGCGAACGACGGTCCGGGGTCGGCACCGGGCCCGAAGAACGGAAGCGGGCGCTCGTTCATCGCCGAGCGAGCCTACACGGGCAAGTTGTCAGCGAACGCGGTAGCACTCCCCCGCAAAGCCTGCCCGTCGCGAGCGACTTCTGCAGTAGGTGTGCGCTACCACGATCAGGACACCGCTTCACGCTCGAATCGTACGACGAGGGTGTGACAGCAGATCAGTGCTCACGCGCTGATCTACTCACCGCCCTTCTGGACGTACGACTTCACGAAGTCCTCCGCATTTTCCTCGAGCACCGAATCGATCTCGTCGAGAAGGTCGTCGAGCTCTTCCTTCAGCTCCTCGCCTTGCTTCGGAGGCGCGAGGTCTTCGACTTCCTCGTCGACGCGTTCCTTCGGCGCCGGGCGCTGCTTCCGCTCTCGCTCGGGCATGGGGACCTCCTACGACGCCAGCCGAGCGACCAGCTCGGCGGGGGTCGTGCACTCCTCGAACAACGATTCGACGTGGGCACGCGTTCCGCGAAGCGGCTCCATCATCGGGATACGCCGGAGCGGGTCGCTCCCCACGTCGAGGATAAGGCTGTCCCAGTTCGCTGCGACGACCGCGTCGGCCCACTTCTCGAGGCACTGACCTCGGAAGTAGGCGCGCGTGCTCGCAGGTGGCTCGGTCATGGCAGTCGTCACATCGGGCTCCTCGACCAACCGCTCGACCTTACCCGCCCGCACCAGACGTTCGAACAACGACTTCTCGGGTCGCACGTCGTGGTACTGGAGGTCGAGCAGGGCCATCTTCGAGTCGTCCCACTCGAGCGAGTCCCGCTCTCGGTACGCGTCCAGGAGCTTGAGCTTCGTCACCCAGTCGAGCTGCCCGTCGAGCGCCATCGGGTCCCGCTCGAGCGCGGTCAGGGCGGCCTCCCACCGCTCCAGCACCTGCTGGCCGACCTCCTCGCTTCCCAACGCCTCGAGGCCGACGTCGTCGGCGTACTTCTGCGCCAGCCGCAGGAACTCCCACTGCAGGTCGACGGCAGTGACGGTGCCGCCGTCGACGAGCTCGACCGTCGCTCGGCACGTGGGATCGTGCGACACCGTGCGCATCGACGGGACCGGCGAGACGATCGAGTAGTCCTTGTCGATGAAATCGTCCTCGGTCATGGCGAGGACGAGCGCCGTCGCCCCGACTTTCAGGAACGTGGCCACCTCGCACAAGTTGGCGTCGCCGACGATGACGTGCAGGCGCCGGTACTTCTGCGGGTCGGCGTGGGGCTCGTCGCGCGTGTTGACGATCGGGCGCTTCAGCGTCGTCTCGAGACCGACCTCCTCCTCGAAGAAGTCGGCCCGCTGGCTGAGCTGGTAACCGGTGTGACCGGTACCGTTCTCGCCGCCGACCTTGCCGGCGCCCGTGAAGACCTGGCGGGTCACGAACCACGGCAGCAGATGCCGCACCAGCGTGGCGAACGGAACGCTCCGGTCGACCAGATAGTTCTCGTGCGTGCCGTACGAGTTGCCCTTGCCGTCCGTGTTGTTCTTGTAGACGACGATCTCCTGACCCGCGGCCAGGAGCCGGCGCGCGGCTTGCATCGACCGGGCGAGGATTCGCTCCCCTGCCTTGTCGGCGCACACCAGCTCCAGCGCGTCGGCGCACTCGGGTGTCGAGTACTCCGGATGCGCGTGGTCGACGTAGTAACGCGCGCCGTTCGTGAGCACGGTGTTCACGAGGTGGGTCTCGATCTCGGGCGGAGCCGCGCCTTCGCGCGCGAAACCGCGGGCGTCACGGCCCGGCGACTCGTCCTCGAAATCCCATCCGACCTTGCGGTGCTCGACGTAGGCGTTGATGAGCATCGACGACGCGAGCACCGGGTTGGCGTCCGACGCTCCGCGGAGCGCGACGCCATACTCGGTTTCGATACCGCAGACCTTGGGGACGGCCACGGAGTCAGCCTACCTGGCGGCCCTTCGAGCCCTTGTCGTCGGGGACGGCTGCAATCCGCCGCAGGTCAGAGATACTGCCCGGTGGTGACGCGCTCGATCTGCCGGCCGCCGCCGCTGCCGTCGTCATCGGCGAGCAGCGTGCGCACGAACACGATGCGCTCGCCCTTCTTGCCGGAGATCTTCGCCCAGTCGTCGGGATTCGTCGTGTTGGGCAGATCCTCGTGCTCGCGATACTCCTGCCGGATGGCGTCGACGAGATCGGTGCTCGAGATGCCCTTCGTGCCGCCGCTGATCTGCCGCTTGATCGACATCTTCTTCGAGCGCCGCACGACGTTCTCGATCATCGCGCCGGAGGCGAAGTCCTTGAAGAACAGCACCTCCTTGTCACCGTTCTGGTACGTGACCTCGAGGAAGCGGTTCTCGTCGTCACCGGAGTACATGCGTTCCACTGCTGCATCGATCATCGTCTCGATGGCCTGCGACCTGCCGCCTGCCTTCGCGGTCTCGTCCTCGGCGATCGGCAGGTCCTCGCTGAGGTAGCGGCCGAAGATCTGGCGGGCCGCCTCGTGGTCGGGACGCTCGATCTTGATCTTCACATCGAGACGTCCGGGTCGGAGGATCGCGGGGTCGATCAGGTCCTCGCGGTTCGAAGCCCCGATCACGATGACGTTCTTGAGGCTCTCCACACCGTCGATCTCGGCGAGCAACTGCGGGACGATCGTGCTCTCGATGTCGGACGAGATCCCGGAACCGCGCGTCCGGAACAGCGAGTCCATCTCGTCGAAGAACACGATGACGGGAACGCCTTCCTCGGACTTCTCGCGCGCCCGCTGGAAGATGAGCCGGATCTGGCGCTCGGTCTCGCCCACGTACTTGTTGAGCAGCTCGGGGCCCTTGATGTTGAGGAAGTACGAGCGCGTCGCGCTATTGCCCGTCTTCTCGGACACGCGCTTCGCGAGCGAGTTCGCGACGGCCTTGGCGATGAGCGTCTTGCCGCACCCGGGAGGGCCGTAGAGCAGGATCCCCTTCGGCGGTTGGAGTTGGTGCTCGTGGAACAAGTCGGCATAGAGGTACGGCAGCTCGACGGCGTCTTGGATCTGGTCGATCTGGTCGTCGAGCCCGCCGACGTCCGCGTACGTGATGTCGGGCACCTCTTCGAGGATGAGCTCCTCGACCTCGGGCCGCGGGAGGCGTTCGACCAGCACACCCGAGCGGGTCACCATGAGGAGGTGGTCGCCGGCGCGCAGGCGCTCCCCGAGCAAGCCGCTGGCGAGCTCGCAGACGCGCTCCTCGTCGGCGCGTCCGACGACGAGCGCGCGTTGACCGTTGTCGAGCAGCTCCTTGAGCGCGACGACCTCGCCGGCGATGTCGTGACCGCGCGCGAGCACGACGTTGAGCGACTCGTTCAGCACGACCTCCTGGCCGCGCTGGAGCTCTTCGACGTCGAGCTCCGGATGCATTGCGACGCGCATCTTGCGACCGGCAGTGAACACGTCGACGGTGCCGTCGTCGTTCACCTCGAGGAACGTGCCGTACGCCGAGGGCGGCATGGTGAGCTTCTCGACCTCTTCGCGCAGCGCGCCGATGTGCTCGCGCGCTTCCCGTAGTGTGGCGGAGAGCTTCTCGTTCTGGGAGACGGCCTGGGCGAGCTGGCCCTTGGTCTCGAGCAGGCGCTCCTCGAGCGTTCGCACCCGCT
The DNA here is from genome assembly GCA_046724435.1 of Actinomycetota bacterium. Classification (GTDB taxonomy): domain Bacteria; phylum Actinomycetota; class Acidimicrobiia; order IMCC26256; family JACDBD01; genus JALZAA01. The sequence goes on from JBKOWN010000168.1 coordinate 18,009, forward strand.
TCGGGGCGTCCTGGAGGCGCCGCCGCAAGACGACGACCTCTTCCTCCAGCGCTTTCGCCTGCTGCTGAAGCTCGCCGACCTGGCGTTCGTATTCTCCGAGGCGTCGCTCGTGCTCGGAGGCCACGTGACCACCTCCCACTGCGGACGGGCGCTCGCCGCGCACCCTACACCCGGGTTCTCTTCGTCCCGGGGCACTTTGCAGTCTAAAATTTACCCTACGGCGGCTTGACAAATTGACGAGATACATTTGGAGTCTTACGCTGGTCGGTGAAGAAGGCTGGGGTCGGTGACCACCGGCACACGGACACACCGACACAGGCCCCATACGAACACCCTGACCACGCAACACCCTGACCGAGGAGAGGCGCCACGATGAAGGTCTGGATCGACCAGGACCTCTGCACCGGCGACGGCCTCTGTGAAGAGATCGCTCCCGACGTGTTCACCCTGCTCGACGACGGTCTCGCCTACGTCAAGGAAGGCGCCAAGGTCTTCGAGAACCCCGGCGGGGCCGAGGGTCTCGCCAACGTGCCCGGTGGCATGGAGGAAGCGGTGATCGAGTCGGCCGAGGAGTGCCCCGGCGAGTGCATCTTCATCGAGGTCGACTGAGTCGCCGACGCGCGCACGAGACGAGATCGTCACGGAGCCCGGGTCCGGTACCCGGGCTTCATCGCGTGTGCGTGCGCGTCTTCAACTTTCCTCCGGGGGCGCTGCGGGCCCCCACCCCACCCGTGTGGTCGGCGTGGACCGGGCGAACGCCGCCGAGGTCGACGTGTACGTGTCGTCGTCATCGTCGTCGCCGCTCAACCATCCGAACGTCAGCCCGAGCGATCCGACCGTGATCAGGATCCCCCCGCCGAAGCCCAGCGCGAACCCCAGGAACGGCAACGGCGAGCTGCTCACATATCCGCCGTGCGAAGTGATGTGGGTGTTCGGATCGGTGAACTCGGCGTTGGGGTCGTAGTGGCCCGTCTGCGTCACCGTGTAGGTGATCCAGCTCACCCCGGCCGGGATCATCAAGATCCCGATCACGATCGTCGCGAACCAGAGCCTGGTCTTGGTCTTCCGCATCATGAGGCCATCCCACCGCATGCGAGCGCGGCGGGCCTGAGTAGCCGGTACTCAGATCGGGGGCGACGCGAAACCGCGTGAGCGCTAGCCGACGACGCACGGACCGGTGTCGGCCGATGTCTGGCCGCCTCCCCTGAATACCGGGCCCAGAACGGCGTCGACCTCACCTCTGGTGAGCGCGTACGCCGTCGAATCCTGTCCCGGGTCGATCGCGAAGGCGACGCCGACCATCCGGCCCTGCTGATCCACGAGCGGGCCACCAGAGTCTCCCGGGTGGAGCGCGGCGGCGAGGACGTGCACGCGGCGGCTCGTGCGTCCAGTCCGGTAGATGTCGGTCCCGGCAGCGGTCACCGTCTCGGCGATGCGGGCGGGCGCGATCCGGAGCGGTCCGCCACCGGGATGGCCGAACACCGCGCCCGTCGTGCCGTCGCCGCCGTCGGCGAACGGCAACGGGAACAGCCGCAGGTTCCGAACGCGCAACACCGCCAGGTCACGCTGGGGATCGAACGCCACCACCGTGGCCGGGAGCTGCCGGCCGTCGTTCGTCTCGACCTCGGTGCGCGGCTCGCCCGCCACCACGTGGGCATTGGTGACGACGAGGTTGGCGCCGGCGACGAACCCGCTCCCCGCTTGGATCTGGTCGCACGCCTGGCCTTGGATCTTGAGCACCGACCCGGCGACGCGGGTGGCGACGTCCGGCGCGAGCGCGAGGGTCGGCGGCGTGCCGGCACCGCCCGGCCCGTTCAGACGGGAGAAGACCTCCGGGAACGGCCCTTCCGCCACCGCCCGGCCGAGCCGCTGGGCCTGGGGCGGCGGGTCGGGCGCGTAGCGGTTGATGGCCCGGACGATCTGGGAGTCCCGCGCCGCGCGCGCCGGCCAGCCCTGCGCGCTCGTCACCGCCGGTATGAGCAGCCACACCGCCACGAGCACACCGAGCACCCCGACGACCGCCCCGCCGACACGATCGCCCTGGTGGAGCCCTTCGCGTGACGGCAGACGGCTGCGAAGCGCGATCCCCGCCGCGTAGCCGGCCGCCTGGCCTGCCGTCGCGAGCGCGAGGAAGAACGCCAGCGCTACGAACAGCTTCGTCTGCGACGCTTGCGAGCTCAGAAGGCCCGTGACTTCGTCGACGAAGGCGACCGCGAGCACGATGCCGACGGCCAGGCCGGCCCACGACACGACTCGCGCGACGAAGCCCAGGCGGTAGCCGAAGTAGCCGGCGGCGATCATCGCCGCGATGACGACGAAGTCGAGTGCGTTCACTCGCCGGGAACGAGAAGGCGCGCGTGGGTGAGGAATCCGGTGTGTGCGACCATGCGATGGTCAGGCCGCACCGACTGGCCGTCGACGTGCCAGTGCCGCTCGAGGACCTCGAGGGTCTCCGTCATCCCGAACGCCGACGACGCCAGCTCCTCGCGCAAGCGGGCCACCTGGCCGATCGTCGGCAGGTACGCGAGCAGGATCCCGCCGGGGCGGAGGGCCGCCTCGGCGTGCTTGACGGCGCGCCACGGTTCGGGCAAATCGAGCAACATGCGGTCGAGGTCGTGGACGTCGATCCCGTCGTAGGCGTCTCGTACCTCGATGTCGAGGGGGAGATCGGAGCCGAGGAAGCCCTCGATGTTCCTGCGGGCGCGGTCGGCGAAGTCGGCTCGGATCTCATACCCCGTCACGTGCCCGGTCGGCCCGATCGCGCGCAGCAACGTCATCGTCAACGCACCCGAGCCGATCCCTGTCTCGAGCACCCGCGCGCCAGGGAACAAGTCGGCCAGCACGAGGATCGGACCGAGGTCCTTCGGGTAGATGACCTGCGCGCCACGGGGCATCTTGAGCACGTACTCGGCCAGCGTCGGGCGGACCGCGATGAGCTTCGTGCCCAGCGTGGTGCGGACGGTCAAGCCCTCCTCGCGCCCGATCAGCGCGTCGTGCGCCACGAGCCCGGCGTGGGAGTGGAAGGTGCCACCCTCGGCCAGCGTCACAAGATGACGGCGGCGCTTGGAATCGACGAGCAGCACGCGGTCGCCGGCGGCGAACGGACGGGCCACGGCGCCTACCGGGAAGGTTCTGCGCGCGAGCCGACGCGCTCCCGCAACCGGCAGAACGCGCAGACGTCGCTCGTGGTCGGCGATCCGCAGACCACGCATTCCTGGAGCCCTTCGCGCTCCGCGCCGGCGTCGTCGGTGAAGTGATCGTGCGCGCGTTCCACGAAGCCGAACACGAAGGAGGCCTTGGCGCCGGGCGAGCGCTCCTCGAGCGCGTCGAGCACCTCCTTGAACCCGAGGTGCCGGTTTCCCTCCGCCATCGGACACTCCTCGACCTGGTAGTCGACGCCCCGAAGCACGCAGTACGCGGCGGTCTCGCGCTCCCCGAGTCGGTACAGCGGCTTCACCTTGCGGGCGAACCCCGGGGTCGCCGGCAGCACCGGATGTTGCCGGCCGAGATAGCCCGTCTCCCAGCGCAGGACGTTGCCGAGGAGGACCGCCGCCTCGTCGTCGAGGTTGTGGCCGGTGGCGACGACGTCGTACCCGTGCTCGACGGCGACCGCGTTGAACAGGTGCCGTTTCGACAGACCGCATGCGCCACACGGAGCGCGGTGCGTCGCCTCGGCGGCGCGTGGGATGTCGTAACCGAAGTCGGCGGCGAGATCGACTTCGTGGAGCTTCAGACCTCGATCATGTGCGAACGCGCGCGCCGCGTGCCCCGAGGCGGCGGAGTACTCGCCGATCCCGAGCCCGAGGTACAGCCCATCGGGGCGGTAGCCGAGGTCGACGAGGAGGTCCCACAGCGCGAGCGAGTCCTTCCCGCCCGAGACAGCGACGATGACACGCTCGCCGGAGCGGATCATGTCGTGGTCCTTGATGGCCCGGCGGACCTGCTCGGCGCAGTGCTTGACGAAGTGGTCGCGGCAGAACGCGGCGTTGTGCCGGCGGATGTCGAGCACGGCCGGCGCCCGGCACACGCGGCATTTCATGTCGCGCCCCCCGAGGTCACGGGACGAATCTCGACCACATCAGCGTCGGACAGACGCGCGTCACGGGTCACCAGCGTGTCGCCCTGGATCACCAGCACGGATTCGGGGTTGACGTCGAGCCGCTCGAGCAACACCGAGACCGTCAGTGGGCCCGGCATCTCCACCTCGCGCCGCGGGTTGCGGAGCACCACCTTCACGACCTCCCAGGGTAACGGGCGGTCTTCGACGAGAAGCTACGGGTTGCGCGGAATCGTTCGGATCTCGAGCCGCTCGCCGGGCTTGAGCTCGCTTCGGTACACCGTCTCTGGTGACTCGGTGAGCGCGCGCCGAGCGAGCGCCAGCAGGCCGGCAGTGATCCCGGTGACGAGCCAGCGGCGTGACCCCGTGCGGATGCCCCTCCGCAACCCAGTGCGCGCCAGGCGGATGAGGATGTCCATCATGTGCGTCGGATCTCCACGATGGTGCGGCGCTTGCGCCCACGGAAGCGTCCGAACAGGTACGCGCCCAGAACGAGCATGACGCCCGCGACGATGATCGCGGTAAGGCCGATGTTGCGTTGGGTCTCGGAGGCGGTCGTGGAGCCGCGCAGCTGGCTGAACTTCGCTTCCAGGTCCGCGCGTGTGATCGGTCGGTCTGTTCCGGGACGCGTGTCGGTGTTGCCATCGCGCGTCATGAAGAAGCCTTTCGCCGGCGCCGGACCCCGCGCGCCTTCCAGGTGATCGCGCCTCCTACGAGAAGAGCGACGAACAGGATCATGTACGGGATCCAGGACAAGTTTCCGGTAAAGGTCGTGCCCGTCTCGTCCTGCAGCGCCCGCAGTGCTGCCATCGCAAGCATCAGCACACCCACGCCGAGCAGGAAGGCGCCGAGGATGCCGAATGCGATCCACCGGCCGAGCTGCTGCAGCGGGACAACCGTCTCCTGCTTGAAATAGGCGACGATGAGCTCCCACAGCTCGCTGACGAGCTGCGGCAGCGGCGGGTTCCCGCTGTCC
>JBKOWN010000100.1:0-5031 GCA_046724435.1 Actinomycetota bacterium
CTGGATGCCGAACGAGCGCCAGGTCGGCCAGTCGGGCAAGACCGTGAAGCCGAAGGTCTACCTCGCCTTCGGGATCTCGGGCGCCGTGCAGCACCTCGCCGGGATGAAGTCGAGCGGGACGATCATCGCCGTCAACACCGATCCGGAGGCGGCGATCTTCGGGGTCGCCCACTACGGCGCGGTCGCCGACCTCTTCGACGTCGCAGAGGAACTCGAGAAGCTCTTCTAGCGTTTTGACGGCCACCCGTCAGGTCTTCGCGAACCTCGCCCACTGGGAGATCGTTCTCTGGTACTGCCTGGCGGGCGTCTCGACGGTGATCTTCGCCGCCGGCGTCGCCCGGCTCGTGCTCAAGTACCGGCGCGGGCGAACGGGCACCGCCCGCTTCGATCGTCCGCTGCGGCGGCTCGGCCGTGCTGCCTGGGTCGTCGCGAGCCACGTCTGGATCAAGCGCCGGGACGGCGTCGCCGGGCTCGCGCACGCGCTCGTCTTCTACGGCTTCCTCGTCCTCTTCGTCGGCACGATCATCCTCGCCGTCGACGACGACGTTACGAAGCCCGCCTTCGGCTTCGACTTCTGGCGGGGCGACTTCTATCTCGGCTACTCGCTCTTCCTCGATGTCTTTGGCGCTGCGCTCCTCGTCGGCCTCGTCGTGCTCGGCGTCAAACGCCTGCGCAAGCCGTTCCGGCTCGACTATCGGCGCCCGGACCGCGAGCAGGACCGGCGCGCATACGTTCTCGACGACTGGGTCTTCCTGGCGGTCCTCCTCTTCCTCGGCGCTACCGGCTTCCTGCTCGAGGCATTCCGGATCGCGCAGCTGAACCCCTCGTTCGAGACGTGGGCCCCGATCGGCTGGCTCGTCGGGCACGGGCTCCGCGAAGCCGGCCTGACGGGCCACGCGGCGGAGGCGGCGCACCACGCGCAGTGGTGGGTGCACGGCGTGGCCGCGCTTGCCTTCGTGGCCTCGATCCCGTTCACGAAGGCGGTCCACATGCTGGCGAGCCCGGCGAACGTCGCCGTGCGCGACGAGCGGGCAGGGAAGCGACTGCCGCTCCTGCCGCCGGACCCGAAGCCGGAGGAGGTCGGCTATGCGCGGATCAGCGACCTGACCTGGCAGCATCTCGTCTCGCTCGACGCCTGCACGAAGTGCGGCAAGTGCCACGAGGCCTGCCCGGCGACGGCGGGCGGGTACCCGCTGTCACCGCGCGACGTGATCCTCGATCTCCGCGAGCTTGCGGGCGCGGAGGGCGCGATCGCGGAGGGGCGGCCGCTCGTCCCCGACCCGATCCTCCCCGAGACGCTCTGGTCGTGCACGCAGTGCATGGCCTGCGTGGAGATCTGCCCCGTCGGGATCGAGCACGTCCCGATCATCAACCAGATGCGCCGCGCGCTCGTCGAGCGCGGAGGGCTCGACCCGCTGCTGCAGGCGTCGCTCGAGACGATCTACGAGACAGGGAACTCGTTCGGCGAGCCGAAGCGCAAGCGCGCGCGCTGGGCGAAGGAGCTCGGCTTCGAGGTGAAGGACATCCGCAAGGAGCCGGCCGAGCTGCTCTGGTTCGTCGGCGACTATGCCTCGTTCGATCCACGCAACCAGCGGGCGACGCAGTCGCTCGCCCGGGTGCTCGATCGCGCCGGCGTCGACTTCGGGCTCGTCTGGGACGCCGAGCGCACCGGCGGCTGCGACGTCCGCCGGGCCGGCGAGGAGGGACTCTGGCGCTCGCTCGCCGAGGAGAACATCGAGACGATATCCGCGTGCGAGTTCGAGCGGATCTTCTCCTCCGACCCGCACACGTTCCACACACTCCGGAACGAGTATCCCGATCTCGGCGGCAGCTGGACGGTCCTCCACCATTCCCAGCTGCTGCTCGAGCTGATCGAGACGGGGAGGCTCGTGCCGAGCAGGCGGCTTGGTTACCGCGTGACCTACCACGACCCCTGCACGCTGGGGCGCTACAACGACGTGTACGAGGAGCCCCGACGGGTGCTCGCCGCGCTGGGCGTCGAGCTCGAGGAGATGCCGCGCAACCGTGACAACTCGTTCTGCTGCGGCGCCGGCGGCGGCCGAATCTGGATGAAGGAGCTGGCCGGGGAGGGGTCGCGGCGCCCGAGCGAGCAGCGGATCGACGAGGCCGTCGCGCTCGGCGAGATCGATTATTTTGTCGTCGCGTGCCCGAAGGACGTGACCATGTACGAGGACGCGATCAAGACGTCGGGTCATCAGGGAGAGATCGAGCTACGCGAGCTCTCGGAGCTCGTGCTCGAGTCGCTGGAGCTGCCGCAGCTCGCGGTCGCAGCGGGCAAATCGCAGGAGGTCGCATGATTCACACCCTGGAGGTCGTCCCATGACCAGAGAGACGACGTTCTACCCGCGCCTACAGGCGCTCACCGATCAGTGGATGGACCTGTTCGGCTACCGGGCGCCGACGGTCGTCACCGACCCCCTCGAGGAGTACCGCGCCGTCCGCGAGACGGCGGGCCTGATGGACTTCGGCATGCTCAGGAAGATCGACCTCGATGGCCCCGGGGCGCTCGAGCTCGTGAACTCGGTCGTCACGCGCGACGTCGCGAAGCTGGACCCGAAGCGGATCGCCTACGGCGCCCTCTGCAACGAGCAGGGGAAGATGGTCGACGACTGCACGGCGATGGTGTTCTCGCCCGAGCGGATCCGCTTCTGCGGCGCCTCCGACCGCGACTACGAGATCTTCGCGGCCGATGCCCGGGGCACCGGTGTCTCCGTCCGCGGGTTCACGGACGACGTGGGGCACCTCTGCCTGCAGGGGCCGCGCAGCCGTGAGCTGCTGCAGCCGCTCGCCAGCCGGGACCTGTCGAACGAGGCGTTCCCCTACTACAGCTTTCGGGACGACGTCGAGATCGCGGGCGTCCCCGTCTTCATGCCGCGCCTCGGCTACACCGCCGAGCTGGGGTACGAGTTGTGGGTCGAGCGCGGGCGTGCGCTCGAGCTCTGGGACGCGCTCGTCGACGCCCTCGGGCCGCAGGGGATGAAGGTGATCGGGATGACGGCGCTCGACCTCTTCCGTATCGAGGGCGGGTTCATCATCGGCGGGGTCGAGTACGACGCGACCGTCTCGCCGTACGAATGCGGCCTCGGCTGGTCGATCGATCTCGACAAGGGAGAGTTCCGGGGCCGGGCGGCACTGGCCCGCGACCGCGAGGCGACCACGCTCCGCCTGACGAGCGTGACGCTCGAGTCGGGCGGCGCCGCGGCGAGCGGCGCCCCGATCCTCGTCGACGGCGAAGAGGTCGGGCTCGTCACGCAGGCGATCGAGTCGCCCTATCTCGGCGGTAAGACGCTGGGCCTTGCCAAGATCCGCCGCGAGCTCGGGAAGCCCGGCACGCGGGTCGAGGCGAGCATCGACGGGTCGGCGGTTGCAGGCGAGGTCGTGCGGCATCCGGTCTACGACCCGGACCGCCGCCGCGTGCACAGCTAGCGCGGGGGACGACGCTCACGCTACAGCCCTCGATCGGAGCTAGTGGGCGGGCGGCTCCCAGCCTTCGAGCACGGGCGGCTTCCAGTCGACTCCGACGGTCTGCGAGCCTTCCACCCAGGGGCCGAGCTCGGGCTGGGGGAACTTGCAGTGCTTCTCCTTGAGCTGGATCCCGTACGAGTTGCCCGACTGAAGGTGCTTGATCAGCACCTTGCGCGCGATCTCGTTTTCCCGGCCCGGCGGGATCGGGAAGTAGATCTTCAGGAACGAGTTCGAGTAGCGGTCGAAGACCGCAGGGATGCCCTCCTCCTCGAGGAGCTCGACGTCCTCGAGCCAGTTGACGTCCTCGCCGGGTGTCGCCGCGAGGAGGTCGACGTCCTCGACGAGGTCGATCTCTTCCTGGTACGGGAAGCGGTGGCCGGAGAGCTCCTCGGCGTCGAGCTGCACCCGCTTCGTGGGCTCGCTCACGCGCCTCCCTCCCCCAGCACGCTCGGCAGCCGCTCGAGCTCGGCTCGGTCGCGCACCGCCTCCTCCTCGTGCCTGCGCTCGAGGAGCTGCCTGATCTCGTCCAGCGTCTGCCGCTCGGTGACGCCCGGGATGTACTCCGTCCCGGCGAGCGGCACCTTGGCCATGGCCGCCGCCTCGACCGTGAGCGCGCAGAGGTCCTCGGGCTCGAGCGAGTGGACATTCGTCTTGCCGCAGGCCCGGGCGAGCATCTGCACCTCGAGCGTCAGCGTGTGCAGGAAGTTGTAGACCCGCTCGGCGGCCTCGTCGACGACGAGCCGCTTTCGCAGCTCCGGATCCTGCGTCGTGATGCCGACGGGGCAGCGGCCCGTGTGGCAGTGGTAGCAGGAGCCGGCCGGGACCCCGACCGTGCCCTCGTAGTCGGTGACGCCCGGGATCTCCTTGTTGCAGTTGAGCGCCATCAGCGCGGAGTGGCCGATCGCGACCGCCGTCGCGCCGAGCGCCAGGCACTTGGCGACGTCGCCGCCGTTGCGGATCCCCCCCGCGACGACGAGGTCGATCTCGTCGGCGAGCCCGACGTCCTCCAGCGCCCGCCGCGCCTCCGGGATCGCCGCCATCAGCGGGATCCCGGTCTCCTCGGTGGCGATGTGCGGCCCGGCGCCCGTGCTGCCCTCGGCGCCGTCGAGGTAGATGATGTCCGGCCCGCACTTGGCCGCCATGCGCACGTCGTCGTAGACGCGAGCCGCTCCGAGCTTGAGCTGGATCGGGACCTGGTAGTCGGTGGCCTCGCGAACCTCCTGCACCTTCAGCGAGAGGTCGTCCGGGCCGAGCCAGTCCGGATGACGGGCAGGCGAACGCTGGTCGATCCCCACCGGCAAGGAGCGCATCTCGGCCACCTGCTCGGTCACCTTCTGGCCCATCAGGTGGCCGCCGAGACCGACCTTGCAGCCCTGGCCGATGAAGAACTCGACCCCGTCCGCGAGCATCAGGTGGTGCGGGTTGAACCCGTACCGGCTCTGGATCACCTGGTAGTACCACTTCGTCGAGTGGTCGCGTTCGGGCGGGATCATCCCGCCCTCGCCGGAGCACGTCGCGGTGCCGGCCATCGAGGCGCCCTTGGCC
>JBKOWN010000124.1:0-4328 GCA_046724435.1 Actinomycetota bacterium
CGACGGATAGCGTCGATCTGCCATGAGGTTGCTGGTCGACACCACGCCGCTCCGAGTGTCCCGCGACTTTCGCCGCCTCTGGGCGGGACAAGCCGTGTCCTTGTTCGGCACGATGATCACGACGTCGGCGCTGCCGTTCCAGGTCTTCGACCAGACGCACTCGTCGCTGGCGGTCGGGCTCCTCGGCGCCGCCGAACTGGGACCGCTGCTGCTGTGCGCGGTCGTCGGCGGCAGCTTCGCCGACCGCATCGACAAACGCCGCCTGCTCCTCGCCGTCACAACAGTCTCGCTGCTGTGCTCGGCAACCTTGGCCGTGAACGCGAGCCTCGATCAGCCGCAGCTGTGGCTGCTGTACGTCGTCGGGCCGGTGGCGGGCGGCGTGTCGGCCATCAGCTTCGCGGTTCTGCGCTCCTTGCTGCCGCTCCTCCTCGAGCAGGATCTCCGACCGGCGGGCTTCGCCCTGCAGTCCATGTACACGTCGTTCGGTTGGATGGCCGGTCCCGCCGTCGCCGGCTTGCTCATCGGGGGCTTCGGTCTCGCGAGCGCCTACGCCACCGACGCCGCCACGTTCGCCGTCGCGTTGATGGTGTTCCTCGGCATCGCGCCCTCGCCGCCGGTCAGCGGCACCCCGGGGTCGGCGCTGCAATCTCTGCTCGCGGGCCTGCGGTTCCTGGGCGGGCACCGCGTCATCATCAGCGTGTTCGCCATCGACCTCTGTGCCATGGTCTTCGGCATGCCGCGGGCCTTGTTCCCCGCGCTGGCGGATCGGCTCGGCGGCGGGCCCGTTCTGTACGGGCTGCTCCTGTCGTCCGTCGCCGCCGGGGCGTTCCTCGCGTCGCTCAGCAGCGGGTGGACGAGCCGCGTACGGCTCCAGGGCCGGGCGCTGCTCGTCGCCGTGGCGGTCTGGGGCGTTTGCATCGCCGCCGCTGGCCTGACGTTGCAAACCGTGGTGGTACTCACGCTGTTCGCGTGCGCGGGTGGCGCCGACATGATCTCGGCCGTGTTCCGTTCCAGCATCGCGGCCAACCTGACCCCGGATGACATGCGCGGGCGGGTGAGTGGAGTCGAGTTCGCGGTGTACGCCGGCGGCCCAGTCCTCGGCGACGTCGAATCCGGCGTCGTGGGCGGCCTCGCCGGCGTGCCCTTCGCCATCGTCTCCGGCGGTGTCGCGTGCGTGGTCGCGGCCGGCATCTTCGCCGCGCGGGTGCGAGGGCTGGCCACGTACCGGACGACGCGGCGTCGCGACGCGGACATCTCGACCGTCGCCCCGTCGTGAACTGCCCGGGCTGAGATCCCTCGGATGGATCAGGACGAGCGGAGCGCAGGCAGCAGCTCTGACGCCGCCCACGAGATGAACTCCTCTTGCTTGTCTGCACCCACCTGCACCAGCGCGAGGTGGGTGAATCCTGCCGCCTCGAACTCCCGGATGCCGGCGAGATAACGCTGCAGGTCGGAGCCACACGGCATCTGCGCGGCGACGTCTTCGTAGAGCACCTTCTTCGAGGCGACGTCGAATGACGCCGGCAACGGGAGCTCGGCGTTGACGCGCCACCCGGCGGTGAACCAGCGGAACTGATCCTTCGCGTGCGGCGCGTGGCCCTGGGATTCCAGCCACGGGAAGTAGTGGTCACTGATGACGGCAAAGTCGAAACCCGAGTCTTCGGCGTGGGCGACGTCTCGCACCAACTGCTTCGGCCCGGCCTGCTCGCACATCATCGTGTATCCGATGAGCGTCATCACATACCTCCTGGATCCTCGAGAGCGCGAGATCGCTGAGGCCGCGCGTTGACTCGGCGCAGCGGTCGAGACGATCGTCGGATGCCGGCGCGGAACGCGCTCGTCGCGGTCCCATGACCCATCGACCCGATGCCGAGCACTGCGACCTCTCGGGCTGGGGTGCCATTGGCGTCCCCCTTCTGCGTCGGGGTCTCCGGCCATCTGACTCCACCGACGCTGCTCACGCCAGCCGTCGGCGGCAGGACACAGGATTGACGCAGCGAGTGCCGCGCGCGACTCGAATCTCTGATCCGGCAATCTATGAGGGTCAGGAACGCCTATCGCAGAGAACGCTCAGCACGAGAACTACGGTCGTCTTGTATGCCTTCGTCCCGCAGGAGGTAGCCGCCTTTGGAGATGCCGAAGCCGGCTCAAGTCGTCACCAGGGTCGCGGCAATCATCGTTGTCGGCGGGCTGACGCTCGGCGTCTGCCTGGCTGCACTCGTCCCCGGCGCGCGTCAGATTGCGCTTGCACACCGCTACTCGAGCACGGTGAAGACGCTCGGTGACCTGTCCGAGCCGACGACCGTGTTCGACGCCAACGGCAATCCGATCGGCAAGCTGGGCTCGCAGGACCGGGAGCCGGCCGAGCTCTCCGAAGTCCCGCAGATTCTGATCAACGCGGTCATCGCCACCGAGGACAAGACGTTCTGGAAGAACCCGGGCATCGACGTCGGCGGCGTGTCGCGCGCGTTCCTCGACAACCTCACCAAGGGCAAGATCAGCCAGGGCGGATCGACGATCACGCAGCAGCTCGTGAAGAACCGGATCCTCGGCAACAAGCGCGACCTGCAGCGCAAGGCGAAGGAGGTCATCCTCGCCTACCGCCTGAACGACAAGTACTCGAAGCGCGAGATCCTCAAGCAGTACCTCAACACCGTGTACTTCGGGCAGGGCTCCTACGGCGTGAAGGCCGCCGCCCGCCGGTTCTTCCTCGTGCCCGATCCCACGGCACCGTTCGGCGTGCGGGGCAAATCACTCAACGAGCTGACCGTCGGCGAGGCGTCGTTGCTCGCGGGGCTGATCCGCAACCCCGAAGGCGACAATCCCTTCGTGCATCCCGAAGATGCCGTCAAGCGGCGCGCCGAGGTGCTGAAGGGCATGGTCGGCCAGCACTACATCACCCAGGAGCAGGCGAACCTAGCCGCCCAGGAGCCCATGCCGACGGTGAAGCCCTCGGCGGAGCTACGACCCGTCAACGCCTGGGCCGAGAAGGCGCAAGAAGTCCTGCTGAGCGACCCGCGTCTCGGGGCGACGCCCAAGGAGCGGCGCGACAAGCTGCTGCAAGGCGGGCTCAAGGTGTACACGACCGAGGACCCGAACCTGCAGCAGATGGCCGACGCCGGCGTGGCGGGCGGGCTCCAGTTCGCCAAGCCGGGCTTCGCCGCCGCGCTCGTGGCCATGGACCCGAAGACCGGCTACGTGAAGGCCATGACCGACAGCCGGCCGTACAGCACGTCGAAGTTCAACCTCGCGACCGACGGCGCGGGTGGACAGGTGGGCTCGAGCTTCAAGGTCACGACGCTGGCCACGATCCTGGCCAACGGCTACTCGCGCAACGACCAGATCGACGGCAACGCGCCGTGCAGCGTTCCCGGCTTCGACGGGTCGACGACCAATGCCGGCGGCGAGGGCGAGGGCGGCATCATGAACGTGGCCCAGGCCACGGCCGAGTCCGTGAACTGCGCGTTCGTGCGCCTCTCGACCAGCGTCGGCATCGACAAGGTCATCGACATGGCACAGAAGCTCGGCATGCGGGCGAACGTCGCCGGACGCCAGCCGGTCAACGAGTGGAAGGTGCTCACGTTCACGCTGGGCGTCATCGCGATCACGCCGCTCGAGATGGCGAACATCACGGCGACGATCGCCGATGACGGGATCCACCACGACCCGGTGTTCGTGTCGAAGGTCGTCGGCGCCGACGGCAAGGTCGTGTTCGACGAGACCGGCCGACCCGGCACCCGAGTGCTCGACCCGGACGTCGCCCACTGCGAAGTGAGCATCCTGCACGGGCCGATCGACGATCCGGCGGGCACCGCGTCGGGTAAGGGGATCCCCGGCAAGGACGCGTTCGGCAAGACGGGGACGAACGACGAGCAAAGGAGCTCCGCCTTCCTCGGCGGGACGCCCGACCTCGTGTCGTTCGTCTGGCACGGCGTGCCCGAGCGCCAGGACATACCAGGTGCCGGCTTCGGAGCCGGGATCCCGAACTCGATCTGGCGCGCCTTCATGGTCCCGGCAACGCAGAACTCGCCCGACGACATGTTCCCTGCCCCGGGACCGGCGTGCGACGCGCCGGGCAAGGTCGTCGACCCGCTCCTGGGTCGCACGAACGACATTCCCAAGCCGCCACCCCCCACGCAGCCCGCGCCGAGCGCGCCGGCACCGGCACCCGCGCCGGGACCGGTACCGGCACCAGCCCCGGCACCGGCACCGGCACCAGCTCCGGACCAGGCGCCGGCACCCGCGCCGACGCCGGCGCCGGCGCCGGGACCGACCCAGCCGCCCGCGACTCCGCCCGCACCCATGGACACGGCCGGGGGCGGCGGCAA
>JBKOWN010000036.1:0-19203 GCA_046724435.1 Actinomycetota bacterium
GCGATTCCCCGGTCGAGAACCAAGCGCCCACCAATGCGAGGACCGTGAGTCCGAAGAATAGGAGCGCGTGCTTCGGGTGGCTCATCAACAGATAGACGACGGCGACGACGACGAGCACGAGCGCGGCAACGACAAAGAGGATCGTCAGTGGTCGTACGCGAAAAGGGTTCTTGGTCTCAGGCATCGAAGCACCCTAAGCCCCCTTTCCACGACATGGGCGTCACCCTAGAAGCCCATTAGCTGCCGGGCAGGCGCCGTGGCTGAGCGCAACCTGGCCGGGGTCTGCCAGGCCGCCTCACAAGGCGAGCAACGCAAGCCCGACGATCACTGCCACTGCCGACACCAAGAAGAAGACGGCGCAGGAGTCGCTTTTTCACTCAGGCCGTCCTTGGAACGCAGAAACGCCGCGCACGCGAGAGCGAAACACTGTGACGGCCTCTAGGGCACTCGGTCAGCTCAGTCCACGGGGCGAGGGGTCGACCGTCGGCTCCGGCTCGCCCTCCGGCGCGGGGTCGTGTCGTCCGTGAGGCACGCCTGCGGTCACAGCGTGGTCACGGAAAGTTTTGGACGCGGCCGGATTCGCTAGCACGACGGCAGCCTGACGGAGACCGAATCCAGTACGAAACAACGGTGCCGTGGACGACATGGACCAGGCCGGATGACCGCGAGGTTGCCGATTCTATTATTGGACTGACGCACGCTCCCCGGGAGGAACCGCATGGGCACTCCAGTCATCGTCGAGGCCGTCCGCACGCCGATCGGCAAGCGCAACGGCTGGCTGTCCGAGTTGAAGGCGACCGAGGTCCTTCGCCACGCCCTGGTGTCCGTCATCGACCGGGCCGGGATCGATGCCGACACGGTCGAGGAGGTCGTCGGCGGCTGCGTGACCCAGGCCGGCGAGCAGGGGAGCAACGTCACCAGAAACGCGTGGCTCTCGGCCGGGAACGACGTGCTGCCGTACACGACCGCCTGCACGACGGTCGACTCCCAGTGCGGTTCGGCGCAGCAGGCCAACCATCTCGTCGCCGGGCTGATCGCCGCCGGGGGCATGGATGCCGGCATCGCTTGCGGCGTCGAGCAGATGAGTCACGTGCCGCTCGGGTCGAACGTGATCAACGGCCCCGGCCACTACAAGACCGAGCCGTGGCCCTATGACGACCCTCCCAACGGGCAGTTCGGCGCCGCCCAGCGCATCGCCGAGATGCGCGGGCTCACGCGCGAAGAGCTCGACGAGTGGGGCCTCGGCTCCCAGCAGAAGGCGCGAGTCGCGTGGGACGAGGGTCGGTTCGAGCGCGAGATCGCGCCGATCGACGCACCCCAGGCCGACGGCTCGACGATGACCGTGGCGCGCGACCAGGGACTGCGCGACACGTCGATCGACGCGCTCTCGCAGCTCAAGCCGGTCGTCGACGGCTACATGATCACGGCCGGGAACTCGTCCCAGATCTCAGACGGCGCCGCTGCCGTGCTCTGGATGGACGAGTACAAGGCGAAGGCGCTCGAGTTGAAGCCGCGCGCCCGCCTGGTGCACCAGCTCGTGACCGGGTCCGACCCGTACTACCTGCTCGACGGCCCGGTGCACGCGACGCAGAAGATGCTCGACCGCTCGCGCATGTCGATGGCGGACTTCGACCTGTTCGAGGTCAACGAGGCGTTCGCCTCGGTGGTCTTGTCATGGGCTCAGGTCCACAAGCCCGACATGGACCGCGTCAACGTGAACGGCGGCGCCATCGCCCTCGGCCACCCCGTCGGCTCCACGGGCTCTCGGCTCATCACCACCGCGCTGCACGAGCTCGAGCGCTCCGACAAGGAGCTCGCACTGATCTCGATGTGCTGCGGGGGCTCACTCGGTACGGCCAGCATCCTGCAGCGCATGTGACGTTGGGTCGCTTGCATCCCCTATCTGGGAGTTGACCGACCCGACGCCGCGTTCACGGCGTCGGCGATCTGCGCCACCGCGTCGTCGGCTTCGGGGAAAACCATCGGCATGCTGACGAAACCGTGGATCATTCCGTCGTATCGACGCGCCACCACCGGTACGCCGGCGGACTCGAGGGCGGCGGCATAGGCCTCGCCCTCGTCGCGCAACGGGTCGAACTCGGCCGTGATCACGATCGCCGGCGGCAGGTCCGAGTGATCGGACGCGCGGATCGGCGATGCGTGGTGGTGCGCACCGTCGCCCTCGGGCCCGAGATAGTGCTCCCAGAACCAGCGCATCCCGGTCGCTTCGAGGAAGTACCCCTCGGCGTTGTCCGTGTACGACGGCGCGTCGCAGGCGGCGTCGATGACCGGGTACACGAGCACCTGGCTCGTGATCGGAGGCCCGCTCCGCTCCCGCGCCATCAGCGTGACGACCGCCGCCAGGTTCCCGCCTGCACTGTCGCCGGCGACGATCAGCCGGTCGGGGTCGGCGCCGAGCTCCGCCGCGTGCTCCTGCACCCAGACCGTCGCGGCGTAGCAGTCCTCGGCCGATTCCGGGCAGCGCACGTCGGGCGCGAGCCGGTACTCGACGCTGACGACGACCGCGCCGATGGCGTTCGCCAGGCGCCGCGCCAGGCCGTCGTGCGTGTCGACCGAACAGATCACGAACCCACCGCCGTGGAAGAAGGCGATGACGGGACGCGGCGCCGGCGCGTCCGGCGTGTAGATCCGCACCGGCAAGTCGCCGCCGGGCCCGGGGATCACGCGGTCTTCGACCGCGGCGACCTCGGGCGGCTGGTCCATCGCACCCATCACGCCGCTGATGGCGCGGGCGTCCTCGACCGACATCTCCCAGAGGGGCGGCCCCCCGGCCGATTCGATCTGGTCGATCATCGTGCGGGCGGCGGGTGCGAGCGGCATGCGTCAGAATGGAACCTGTTCCAGCCGCGCCGTGTCAAGGAGTACGAGGAGCCGCCATGACCACCGTCGCCCCCGACGCCATCTCGGCCCACCTGAACACCGACGACCTGCCGTGGGCGGTCTGGGACGAGGGCGTCGAAGCGAAGATGCTGCGCGTCTCGCGCGAGACCGGCACGTGGGTGATCATCAACAGGTTCGCTCCGGGCAAGCGCATTCCGACGCATCACCACGACGGATCCGTCCACGCCTACACGCTCACGGGCCGGTGGCACTACCTCGAGTACGACTTCGTGGCGTCGCCCGGCTCGTTCGTGTTCGAGCAGGCCGGCTCCACGCACACGCTCGAGGCCATGCCGGACAGCGAAGAGCCGGTCGAAGTGTTCTTCGTCATCGAGGGAGGCCTCATCCTCTACGACGACGACGGCAACTACTTCGGCTACACCGACGCCCAGATGGCGCTCGATATGTACTACGGCGCCCTCGACGCCGCCGGCATCCCGAGGCCGATCGGGATCATCGAATAGCCGGAAGTCGACACACTCGGGGACTTCCTGCGGTTCCGCGTGAATGAAGCGTTTTGCCTGTTGCGGCATGCCGCGAGACCACCGGGGTACGAGCGCTTCGGGGCAGCGGTGTTCGCGCCGCGTTCTCCCTGCCCAAGGGTGGCCGGATGCCGCTGCCCCGCATCCGCAACGTCGACGTCGCTAGGAGTCGGAGCCGATCGCCGGCGGACGGGTCGCGTACGTGCGGCCCTTCCACTCGATCTCGCGCCCACTGCGGGCGAGGGACATCGACCGTGCGAGCGTGGCGGCCCACACGGTCACGGCGACCGGGTGCAGCGGGACCGACCACATCGGGTCGCGCCCGACGCGTGAGGTGATCGCGCGTGTCGCGAGGATGAGCCCGACCTGCACGACCGGGAGCGCGAGCGCACCGCCGGTCGTGAGCGCAGTGCCCAGGCGAAGGAACGGGAACAGCAACGCGGGCGCCACGACGCAGAGCGCGACGAGCGCGATGCCGGGGCTGTAGTCGAGGCCGCCGTAGGCGTTCTTGGAGAAGCCGTTCCAGATCTCCCGGAACCCGGTGTACCAGCGCGTCCGAACGAGGGTGGCGCCGTTGCGGAGCCCGACCCGGTGACCAGAGGCCTTCACGGCACGGGCGAGGCGCACGTCGTCGACGATGTGGGCGGGCTCGGCGGCGTGCCCGCCCGCCGCGACGTACGCCTTCCTGGTGACCATGATGAACGGGCCGAGGGCCACCGCCACCTGCGGGAAGCCCGGTCGCTCGATGAGCGCCGCCGGGAGCAGCGCGAGCACCGCGTAGTTCACCATCGGCATCAGGACGCCTTCCGAGACGGTGCCCGTGTCGGTGCGGAGCAGCATCGACACCAGGCCGAGGTCGCCGTTCTGCAACTCGCCGGACGCGCGCGACAACGTCTCGGGCGCAAGGATCGTGTCGGCGTCGACGAAGCAGAGCAGGTCGCCGCGCGCCTCGCGTGCGAGCTGCGTACAGGCCCAGTTCTTGCCCGTCCACCCGTTCGGAAGGTCCGTGCCTCGCACCAGACGAACGCGTGCGTCGCGCCGGGCGAGTGTCGCGGCCGCGGTGCCGTCCGTCGAGCGGTCGTCGAGAACGATGATCTCGAAGTTCGGGTAGTCCTGGGCGAGGAGCGCCTCGAGGCACGTCGCGATCGACGCCTCCTCGTTCCGAGCGGGGACGAGAACGCTCACCAGCGGCGCGCCGCCGGACCAGCGCCGGGCCGCCGGCTTGTGGACGACCCGGTTGTTCCAGACGGCGAGCCCGACTTGTGCGAGCAGCAGAACGGTGAGGACCTGGCCGAGCAGGAAGGTTCGGCTCACGCGGTGCCACCGGCTTGGCGATCCCAGCCGGTGGACGCCTCGATCTCTCGCATGCGCGGCTCATCGAGCGCGCGTTTCACTCCCGTGAGGGCGAACAAGCTCACGACGATGCCCAGGGTGATGGCGCCCTCGCCGAGCAGCATGGCCGCCGCCAGCGTCCCGACGATCGCTACGACGAGCGTCGGGAGGAACCGGCGTGTCACCGCGAACACGGCTCCGGCGCTGGCGCCGCCCAGCACCGCCGCGGGCAGGAACAGCGCGATGCCGAATCCGCTGGCGGTGGCGACACCCTTGCCTCCGATGAACCCCAGCCAGATCGGGAAGCCGTGACCGGCGATGACCGCGACCCCGCCCAGCATCAGCTGCCACGTGGGACGGTCGCGCAACGCCACTGCCACCGCGCCGCCCTTCGCCGCGTCGATCAGGCAGACCGCCACGCCCCAGCCGCGGCCGACGATGTGGTAGGCGTTGCGGGCGCCCACGTTGCCTTCGCCGGCGACACGCATGTCGACACCCGAGACCATCCGTCCGACGATGTACGCGGCGGGGATCGACCCGACGAGATAGGCGACGCCGGCGATCACCACAGCCGTGCCCACCGTGCCCATCCGTGTCCCTCCGTCGCCGGACCCGCCCCGACTCCCTGAATTTACATCTTCGGGCGCGCCTACTCCTCGACGAGCTTCTCCAGCTTCTGTGACGCCTCGACGAACTCGTCGACCAGGTCGAACATCACGTCGCGCACCGGGCGCACGTTGTTCATGCGGCCGACGATCTGCCCGACCGGCATCGTGGTCAGTTCCTTCACGTTGTACTTGTTGATCCGGCGCATGGCGTCGTTGATGAGCATGAACTGGAGCGGCATCGGCAGCGTCCCCGGCGAGTCCTCGCGCTCCCACGCCTCGGTCCACTCCGTGCGCAGCATGCGTGCCGGCTTGCCCGTCCAGCTGCGCGATCGCACCGTGTCGCGGGCGCCGGCTTCGAGCAGCTTCTCCATCGCCATCGGGCCGGTGTCGCTCTCGGCCGTCGTGAGCCAAATGGAGCCCGTCCACACGCCCTCGCAGCCCAGCGCGACCGCGGCCGCAATCTGACGCCCGGTGCCGATCCCGCCCGCTGCGAGCACGGGCGTCGGCGCAATGGCGTCGACGACGTCCGGCCACAGGATGAGCGACGCGACGTCGCCGGTGTGACCGCCGGCCTCGGTGCCCTGCGCGACGACGACGTCGACGCCCTGGTTCACGTGGCGCTCGGCTTGTTGCACGCTGCCGCTGAGCGCGGCCACCTTCACGCCGTCCTCGTGCGCGAGGTCGACGACGTCCTTGGGCGGCGGACCGAGCGCGTTCGCCAACAACTTGATCGGGTGCTCGAGCGCGATCTGCACTTGCTCGCGGCCCTTCTCGTGCACCCAACCGAGGAGCCCACCTTCGCCCTGTTCGTCGGCGGGCAGCGCGGGCACGTCGTGCTCTTCCAGCAGCGTGTTGATCCAGTCGCGGTGCTGTTGCGGGATCATCTCCTTGAGCTGCTCGCCCATCCGCTCGGGGTCGAGCTCGCCGGCGCCGGCGTACTTCGCCGGCATCACGACGTCGACGCCGTACGGCTTGCCGTCGACGTGCTCGTCGATCCAGTTCAGCTCGATCTCGAGCTGGTCGGGCGAGAACGCCAGCGCGCCGAGCACGCCCAGGCCGCCCGCCTTGCTCACCGCGGCCACGACGTCGCGGCAGTGGCTGAACGCGAAGATCGGCAGGTCGATGCCGAACATGTCGCACACACGGGTCTTCATGCCTGTACCTCCGCCATCGTGGCCATCTTCTCTGCCCATCGGTAGTCGGGCTTGCCGCTCGGGGAGCGCTGCATCAGCTCGACGAGGTGCAGCTCCCGCGGAACCTTGTACCCGGCGAGCTTCGTCCTGCAGTGCGCCTGCAGGTCGTCGATCGTCGGCGTCATGCCGTCGCGCGGTTGTACGACCGCGGCCACGCGCTGCCCCCACCGTTCGTCCGGGACGCCCACGACCACCGCGTCGTACACGCCCGGGTGCGACTTCACGGCTGCCTCGACCTCCTCGGGGAAGATCTTCTCCCCTCCCGAGTTGATCGACACCGAGCCCCGGCCGAGCAGCGTGATCGTCCCGTCGGCCTCGATGGTCGCGAAGTCGCCGGGGACCACGTACCGGGTGCCGTCGGCCGCGGTGATGAACGTCTGCGCCGTCTTCTCGGGGTCCTTGTAGTACTCGATCGGGATGTTCCCTTTCCGCGCGATCTTGCCGACGACGCCCGACCCGGGCTCGACCTCATCCAGGTTCTCGTCGAGCACGACCGAGTCCTGCACCGCGGTCACCGTGGGGCCACCCTTCATCGCGGTGTTGCCCTTCTGCACGAGCGTGTACCCGTTGGCACCGCCCTCCGAGGAGCCGACGGCGTCGGACACGGCGATGTTCGGCAACAACTCGAAGAACTGGTCCTTCACCGACGGCGAGAACACCGCCGCCGTGCTCCCGACCGCGACGAGCGAGGACACGTCGTACTCGTCGCCCCGCTCCTGGATCGTCTCGATGAGCGGGCGGCCCATGGCGTCGCCCGTGATCATGATCATGTTGACTCTTTCGTGGCCGACGAGCTCCCACACGCGGTGCGGCTCGAACTTCGAGACGAGGACGATCTTGTTGCCGACGAAGCTGCCGCCCATGACGCCCCACTGCGTGGCGCCGTGCATCAGCGGTGCGATCGGCAACGACGTCGTGGGGCCCTGCCCGAGGCCCTTCTCCACCATCGCTTCGGGGCGGTCGACCTTGGTGCCGCCGACCACGTCGATGCCGCCGCCGAGGGCGAAGAAGACATCCTCGTGCCGCCACACGACGCCCTTCGGCATTCCTGTGGTGCCGCCCGTGTAGAGGATGTAGCGGTCGTCGGGGGAGCGGGGCCCGAAGTCCCGCTCGGGTGAGCCCGAAGCCATCGCGTCCTCGAAGTGGACCGCGTCCAGTCCGGCGAGGTCGGCGCCGCTGCCGTCCTCGATCACGATGGCGTTGCGGAGCATCGGCAGCTCCTCGAGCACGCCGGCGACGCGGGGGGCGAACTCCCGCTGGAAGACGAGGGCGACGAGGTCGGCGTTGTCGAACAGATACCGCAGCTCGTCCTCGACGTAGCGGTAGTTGATGTTGACCCACACCGCCCGCAGCTTGAACACCGCCCACAGGGCCTCGATCCACTCGACCGAGTTGTATGCGTAGATCCCGACGTGGTCGCCCGGGCCGACGCCCTGGGCGGCGAGGTGGTGGGCGAGGCGATTCGCCCGCTCCTCCATCTCTCTATACGTGCGGCGCTTGCCGTCGCAGACGACGTACTCCCGCTCGCCGAAGTGGTCCGCCGCGTTCTCGAAGAGGTCGGCGAGGTTGAACTCCACTCTCCGAGACTAGAACACGTTCTGATAGGGCGTCAGACGCTAGAACTTGTGCGTGCTCTGGCGCGTGCTCGTGATCGTCGGGATGGTCGCGGGGTCGATCGGATCGGCGCTGCTCGCCGGAGCGGCCGACGCGTCGTTCCCCGGCCGTAACGGGAAGATCGCGTTCGCTCGCGACGCGGGTGGCGGCTCGGCGGTCGACGAGATGACCATCGGCGGCTCGTTACCCAAGCGACTCGTCAAGAGCGGCGACGACGCGCCGGCGCCGTCGTGGTCGGCGAACGGCTCCAAGCTTGCGTACGTGCGTGCGCAGGGCAGCAGTGAGATCTACGTCGTGGACGCCAACGGCAAGCACGCGCGGCGCCTCACCAACAACCGGGTGAGTGACACCGCGCCGGTGTGGTCGCCGGACGGATCGAAGATCGCCTTCGTCCGCAACGCGGAGGGAAACTCCGACATCTACGTGATGGACGCGAACGGTAAGAACCAAACGGACGTCACGAAAACGCCCGATGCTGACGAGGACGAGCCGTCGTGGTCGCCGGACGGCTCGCAGATCGCGTTCTCCAACCAGTCACACGGCGAAGGGATCCAGCCGCTCGAGGTCTTCGTTATGAACGCCGACGGCTCGAACGCGCACCCGCTGACCAGCGACGGCGCGAACAGCGAGCCGAACTGGTCGCCGGACGGGACGAAGATCGCGTACCAAGCCACGATCGACGACCAGCCGCCCGCCATCTACGTGATGAACGCCGACGGCTCCGGCAAAGCACCGCTGACGACCGGGCACGTCGACGGCGCGCCGGCGTGGTCACCGGACGGCTCGCTGATCGCGTTCACGACCGACCGGCATGACAACGCGTTCGACAGCCAGATCTACGTGATGAACGCCGACGGCTCGAACCAGCACGCGCTCACCGACCAGGAGGGCGCCATCGACCGCCACCCGACCTGGCAGCCCGTCGAGTAGCAACTCGCCGAGAGCGGAAGTCAGACGGCGGGTGAATGATGTCCGCCGACGCAGAACTCGTTGCCCTCCGGGTCCCGGAGTACGAGGTTGCGGTACCCGAGCTCCGGCGGGAAGTCCTCTTCCCAGGCGATCGTCGCTCCCATAGCCACCAGGCGATCGACGGCGGCTTGGACGTCGTCAGCGCCGAAGTCGATGTGCACCCGATTCTTGACGCGCTTCTCCTCCGGCACCGCCATGAACTCGAGCCGTTGGAGCCCGCCGCCCGGGGCGTGGCAGCAACATCCGTCCAGCCGCCAGCCGAGGGCCTCCGCCCACCAGGCCGCGAGCTTCTCGGGCTCGGCGCTGTCGACGGTCACGCCGTTCACGGCGATGCCAGCCACGACGCGAGTGTGGCCCGGCGCGAGCGCCCGGTCACGGCTGCAGGATCACCTTGCCCGGCATGCTTCGCGCGGACTGTCGGCGTCGCGATGACTTTCGACGGGTACGACGGTCTGGAGACGTGCACACGCCGACGCCGACGAAAGGAGTTGTCATGCCCCGGATCACGCCCAATCTCTGGTTCGACACCCAGGGCCAGGAGGCCGCCGAGTTCTACGTCTCGATCTTCCCGAACTCGAAGATCACCAACGTCACGCACTACGGCGAGGCGGGACCGCGACCGGCGGGCACCGTCCTGACCGTGGACTTCGTCCTCGACGGGCAGGAGTACACCGCGATCAACGGCGGTCCCGAGTTCACGTTCGACGAGGCGATCTCGCTGTTGATCAACTGCGCCGACCAGGACGAGGTCGACTATTACTGGTCCACGCTCTCCGAGGGCGGCGAGGAAGGCCCGTGCGGCTGGTTGAAGGACAAGTACGGACTCTCCTGGCAGGTCGTCCCGGTCGGGATGACGGAGATGCTCAACGACCCGGACGAGGCACGGGGCCAGCGCGCGATGAAGGCCATGCTCGGCATGAAGAAGATCGACCTCGCTGCAATCCACGCCGCCGCCGATCAGTCCTAGCCCGCGTGATCGTCGCAAGCTGGTCGAGCTGATCGACCGACCGGAGGCGTGACGGCGCCCTCGGCTCGCGGGCGTACGGTTGGTCTGGCGATCTACTGGTCCGCCGCATTCCGAGTCCTGCCGCCGGGCAGACGTGGGGAGGTCGCACGTGCGTATCGGTGTCGTGTTCCCTCAGACCGAGCTCGGCGGCGATGTCGGCGCCGTGCACGCGTATGGAGAAGGAGTCGAAGGGCTCGGCTTCACCCATGTACTTGCGTACGACCACGTCGTCGGTGCAGACCCGGAGGTCCACCGGGGCTGGAACGGCCCGTACGACGTGCGGACGACGTTCCACGAGCCCTTTGTGCTCTTCGGCTACCTCGCCGCGCTCACCTCGGTCGAGCTCGTGACCGGCATCATCATCCTCCCGCAGCGACAGACGGTCCTCGCCGCCAAGCAGGCGGCCGAGGTCGACCTGCTCACCGGGGGTCGATTTCGACTCGGCATCGCGCTCGGGTGGAACCGGGTCGAGTACGAGGCGCTCGGCAAGGACTTCTCGAACCGGGGCGAACGCATCGACGAGCAGGTGGTGCTGATGCGCCGGCTGTGGACCGAGCGGAGCGTCACCCACCACGGCGTCCACGAGACCGTGACGGGGGCCGGCCTGGCGCCGCTCCCGGTGCAGCGCCCCATCCCCGTGTGGTTCGGTGCAGTGGCCGAGCGCGCGTTGCGACGCGTCGGGCGCCTGGGCGACGGCTGGTTTCCGCAGGTGCCGCCGGGCGACAGGCTCGACGAGGCGCGTGAGACCGTGTGGCGCGCCGCGGTCGAAGCTGGCCGTGATCCGGACGCTCTCGGCATGGAGGGCCGGATCAGTTGGGAGACGGGCGACGTCGACAGGCTCGCCCGACAGGCGGGGAAGTGGCGCGACGCCGGTGCGACGCACATCGCCGTCAACACGATGGGCGCGGGTCTGGGTTCGGTCGACGACCACCTCGCCGCGTTGGCGAAGGCGGCGGACGCCCTCGCGCCACTGAGCTCCTGATCCCGCGGTAGAACGTCGGCATGCAGCTTGATTTCCACATCATGCGATTCGACTGGGCCGGCGGTCCGGCCGGCATCGGGCCAGGCGTCGCCGACCTCGCCGAGCGCGCCGAGGCCATGGGCGTCCGCACGGTGTCGTTCATGGACCACTACTTCCAGATGGACTGGATGGCGCCGGCCGAGGATCCGATGCTCGAGGGCTACACCGCGCTCGGCTTCGTCGCGGGCCGCACCGAGCGGTTGCGGCTGCGCGTCCTCGTGACGGGCGTGACGTATCGCCATCCCGGGCTCCTCGCCAAGATCGTCACCACGCTCGACGTCGTGTCGAGCGGCCGGGCCGAGCTCGGGATCGGCGCGGCGTGGTACGAGCGCGAGCACCTCGGTCTCGGGGTGCCGTTCCCGCCGACGGCAGAGCGTTTCGAGCGGCTCGAGGAGGCGATCCAGATCTGCTTGCAGATGTGGAGCGACGACAACGGGCGGTACGAGGGCGAGCACTACAAGCTCGAGGAGACCATCTGCAGTCCGATGCCGGTCAGCACGCCGCGCCCGCGCATCCTGATCGGGGGGAGCGGCGAGCGGAAGACGCTCCGGCTCGTCGCGCAGTACGCCGATGCGTGCAACATCTTCGGCGGACCCGACGAGGTTGCGCAGAAGGTCGACGTCCTCCGCCGGCACTGCGACACTGTCGGGCGCGACCCGAACGAGATCGAGGTCACTGCGACGTACCGGGACATTCCTCCGGGCGCGTCAACCGACGACGTCCTGCGGGGTGCAGAAGCTTTCGCGAAGGTCGGGGTGTCGACGGTCGTCACCGGGGCCATGAGCGACGACCCGGGAGGGTGGCTCGAGTCGAACTTCGGCCCCGCGATGGAGCGCCTGGCCGCGATCGAGCCCGCGCCTCTCTGACCCTGCGGGTTTGTTGCTAGGAGTCTGTTCTCGCCAGGGCCGCGCCGAGACCGCCGACGATCAACCCGCCGATGTTCTCGTCACCCCGCACGCTCACGGTTTCTGTGATTTCGTCGCGTGTCAGGCCCCGAGAGAACAGTGGCACAGCCGACTCCCGAGGGACGGACAAACCAACGTCCGCACCCTCACCGATCCCGTCGTATAGGTGCCAGGCTCCGTCCTCGCGCAGCACGGTCCACTCAGCAAGGTCGGCGATGAACACGCTGACCGAGGTCCCGTCATCCACGCGCAGCGCGCGGAACGCGTGCGGGAAAGCCCGGATGACGGTCGCAACCACCGTCGCGAGCAGGCCTGGCTCGTCCAGCAGTGACCGCCCGGTTGCGCGCCGAATCTGGTTCTGATGGGTCCATCGCTCCAAGTGCTCGCGGGCGGCGATCATCCAGTACGGCGTCGGCTCCTCGGAGTAGAACCACACCGCTTCGCCGAGCGAGTCGGGGTCCACCGCCGTGTACCACTCGAAAGTCCACGCGCCGGTCGCCCGGAGCAGCTCGACGATCAGCTCCGGGCTCAAGTACTCGGCGCTGGTGACCCAGTGCTCGTTGAACTGGTCGAGCGAGCGGTAGCTGCCGGCCCATTCGCCCGCGTCGTTGCGATAGACCGCGGGCTGCGCCTCGTCTCGTTGCCGCGACAGCAAGGAGAGGTCGTCGCCGAGGACATGCAGCGCGATGCCTTTGACCGTCCAAGCCGGGCACTCCGTCGGACGCGCCCACTCGTCGGAAGACAGCTGCTCGAGCAGCGCGATGAACTCTGCGCGCTCTCTCTCCAGCGCGCCGCTGACGTCGAGCGCGCCAACAGGGTTCAGGCCGGCCATCCAGGCGAGAGGCTAGGCGCCGAACCAAGCCCGCGACCTAGCCTGCCCGGGCATGACCATCCGGCCGGCGCGGCGGCGATTGCCCGATCCCGGGGCCGTCCACGACGAACGTGAGATCGACGCCGTGGTTGGGGCGCTGCGTGAGTCGAACCTCGCCATCGGCAGGCACGTGCGCGACTTCGAGCACCGCGTCGCGGACTTGCTCGCCAAGCGGCATGGCGTGATGGTCAACTCGGGCTCGTCAGCGCTGCGCCTCGCGATCGATCTCCTCGACCTGGCGCCCGGCGACGAGGTCATCACGCCGGCCGTGACGTTCGCCACCGACGTGGCGCCGCTCGTGCAATCGGGCATCGTGCCGGCGTTCGTCGACGTGGAGCCCGACACGTACCAGATCGACGTGGACGGCGTCGATGAGATGATCGGCCCTCGGACCCGGGCGATCCTCGCGCCGAACCTCGTCGGCAACGTCCCCGACTGGGATCGCATCCGGAAAGTCGCCGACGAGCACGGCCTCACCGTGGTCGAAGACAGCTGCGACGTACTGGACGCATGGCTGCGCGGCACGCGCACCGGCACACGCGCCGACATCTCGGTCACGAGCTTCGCCCGGGGGCACGCGATCACGGCCGCGGGCAACGGCGGGCTCGTCGGGCTCGACGACGATGCGCTGCTGGACCGTTGCCTCACACTGCGCCGGTGGGGACGTCGCTCGGAGACGTACCTCTTCGGGTCGCGTCACGGCGAGAAGGATCGGTTCGGGCCACTGGCCGACGGCGCTCCGTACGACCTCGTGTTCCTCTTCGATGCCATCGGCTACAACTTCGAGCCCTCGGAGCTTGGCGCTGCCTACGGGCTCGTCCAACTCGACAAGCTCGCGGAGTACAACGAGCGCCGGCGGTTCAACTGGCAGCGCCTCGACGATTTCTTCGCGTCGCACGAGGACAAGGTCGTGCGCCCCCGGCCCCGTGAAGACGCGCAGGTCACGTGGATGCGTTACCCGTTCGTGCTGCGTGAAGGCCTCGATCGCACCGCGATCCAACGGGAGCTGGAGTCGCGCGGCATCGCGACGCTGATGGTCTGGACCGGCAACGTTCTCCGCCAGCCCGGCTTTGCCGGGATCGAACATCGGGCGCCGGCCGACGGGCTCCCGAACGCCGATCTCGTGATGGACCGGGCGTTGTCGCTGCCCTGCCACCACGCCCTCGCCAGTGACGACCTCGGGTTCGTCATCGAATCGCTGGCCGAGGTGCTGTCCGACTGAGTCTGCACCGCCTGCGAAGCCGGCTACTGCCCGACGTGTACGACGACTCGGCCGACGGTCTGGCGGTCGGCCATGGACTGGAGGGCGACGGGAAGCTCACTCAAGGCGACCTCGCGACCGATGACGGGCCGTACCCGTCCGTCGCGGATCAGTCCGAGGACGTCGGCGTGGACACGCTCGCCGTCGGCGTGCGAAGGGAAGTTGTATCCGATCGCGCGTTTGAGCTCGCTGGGGTCGTCGGCGTAGGCGTGGCAGACGCCGCACAGCGAGAAGTTGCCGAAGAGCACCGGCCGGGGCACGATCCCGGCGTCTTCGGCCTCGATGCCGGACGCGAAACCGACGAGCAGGTGCCGGCCGTTGAACGCCATGCACCTGAACGTCTTGGTCGTGACCTCGCCGCCGATCGAGTCGAATGCCACGTCGACGCCGACGCCGTCCGTGGCTTCGAGCACCGCGTCCACGAAGTCCGTCTCGCGGTAGTTGATCGCCAGATCGGCGCCTAATGACAGGCAAAGCTCGAGCTTCTCGGGTGAGCCGGCAGAGGCGATGACGCGCGCGCCGGCGACCCCGGCCAGTTGCACTGCGGCCGACCCGACCCCGCCGGCCGCGGCGTGAATGAGCACGGTCTCGCCGGCTTGGAGCCGCGCCCGTTCGTGGAGGGCGAGCCACGACAGGTGGAACGGGAAATAGATCGCCGCCGCCGGCGTGTCCGGCAGCTCGGAAGCCGGCGGCATCTCGAACGCCATCGCGGCCGGACAGGTGGCCAACTCCGCGTACCCCCCGAACGCGCCGGTCGGCACCGCCACGACACGCTTGCCCACCCACGCCTCGGCGCCGGCGCCGGCTGCCTCGACGTGCCCGAGCACCTCCATGCCCGGCGTGTACGGGAGCGGTGGACGCACGGTGCGATACCGACCCCGCACGCCGTCGACGTCGTTGAAGTTGAGCGTCGCGGCGGCGACCCGGACCAGCAGCTCGCCGGGTTCGGCCACTGGTGCCTGCACCTCGTCGAGCTGCAAGACCTTCTCCGGTTCCCCGAACTCGTGCACGCGCCATGCCCTCACGCCGGACACTGTGACACGAATCAGCGAATCGACCGCCCGCGCCTAGGGGCCGGCTACTTCGAGGACTGGTCGCCCTCGCTCAACGCGCGCTCGATGCCTTCGAAGAACTCGGGGGGCATCTGGCTCATGAGCTCCTCGCCGTTCCAGTACTCGCGCCACGCGGCGATCTTGTCGTCGTCGAGCTCGATCGTGCACATGACGCGCAGCGACGGCGCGGCGCCGGAGGGGAAGTGCCACGTCTCCGTGCGCTCGACCAGCACGGTGTCGCCGCCGCCGAGGATGTGGCAGATCTCGTAGTCCATGCTCGTCACGCCGCCGGCGACCATGAAGTCGAGCTTGCGGCGGATGGCCTCCTTGCCCACGGCCGGATCGGTCGGCAGTGGAAGGTCGTGGTACGAGGCGTCCTCGGTGAAGAACTCGACGGCAGCATCGAAGTCGAGCCGGTAGACCGCCTCGAAGAACGCCTCGACGATCTCGACGTCGTTCAGCATCGGCGGGGCCCCGCCGGCCCGGTTCGTCCCTGGATGCCCAACTCTCGCACGCCGGGCGGGCCCGGAGTACAGGCCCCGGCTCGGGAAGGTCGGTTCGACGTGTGGAGAACGTCGCTCAGGCGCGAGACTGTCCGATCGCTCATCACCGGCCGGAGCGCACATATGGCTGAGCAGCAGGAGGACCAGCCGCAGCGTCGTCGTTCCTTCGACGATGTCCTGAAGGACGCGCTGACGCAGTGGACCAAGCGGTTCGAGCGCGCGCTCGAAGAGCAGCGGGAGGTTCTCTCGCGGGAGGCGCAGGAGCGCACCGCGGACATGGACCGCATCACGCTGGAGCACCTGGGAGCGCTCGAGGAGTCTGTCGCGGCGCGTTCGGCCGAGCTCGAGCAGATGGCGCGACAGCACAAGGCTGCGTTCGACGACGCGGTGTCTGGTCGGAGCCGGGAAATCGACTCGGTCGGCTCTACGCAGACCGATGCCATCGTGAAGGTCGCCGCCGACGCGTTCGAGGAGCTCGAGGAACGAGCGGCTTCGCAAGTCCAGCGGATCGAGGAGGACACGCGAGCGATCCGCGACGACGTGCGGAGATCGGTCGCGGAGGGGACGACGGAGTTCGAGAAGTTCGCGCAGAAGAGGCTCGGCG
This sequence comes from Actinomycetota bacterium, assembly GCA_046724435.1. GTDB lineage: Bacteria > Actinomycetota > Acidimicrobiia > IMCC26256 > JACDBD01 > JALZAA01. The sequence goes on from JBKOWN010000036.1 coordinate 16,323, forward strand.
AGCTCGAGGACGCGCTGCGCGCAAAGCTCGAAGGGTTCCGCCGCGAGCTGGTCGACGAGACCCACCGCTTCCGGGACGCCTCCGCCGAGCAGCTCAACGAGACGCGCTCGCTCGTGACGGCGGAGACGCGTCGGCTCGAGGAGCAGGCGGAAGGGACTCGGGGTGAGATCCAGCGCGTCGCCGGCGAGGAGGCGACCGGCTTCGACAAGCGGGCGCGCGAACGGGTCGCCGAGCTCCAGGACGCGCTGAGAAGCCAGACCGAGCTGCTCGCCGAGTTCACTCGCATGCACGGAGCGACGAGCGACAAGCTCGAGGAGGCGCGCGCCTACACGGCCGAGACGATGGATCGTCTCTCGAAGATCGATGCCGCTGCGACGCGTCAGATCCAGGCGAACGAGGAGAGCGCCGCCGCGGGCGCTGAGACGCTGAAGCGGGCCTCGGCCACCGAGCTGAACAGCATTCAGCAGCGGGCGATGGCGTTGGACGAGCTCGCGCGGAAGCACATCGCCGACGTCGAACGCCAGGTCGGAAAGCTCCTGGAGGCCGAGACGTCCACCGCCGAAGGGCTGCAGGAGTTCGAGCGGCAAATGGAAGGCCGTCGAGCCGAGATCGAGACGCTCCTCGAGAATCGGACGGCTGCGCTGACGCAGCACGTCCAGCAGGCCGAGGCGGCGGTGGTGCGACGGATCAGGGAGCTCGGCGAGCGCGCCGCGGACAACGCTCATGCCTTCGACACCCGATTGGGCGAAGCCACGATCGAACGGTCCAAGGAGCTCGACGCGTTCGCCGAGCACGTCATGCGGTCCCTCGACGAGCGGATCGCTCAGGCAGTCGAGGAAGCCTCAGTCGCGTCGGCGTCGGATCCGAGGATGACGAAGCTCGTCGAGATGATCGCGGCGTCGCAGGTCGCGCTCGATCAGGTCGCCGATCGCATCGAGGCCCTGGAGGCGATTGCCGCTGCTCCCCGCCCGACCGACGAGCGGCGCCGGGACAACGGCCCTGCCCCGTGGGAGGAAAACGGGCGTGCCGCTACTGCGCCCGCTCCCTCGCCCGCTCCCGTCCGCGCCATCGACAGCGGTGCCAGTCGAGGACCAACACGCGATGCACCGAGGAGCACGCCGGACCTCAGAGGGGACGACTAGCTCGGGCTCTAGCTGCTGCGTGCGGTGATGGGGTGGTCGTCCGACTCCCACTGGTCGCGGAGCTGACTGCCGTGTTGGGCACCACGCGTGCGCGCGTCGCTCAGGGACTGTTGAGCCTCGGCTTCGAGCTGGTCGCAGAGCCGCTCAGACGCTTGTAGCTCGCGCGCGTACCACGTCTCCACCGCGTGCTGGTACTCGTCCTCCCACTGCCGGCGACGCTCCTTGGCCGCTTCGGCCGCGCTTTCCACGGCCTGGCGAATCGTGCGCTCATCCTCGGCGGCCCAACGTTCGCGTCGCTCCTTGACCTCCTGCACGACCCGCTCCGCGACCACACGTCGCGCTCGTTCAGCCTGGGACGCACGGTTAGGCCCGCCGTCGCCTTCGCGTGAGCGATGTTCTTCCGCTTCTCGTGCCGAGCGTTCGGACGCGAACTGGGCAGCGCGCTGATCCTCCGTCTCCCACCAGACACGCAACACCTGGGCCTCCCGCGTGGCGCGCGCCAAGGCGTCCCGGCCCCCGCGGTCGTCTTCTGCCTCCCACCAAGCGCGCAACTCCAACGCCTCGCGAGCGGCGCGCTCCAGCGCTTCGCGCAGCTCGCCCTCCTCGTCGCCGGTCCATCGCTGCCGGAGCTCTAGGAGACGGCGGCCCGAGCGTTCCTCGGAAACGCGGAGCTCGCGCTGCTCGTCGGCCGCCCATCGCTCGCGCCGCTCCTGAAGCTCGCGTGCGAACCGCTCGTCGGCTTCACGGTCCAAGCGCTTGGCGGCCGCCTCCAACCCGCGGCGCATTTCCTCGTTCTCCTGCGTGGCCTTCGCCTGGGCTTGTCGCTTCGCCTCTTCGTATTCGGCTTCCCAGCGACGGCGCAGCTCCTCGGCTTCCTTGGCGGCTTGCGCCTGTGCTTCTCGTTCGGCCTTTTCATGTTCGGCGTCTAGGCGGCGGTGCAGCTCCTCGGCTTCCTTGGCGGCTTGCGCCTGGGCCGCCCGCTCGGCCTGCTCGTATTCGCTCTGCCAGCGACGACGGAGACTCTCGAGCGCCTGGTAGCTCCCGTCGCGTGACTCCTGAGAAGCCGGGGATGCTTCCTTCGGCTGCCGCTCGGCCTCGGAGGCAGGTTCGGCTCGCTTCCCACCCTCTCGTGGTCCCTCTTCGTGCTCGATCGCCCAGTTCTCGCGGAGCGACTCGAGCTCACGCTGGTCGACCTGCTCTTCGTTGTCGCGGAGACGAACGCGGGCCTGCTCGTGCTCCCATCGTTGACGGAAGTCCTCGGCGGCACGGTGACGACGGTGCTGCTCTTCGCTCTCGGCGAGTGCATACTCCAGCTCCGCACGCTCGCGCCGCGCTTCAGCTGCCCGTTCCGCCCGCTCGTCGGCGTCGCGCTGGACCTGTGCGAAGTCGGCCTCCCAGCGCTCACGCGTGAGCTGCGCCTCTTGCTCGATGCGGGCCCGCGCCTCGCTCAACGAACGCGCGCACTCGGCCTCGAGGCGCGCGCGCCGATCCTTCGACTCCTGCTGGGCTCGTTCCTTCGCCTCACGCTCGACGCGCTCGAGCGCGGTCTGCCACCCCTCCGCGAGCGCACGCGTGTCCTGCTCCAGTCGTCCCAGCGCCGTGCCCAGGGCGTGCTCGTAGTTGTCACGCCAGCGATCTCGACGATGCTCACCCTCACGCTGCGCCCGTGAGTATTCGTCCTGCCAGCGCGTCCGCCGTTGCTCCGCCTCCAGGAGCGTGCGCTCCTGGACTTCGGTCTC
>JBKOWN010000009.1:0-25910 GCA_046724435.1 Actinomycetota bacterium
ACCAGCGCTGACGCACGATGCGTGCACAGACCATGGCAGTTCTGGTCTATGCACGCATCGGAGACTTGCGCCGGTGTTCGATCGCCAGGTCGGCGATGTCGGACATGATCTCGGCGAGCTTGTAGTCCTTCGGCGTGAAGATGTGGGCGACCCCCTCGTCGAGCAGCTTGCGCCGATCGGGGTCGGGGATGATCCCGCCGACCACGACGGGCGCGTCCACGCCACGCTCGCGGAGGAGATGCACCGTCTCGGGCACGAGGAGCAGGTGCGAGCCCGACAGGATCGACAGGCCGACGACGTCGACGTCCTCGTCGCCGGCCGCCGCCGCGATCTGCTCCGGCGTCAGGCGGATCCCCTGGTACACGACCTCCATGCCGGCGTCGCGCGCCGCCACCGCGATCTGCTCGGCGCCGTTGGAGTGGCCGTCGAGGCCGGGCTTGCCGACCAGCACCCGGATCGGCCCACCCAGTTCGTCGGCGGCCGCCTGCACGCGCTCGCGCACCTGCACCATCTCGTCGACCGGTGCCGCCGCCACCGCGCCCACGCCCGTCGGGGCCCGGTACTCGCCGAAGACCTCGCGCAACACGCCGGCCCACTCGCCGACGGTGCCGCCGGCCTTGGCGAGCTCGATGGTGGCGGGCGTCAGGTTCTCGTCGGTCGCGGCGACGCGGCGCACCTCGTCGCGGGCGCGGGCCCACGCCGCCTCGTCGCGCTGGGCCCGCCACTGTGCGAGGTGTTCGATCTGCTCGGCCTCGGCGGCGGGGTCGAGCTCGAGGATGTACGCCTCGCCGCCCTCGTACCCCGACACCAGCGGTGACGGCGCGGTGTCGGTGAACATGTTCACGCCGACGACGGGGAGCTCGCCCGACTCGATCCTGCGCACCCGCTCGGCGTGGCTCTGCACCAACCGGCCCTTCATGGCGTCGATCATCTCGAACGACCCGCCGCCGTCGAGCACCCACTGGAGCTCGGTCTCGGCAGCGTCGACGAGCTCGCCGGTCTTCGCTTCGATGACCTTCGAGCCTGCGAACAGGTCGTCGTACTCGAGCAGGTCCGTCTCGTAGGCGAGCACCTGCTGCATGCGCAGCGACCACTGCTGGTCCCAGGGCCGGGGCAGGCCGAGCGCCTCGTTCCAGCACGGCAGCTGGATGGAGCGGGCGCGGGCGTCCTTCGACAAGGTGATGCCGAGCATCTCGAGCACGATGCGCTGCACGTTGTTCTCGGGCTGCGCCTCGGTGAGGCCGAGCGAGTTCACCTGCACGCCGTACCGGAACCGCCGCAGCTTCTCGTCCTTCACGCCGTAGCGCTCGCGCGTGATGCGGTCCCACATCTCTGTGAACGCCCGCATCTTGCAGGTCTCCTCGACGAACCGGATGCCCACGTCGATGAAGAACGAGATCCGCCCGACGACCCCCGGGAAGTCGTCCTCGCTCACCTGACCGGACTCGCGCACCGCGTCGAGGACGGCGAGAGCGGTTGCCAACCCGTACGCGATCTCCTGCACCGGTGTCGCGCCCGCTTCCTGCAAGTGGTAGGGGCACACGTTGATCGGGTTCCAGCGCGGGATGTGGCGGGCCGCGTGCACGACCAGGTCGACGGTGAGCCGCTTCGACGCGCCGGGGGGGAAGATGTACGTGCCGCGGCTCAGGTACTCCTTGACGATGTCGTTCTGGACGGTGCCGGCGAGGCGGCCGGGGTCGGCGCCCTGCTGTTCGGCCAGGGCCACGTACATCGACAGCAGCCACATGGCCGTGGCGTTGATCGTCATCGACGTGTTCATCTCGTCGAGCGGGATGCCGTCGAACAGCGTCCGCATCTCGCCGAGGTGCGGGACGGGCACACCGACCTTGCCCACCTCGCCCCGGGCCAGCGGATGGTCGGGGTCGTAGCCGGTCTGGGTGGGCAGGTCGAACGCCACCGACAGGCCCGTCTGGCCGCGCGACAGGTTCGTGCGGTACAGCTCGTTCGACGCCCGGGCCGACGAGTGGCCCGAGTACGTGCGCATCAGCCAGGGCTTGTCGCGCTGTGCCATCCCCCTATTCTCCCATCCCGCGCGCACGGGACGCTCAGCCGCGCCTGATCGGCGCCATGGTCATCGTCGGTCCCTCGGCGGCGAGGAAGTCCAGCACGAGCTGGTTCACCAGGTCGGGCTTCTCCAGGGGAACCAGGTGAGACGCACCGGGGATGACCGCGAGCTGCGCGTCCGGGATCGTGTCGTACAACTCGATCGTGTGCTCGAAGCGGGTGATGTCGTCGTCGCCGACCATCACGAGCGTCGGCGCCGCGATGCGCGCCAGGTCGGCGGTCGAAATCGAGTAGTCGAACCAGCAATGCTGCATCTTGGCGAGTACCGCCTCGAAGCGATCCGGATCGACCGCGTTCACCTTCCACGTCTCGCGCATGATCGGTACCGCCGACGTCGGCGTGTCGGGCTTGAACGACTCCGCCGCTTCGCGCGTCAGCCCGTCAGCGCTGAAGTTGGCTCCGATGGTCACGAGTCGCCGTACCAAGTCGGGTCGCTTGATAGCCACCAACAGGCCGACGTCCCCGCCGTCGCTCCATCCGACGAGATGGGCCGGGCCGGTGCTCACGGCGTCCATGAACGCGATCGTGTCGTCGGCCATCACGTCGTAGGTGATCGGCCCGTCGATGTCGGCGGTGCGGCCGTGGCCGCGGCGGTCCGGGACGATCACCCGGAAGCGCTCGGCAAAGGCGGGTGTCTGCTGGGCGAAGCTGTCGCCGTCGACCAAGCCACCGTGCAGGAGCAGTAGGGGGTCGCCCGAGCCGTGCTCCTCGTAATAGGTATGGACGCCGTTCGCGTCGACGTAGCTCACGTCGCCGCTCCTCACCGGCGCTCAGCCGTAGTCGTAGAAGCCGTGGCCCGTCTTGCGCCCGAGTCGCTCGGCGCTGACCATGCGCCGCAGCAAGGGCGCAGGGGCGTAGTTGGGTTCGCGGAACTCGGCGTACAGCGCCTCGATGATCGCGAGGCTGGTGTCGAGCCCGACCAGGTCGAGCAGCTCGAGCGGGCCCATGGGGAAGTTGCAGCCGCCCTTCATGGCGGCGTCGATGTCGTCCCGTGACGCGACGCCGGCGTCGAGGAGCTTCGCGGCGTTGTTGAGATAGGGGAAGAGCAGCGCGTTCACGATGAACCCGGCTTGGTCCCGCACCAGGACAGGGTTCTTGCCGCACGACTCGGCGAAGGCACGTGCCGTCTCGACCGTCTCGTCGGATGTGGTGATGCAGCGCACCACCTCGACCAGCGGCATCATCGGCGCCGGGTTGAAGAAGTGGACGCCGCACACCCGATCGGGGCGGCTCTCCATCGCCATCTCGACCACCGGCAACGTCGACGTGTTGGTGGCCAGGACGGCGGCGTCATGGCACACGCGGTCGAGCTCGTTGAACAGGTGCTTCTTGACGGCGAGGTCCTCGACGATCGACTCGATCACGAGGTCGCACTCGGCGAGCTCGCCGAGGTCGGTGACGGCGCGCACCCGCCCGAGGACGGCGTCGCGCTCGGCGGCGTCGAGCTTGCCCTTGTCGACCTGCTTGCCGAGCGACTTCTCGAGCCCCGCCATCATCCGATCGGCCGTGTTCTGCTGGCGGCTGCGCAGGCTGACCTCGAAGCCGGCCTTGGCCGCGACCTCGGCGATGCCGGAGCCCATGATCCCGGAGCCGACGATTCCGACGCGCTTCACCGTCACGATGTGACCCCCTCGGCGAGTAGAAACCCGCACCCTTCGTGCAGAAAGGGCACGTTACCCGCAAGTAGGCTCCCGAAGCCATGAGCCCCAAGCAGGCGTCGGGAACGCTCGCGCTCGTCGGCGGGGGCGAATGGCACGAGGGCTGCCGCGATTTCGACGCCGAGCTCCTGTCGCGCGCCGGTGACGAGGTCGTCGTGTTGCCGACGGCGGCCGCGTTCGAGCATCCCGACCGGGTTGTGGCGCGCGCGGCCGACTACTTCTCGGAGCTCGGCGCGTCGGTGCGCGGGCTGTCGGTGCTCCGCCGCGCCGACGCCGAGGACCGCGCCAACGTCAAGGGCGTGAGCGACGCCGGGTTCGTGTACATCGCCGACGGGTCGCCCCTGCACCTGCGCTCGGCACTCAAGGACTCCGCCCTGTTCGACGCGATCCTCACCGCGTACCGGAAAGGGTCCGTCCTGGCTGCGTCGGGCGCCGGCGCCACCGTGCTGTGCGACCCGATGGTCGACCCGCGGGGCGGCGCGTACACGGTCGGGCTCGGCGTGGTGCGCGATCTCGCAGTCTTCCCGTACCACGGCACCGCCGCCGACCACCTGCGCGAGCGTTCGATCGACTTGCTGCCTCGCTCCGCGACGCTCGTCGGCCTCGACGAGCAGACGGCCCTGATCCGGGAGCCCGACGTCACGTGGCGCGTCGCCGGCGCGGGCGTCGTGACCGTCTACGACGGACGGCAGACCACCGTGGTCGACCACGGCTGCAAGGTCGAGCAGCTCGAGGTCTGAGGGCCGGGCGCAGCTGCCGCTACGAACTGGACGGCGCACCGCCCGCCGTCGAGCTCGGCGCCTCGGCGATCGTGACCTTCTTGATCGTCACCTTCTTCGTCGGCTTGCCGTCACCGCTCGCCGGCGCGAAGGCGCCGATCTTCTGCGCGACGGCGAGAGAGTCCGGGGTGACGTTGCCGATGATGCCGTACGGGTAGGGCTGCTGATTGATCGCGTCGAGGCCCTGGCCCGGTGTGGGCGCGGGGCTGGTCACGACGAAGAACTGCGAGCCCGCCGTGCCGGGTTGTTCCTGCTGGCTCTTCGCCCACGCGACGGATCCGACCTGGTAGCCGTTCGGTGGCGTCTCGGCCTGGATCTTGTACCCGGGCCCGCCGCTGCCGTTCCCCTTCGGGTCGCCGCCCTGGATCACGAAGTCCTTGGCGACGCGGTGGAACGTGAGCCCGTCGTAGAACTGCTTGCGGGCCAAGAAGACGAAGTTCTGGACGCTTTTGGGCGCCGTCGCGCTGTCCAAGTTGACGACCATCTTGCCCTCGCTGGTGTCGATCGTCGCCGTGTACAGCGTGTCAGGCTTGAGCGTGACGGCGCCGGGCTTGGAGAACGTGCGCTGCGGTTCACTCCCGCCGCTGCTCCGCAGCTGGAGCACGATGAACAGGATGACGAGCGGGACGGCGAGGATCGCGATCGTGCGCCCGGTGCGCCACTGCTTGCGCCGCCGGGCCGCGGCGAGCTCGGCTTGGCGACGCGCCTCGCGGTTCAGCTTTTGTCGCTCGCGCTTGGCCTGCTTCGCCACGGCGGGGGAGTCTAGGAGCGCAACCTCGCCAATTGGCACCCGGGGACGGTCATCTCCCCTGTACCGTGCGCGCCGTGGGCAACCTGCTCGTCCAGAAGTACGGCGGTACGTCGGTCGCCGACGCCGACCGCATCAAGGCGGTCGCCGAGCACATCGTCCGTACCCGGCAGCAGGGCGACGACGTCGTCGTCGTGGTCTCGGCGATGGGCAAGTCGACCGACGACCTCGAACGGCTCGCGCACGGTGTCTCGCACGCTCCCGCGCCCCGCGAGATGGACATGCTTCTCACCGCGGGGGAGCGGATCTCGATGTCGCTGCTGTGCATGGCGATCCTCGACCACGGCCAGCCGGCGGTGTCGTTCACGGGCTCGCAGGCCGGCATCGTCACCGACACCACTCACCGGAAGGCCAAGATCGTCGAGGTCCGGGCCGACCGCATCCGGGAGGCGATCGCCGGCGGTGTGGTCGCAATCGTGGCCGGCTTCCAGGGAGTGTCGACGGCGCGCGACGTCACGACTCTGGGCCGAGGCGGGTCCGACACCTCCGCGGTGGCGCTCGCGGCCGTGCTCGGCGCCGAGGCGTGCGAGATCTACACCGACGTCGCCGGCGTCTACTCCGCCGATCCTCGGGTCGTGCCCGATGCCCGCCGACTGCCGCGCTTGTCCTTCGACGAGGCGTTGGAGATGGCCGCCACCGGCAGCGGGGTGCTCGCGCTGCGCTCGGTGGAGTTCGCGCGCAACTATGGAGTGCCCGTTCACGTGCGCTCCAGCTTCAGCTGGGAGCCGGGAACCTGGGTGCGAGAGGAAGATCCGACGATGGAACAGGCGATCATCTCCGGCGTCACGCACGACACGTCGGAGGCCAAGCTGACGATCGAGCAGGTGCCCGACCGTCCGGGGATCGCAGCCGCGGTGTTCCGGGCCCTCGCCGACGAGGACGTGAACGTCGACATGATCGTGCAGAACGTGTCGTCCGCCGGCCATACCGACATCTCGTTCACAGTTCCGAACGACGAGCTGAAGCGAGCGATGTCCGTGATGGAGAAGGTCGTCAGGGAGACGGACGCCAGCGGCGTCAGCAACGATCCGGGCATCGGGCGGGTCTCGCTCGTCGGCGCCGGGATGCGGTCGAACCCCGGGGTGGCGGCGAAGATGTTCGAGACGCTCGCCCGTGAGGACGTGAACATCGAGATGATCTCCACGTCGTCGATCCGGGTGTCGTGCGCGGTGCAAGAGCGCGACGTCGAGCGGGCGGTGCGCGCGCTGCACGACGCGTTCGAGCTCGGTCGGGAGACGGCGTGAGAGTCGGCGTCGTCGGCGCCACCGGCGTCGTCGGCCGCGAAATGCTGCGCGTGCTCGAGGAGCGCGCCTTTCCCGTGGACGAGCTCCGTGTGTACGCGTCGACGCGCTCAGAGGGCCGGAAGCTCGCGTACGAGGGTCGCGAGGTGACGTGCGAGATCTTGCGCGCCGATGGGTTCGACGGACTGGATCTCGTGATCGTCGACGTCGACGACCCCATCGCCGCCGAGTGGACGCCGGTGGCGGCGGCCGCGGGCGCGAAGGTGGTCGACAACTCGGCCGCGTTCCGCATGCACCCGGACGTCCCGCTCGTCGTGACCGAGATCAATCCCGACGACCTGCAGCGCATGCCGAAGGGCATCGCGTCGTGCCCGAACTGCACGACGGCGGTGCCGCTCACCGCGATCGCTCCGCTGCACCGTGCCGCCGGGCTCGAGCGAATGGTGGTGTCGACGTACCAGTCGGTCTCGGGCGCGGGGCAAGCCGGGTTGCGCGAGCTGGACGAGCAGTGGACGAAGGGTGACGGCCGCTCCGACATCCTCGGCAGAGCCGGCGCGATCGACGGTGCGATCACGCCCGGCGAGGTCTGGGACCGGCCCATCGCCGGCAACGTGATCCCGCAGGCGGGCTCGCTCCGTGACCTGGGGTACACGTCGGAGGAGTGGAAGATGCTCCACGAGAGCCGGAAGATCCTCCACGCCGACGACCTGCTCGCGACCGTCACGTGCGTGCGCGTACCCGTCTACGTCGGGCACGCCGTGTCAGCCAACCTGCGCTTCGCGCGCCCGATGACGAGGGGCGAGGCGGTCGAGCTGCTCTCCGACGCGCCGGGTGTGCAACTCGTCGACGGCGGTGACGGGCATCCGACGCCGCTCGAGTCTGCGGGCGTCGACCCGGTGCTCGTCGGCCGCGTCCGTGAAGACCCGTCGGAGCCCGGGAGCCTCAATCTCTGGGTCGCCGGCGACAACCTCCGGAAGGGCGCTGCGCTCAACGCAGTGCAGATCGCGGAGCTGCTCGCGGGCGGTTGAACCGCGGTTCGAGAACCGGAGTCGCCTACGCTCGTCGCGAACCGACAAGCAGGTGCACCGTGGTGTTGAGGCCGCAACCACGCGGCAGGCCACCGATGGACAGGATCACCCCGCGGGAGTTGGTCCGCCCGTCGATCGTCAACGACCGGAGCGCGTTCGATCTCCAGGCGCTGGCGTTCCTCGTAGGTGCAGTCCTCACGGGCGTCTTCGTGATCCTGTTCCTGCTGGCGTTCCTCCCGTGGCTCCTTTCCGGGGCGCTGACGGCGGCGGTCGAGAGCCTGATGCGCCAGGTCGGGTTCGCGAAGTTCACCGTCGACAGCATCGGTGACTGGGTGCTCGTCTTCGTCGTCGGCGCGGTGGCCGTTGCGATCCTCGTCGCCGCCGTCACCGCCATCGCCGGAGTCGCGAACCTCCTCTCGTACAGCTTGACGTCCCGCCGCGATCGGGGGCCCGGCACAGGGGCCCGACCGCAGGTGGCGTCCCGCGATCGTGGCGAGAACGGCGCCGCGCAGGGTCCCCTACGCGAGACCCGGCCGTACGAGGAGCGCACCGTCGACGAGCTCTACGCCGAAGCGCGGTACCGCAACATCCCCGGGCGATCGCAGATGAACAAGGCCCAGCTCATCCGGGCGCTGCGCGGGCAATAGCCGGTCGCGTCAACGCTCCGCCCGGAACTGCAGGAAGTTGCGGAGCGGCTCGTCGCTGATCGGCAGGATCCCGTGGAACGGGTAGTTCAGGCTCACGACGAGCGCGAGCGTCAGCGACACGAGCAGCGCCAGCGCCGTAAGGATCATCACGTGTGCCGCCCGGTGCTGGGTGTCGAGCACCGTGCTGACGACGAGCACCGCAAGCCCCATGATCCCCAGCATGAACACGAGCGGCCACGGGGCGGTCTCGCCCGACGCGTTGATGAGGCGAGCGCGTGTCTCGACGACGCCGTCGAGGAGGTCGAGCGTCTTGTTGTAGGCGGCGGTTTCATCGGGAGTGGCAGGGTGGATCGTCCGCAGCGTGCTGAACATCCGCTCGAGCGTCACGTCGCCGATCCTGTCCGGCCGAGCGGTGTCGGCGAGCCTCGGGAAGCTGCGGTCGACCACGACCCGCGTGTACGCGGTGATCGCGCTGCGGAGCTGATCGCCCTCCGGGTTGGCAAAAATGCGGCTGTTCTCGTACATCGCACTGAGGTCGGCGGCCTTCGCCGCTACCTGCTCGTTGGCCGCTCGCAGTTGGCTGTACTGGTTCACGATGACGAACGCGACGAGCACGGCGTAGATCGTCGCCAGCACCTGGACGGTGACGGCCGCCGTCGGCCCCGCGCGGTGGCGGACTTCCGGGCTCACGACGCGCCGCATCACCACGTCGAGCACGAGGTTGAACGTGACGCCGACAAGGGCGAACGTCAGGAAGAGCAGGGTCCCGTTGCCGAAGCCGATGAATGGACCGAGCGACGGCATGGGTGTTGTACGGACCCCCGGCGAAACGACGAATGGTCGGGATGGCGGGATTTGAACCCGCGGCCTCAGCGTCCCGAACGCTGCGCGCTAACCAAACTGCGCCACATCCCGAAGGGCGCTCATTGTAGGTCGGCGCTTTCCGTGGTCGGCGGGCGTGACGCGGCAGCGCGGCCGTCGCCGACCAGACGTCTGACCATGCGGCGCAGGGTGCCCGGATCGACCGGCTTCACGAGCACGGCCTCCGCCGCCGCGCGCCGGGCGAGGAAGCGGTCGGCCTCTCGGTCGAGGAGCAACAGGATCGGAACGTGCGGGAGACGTCCGCCGGACTCCTCGAGGTGCAAGTCGATCGCGACCGCGATCCCGCCCATGTTGCCGATCTGCAGGTCGAGCAGCACGAGATCGGGGTGGTGCTCGGCGACCGCGCCACGCACGTCCTGGCCCGTGGTCACTTCGATGACTTCCTGGCTCGTCGCCACGAGCGCCGTACGCACCTGGTCGCGCACCCAGCGAGCATCCGCAGCGACGAGAACCTTCATCGGGCCAGCAACCTATCGGAGCCTCGAGCGGCGATTTGTCCCGGTTTGGTAGTTTCCTCCGGTGCTCGCGACCGCGATACTCGAATCTCCAGCATCAGCGGGGCCAGTGCGACGTTGGGCAGGGCTCGCGTGACCACGAGGCGAGGCGCGCTTGCGCTCGCGGTTCTGGTGCTTCTCGGCGTCGCCGCCGCGTGCGCGCCGTCACCTCCGCCGCCTCCGCCGCTTCCGCCCGTGCCCGTGCCGTGTGACGGGACTCAGACAGCGCCGTCCGGGACGAACGATCCGCTGCGGACAGGCTGGTACCCGAATCAACCGGGACTGAATCCCAACGCGGGTGGTCAGTGCGCGTTCGGTGAGCAGTGGGCGGCGCAGGTCAGCGGGCAGGTGTACGCACGGCCGGTCGTGGATCCCGGCACAAACCTGCCGAACGGCACGCTCGTGGTCGCGACCGAGAACAACGACATCTACGGGTTCGACGCCGTCGACGGCCATCAACTGTGGACGCGCAACCTCGGTGTGCCGTGGAACTCCAGCGACATCGGCTGCTTCGACGTGGGCCAGACGGTCGGGATCACCTCCACGCCGGCGATCGACCCGGCGACGCACACCGCATACATGACGTCCAAGAAGTATGTGGCCGGTGTCGCGACGTACCAGGCGCATGCCATCGATCTGGCTACAGGAAACGAAAAGCCGAACGTCCCTGTCACGATCCAGGGCATGGCGTCCAACGCACCGCTCGTTCCCTTCGAGCCGGCGAACCTCCTGCAGCGCCCCGGCCTTCTGTTGATGAACGGCGTCCTCTATGCCGCCTTCGGCAGTCTGTGCGACACGCCGCCCTACCGGGGCTGGGTTGTCGGCGTCAACGGAAGTACCGGCGCGGTCGCCACACGCTGGACCGACGTCACCACGTTCCCCGGGCCGAACCCGCCCGAGGTCGGGAGGCCCGGTGGCGGCATCTGGCAAGCGGGGGGCCACCTCGTCCAGGACAACGGCGACATCCTCGTCGTGAGTGGCAATGGCGACATCCCGCCGGTACCCACACCGGGGACTGCGGGTCCGGCCACCGGAGCCCTGGGCGAATCGGTCATCCGGCTGAAGGTGCTTCCCGGTGGCGCGCTGCAAGCCAGCGACTTCTGGACCCCGTGCAACGCGCAGGATCTCTCGGATAACGACCTCGACCTTGGGTCGGGCGCGCCCTTGGTGCTGCCACCGCCGTTCCCCTCCAACCTCCTCCTTGTCGTGGGCAAGGCGGCGCCTCTCTACCTGCTGAACCGAACCGACTTCGGCGGCTACCAGCAGGGAGGGGCGGGCTCGTGTCCCGACGGGACGGGGACCCCGGGCGACAAGATCGTCAGCTCGTTCTCCCCGGGCGGGATCTTCGGCGTCTGGGCGACGCCGGGTGTGTGGCCCGGCGACGGCGGGCTCATCTACCTGCCGTACCAACCGTTCCTCGGTTCGGCCAAGTTCATCGCGTACCGAGTGTCCGGTAGCGGAACGCCGCAGCTCTCGATCGCGGGCCAGTCGAACGACGACCCGTACGGGTTCGGGTCGAGCTCGGCGATCGTCACGTCGACCGGCATGACCTCCGGCTCGGCGCTCGTGTGGATCGTCCGCCTCCCCGGCGGCGACGGGGTCGGCGCCGAGCTGCGCGCCTACGACCCCGTCCCGGTCAACGGCACCCTCACGCTGCGGGGACGGTGGTCGGTCGGCCAGGGCACGAAGTTCAACACGCCGACCGTGCAGAACGGTCGCATGTACCTCGGATCGCAAGACGGCTTCGTCCGCGCGTTCGGCGCGGTACCGCAGTCGGCGGCTGCCGCGCAGTCACCGCCTCCGCCGCCGCGGGCGAGGACGACCGAGGCGCCGGACAAGGGCGAGTAGCCGGGGCTCAGCCGACCCGGGCGGGAGCGGCGGCGAAGAGGTAGCGGCCGACCTCGGCCAGCGCGTCGAAGTCGTATACGTCGCGCGAGAGGAACGGGACGTAGGCCACCGCGGCCCTCCCCGCGCGGGCCTTCACGCCCGCGACGTGGCGACGCTCCTGCGCGGCGACCTGCCGGAAGTCGGCCAGGTTCGCGTACAGCGCGGCCAACCGTCCGGCTGACGCGGCGCCGTCGCCGTCGGCGCGCGCCAGTTCTGTCTTCTTGGCCGCAATGGTCTCCGCCCGGGCCCGCAGGCCTTGGACGCCCTCGTCGCCGAATGCGGGGTGCACGCGGTTCACGATCAACCCTTCGACGGGGATGTCGCTCTCGGCGAGACGCTCGGCGAAGAACGCGGCCTCCTCGACCGCGTCGCGGCGCGGCGAGCTGACGATCACGAAGCTGCTGGACGGCTCGGCGAGGAGCTCGAGCACGCTGGTGGCGCGGTTTCGGAACCCCTCCTCCATCCCCTCGAAGGCGCGGAAGAACGCTACGACGTCGTCGATGACCTCGGTGCCGACCACCTTCGACACGGTGCGCAGGAACCGTTGCACCGCCGCGCTCGCTACCCGAAGGTAGGCCCGGGTCGGCATCATCAACAGCCGGAAGATCCGGTTGTCGAGCAGGCGGGTGAGCCGCCGGGGCGCGTCGATGAAGTCCAGCGCGTGGCGCGTCGGCGGCGTGTCCACGACGATGAGGTCGTAGCCGCCCTGCTCGTGCAGCTCGTACAGCTTCTCCATCGCCATGTATTCCTGCGTCCCCGACAGCGCGGTCGAGATGTTGCGGTAGAAGCGGTTGTCGAGGATGCGTTCCGTCTGGTGGTCGTCGGCCGCGTACGTGGCGACCAGTTGGTCGAACGTCGACTTCGTGTCGAGCATCAGCGCCGACAGCCGGCCGCTCGGCGGGGCTTCGCCCGCCGGGTCCCAACGCCGACGTTCGATCCGGTGGGCCGTGTTCGACAGCGACTCCAGGCCGAGTGTGTTGGCAAGGCGTTTCGCGGGGTCGATGGTCACGACGACGGCGTTCCGACCCCGGCGCGCGCCTTCGACGGCGAAGACGGCCGCGACGGTCGTCTTGCCCACGCCGCCCGTGCCGCAGCACACGACGATGTGCCGATCCTCCACGATGCCGTCGAACGAAACGCCTTCGATCATGAAACCGTCACGCGACCCCACGACGACTCGGGCAACTCCTCGACCTGCTCCTCGAACGTGCGGGCCAGGGCGCGGATCTCGGTCGGCCCGAGCTCGGCGGTGAACAGGAACGGCAGGCGTACCTGCGGCAACGGGAGCCGCGCCGCCAGGCGATCGGCCTGCTCCTGCTGGAGCACGTACCGCTCGCGGCGGAACTCGGCTGCCGCGACGAGGTCGGCGGCTTCGCGGGGCGACACGAAGACCCCGAGCTCGTCGGCGAGCCGCTGGACCTCGTCCACCGACGCGGGCAGGCCGGGGTCGGGGTAGCACGAGTTCACGACGACGGGCCCGAGCTGGACGCCGATGCGGTCCTCGAGCTGAAACGCGGTGTCGACGAGCTCGTTCACCGGCGTCTCCTCCGGGACGGTCACCAGCATCACCTGGCAGCGCGCCGGATCCGAGAGCATCTCGATCACATCGGTCGCCTGCTTGCTCACCGGCCCGACGCGAACCGCGTCGCCGAGGCCGCGCGGCGACAAGAGGAAGGTGACCGCGTGGCCGGCTGCGGGCGCGTCGATAATGATCAGATCGGCGGCTCGCTCGAGCTCGAGCGCCTTGACCTTGCCGAGGACGAGGATGTCCTTCATACCCGGGACCGCCGAGGACACGACCTCGAGCGCGCCCGAGCGGACCAGCCGCTTCGAGATCCGGCGCAGCCCGTGGTTCTCGAGGTAGTCGACGAGTGCCTCGTCTGGGGTGAGCGTCCGGCCGCGGATCCGCGGCGCCAGCTCCGCCTCCTCGTACCCGAGCGGCGGCCGCCCGAAGCAGGCCGCCAGCCCCGATTTGCCCTCGACCTCGACGATCAGCACGCTCAGGCCGGCGTCGGCGGCGGCGGCGGCCAGGGTCGCAGTCACCGTCGTCTTCCCGACCCCGCCCTTACCCGCAACGATCATGACGCGAGCGGAGGAACAAAAACGCGCCAGGTCCATGCGCATCCAGCCTAGAACCGCTCACATGCGAACATTCGCCCGGCGCCTCGCCGTCGTCGCCTGCCTCGTGACCGCGGCGGCGATCCTGGTCAGCGACGTCGCGTGGGGCGGTCCGGCGCAGGCGACGCCCCGGCGCAATGGCATCGACGTGGTGAAGGTCGACGGCTTGGTCGATCCACCGACGGAGTCGCTGGTGCGCGACGCGATCCACCGGGCGAACCAGCGCCGATCGACCATGATCGTGCTCCAGCTGGACTCCGGCGGCGCGGTCGACGTCGACGTCGAGCCGCTGCTGCGCGAGGTCCGCGCGTCGCGAGTGCCGGTCGTGGTGTGGGTGGGACCTTCGGGCGCGAAGGCGAAGGGTGCCGCCACGCTGCTCGCCGAGTCGGCGCCGGTGCTGTCCGTCTCGTCGGGCTCGAGCATCGGTCCCGCCGACCCGTTGCGGCTCGACCAGCCCGGCGCCACGAACAGGCGTGCCGTGACCGACCAGCTCGCGACCCTCGCCGTCAGCTGGAGCCGCGACGGCCCGGGCGCGCGGCGGCTGGCGGTCGAGAACCTCTCGGCGGACGCCGCCCACCGCGCCGGCGCTATCAATGCGGTCGAGCCCACCGTCGGCGAGCTGATCGTGTCGCTCGATGGGCGGGCGGTCCCGACCGCGGCCGGGCCGAAGCTCCTGTCGACGGCCACGGTCGTCGGCCAGGGCCTCGGTCGTCGCCGCCAGCCCAACCAGGAGGTGCGCTTCGACCGGCTCGACATCGGCAACCAGCTGCTGCACACCCTGATCAGCCCGTCGATCGCCTACCTGCTGTTCGTCGCCGGCTTGGCGTTGATGGTGTTCGAGTTCTACACCTGCGGGATCGGGCTGGCCGGCCTGGCCGGCGCCGCCGCGCTCATCGGTGCGCTGGTCGGCTTCTCGCATCTCCCGGTCGCGTGGTGGGCCGCCGCGTTGTTGATCCTGGCCGTCTTCGGCTTCTCGGTCGACGTGCAAGCGGGCGGTCTCGGGGTCTGGACGTTCATCGGGGGCGGGGCGCTCGTGGCCGGGTCGCTCACCCTGTACAGCGGTGACGCCCGCCTCAACCCGCCGTGGTGGGTGCTCGGCATCGTCATCGTCGGCACGGCGCTCTTCATGCTCGGCGCGATGACCGCGGTGGTCCGCTCGCGCTTCTCCACGCCGACGATCGGGCGCGAAGGAATCGTCGGCGAGGAGGGCAAAGCGGAGGTCGACGTGGCGCCGGACGGCGTCGTCGTCATCCAGGGCGCCCGGTGGCGCGCCCGCACGAACCGGGCCACGCCGATCGACGCCGGCGATCGGGTGCGTGTCGTCGCCGTCGAGGGACTCGTGCTCGAAGTCGAGCCCGAGGAAGGCGGCGCACGCGACTACCGCGACCGGAGTGGCCGGCGGAGCCGTGCCCGTGGCCGTGCTCCCGGTGACGGCGGCGGAGACAGCGGGGACGAGGCCTAGCGGAGCGGAAATTCTGCGCGTTTCGGGCCTTGTCGAGTGCAGGGGAGGGGGATACCGTCGCCGGCACCTGCACGACCGGGGAGGGGGCCGGTGGCGGTCCGAATGACAGAACGGACCTGGCAGCTGCGCGCGGCCTGCCGCGGTCCCGAGTCGGCGCTGTTCTTCCCTCCGACCACGCCGGAGCGCAAGGACGAGCGCGACCTCCGCGAAGCCAAGGCCAAGTCGATCTGCCGCGAGTGCCCGGTGCAGGCCGAGTGCCTGGACTACGCGCTCGGCATCCGCGAGCCCCATGGCATTTGGGGCGGCCTGACCGAAGCGGAGCGTCGCCTGATCATCGAGGCCTAACCGCCGGCTAGCCGGGCGAGATCACGCGTCTCGGGGTGCCGCGGGGCCGGGGATCCGGTCGTCGCCGCGACGCCGGGTGACGCCCTCCGCGTCGAGCTGCTTGAGGATCGGTAGCACGTACTTGCGGGTCGAGCCGAGGAGATCACGCACGTCGGCCACGGTCACAGTTCCGCGGTCACGGAGCGCAGCCCGCACCCGCCGGCGCGCCTCGTCGACGGCGCTGGACGCGAACACGATCCCGTCGAGGTCGACGACCGCGCCCTCGCGCACGAGCGAGCGCACCAACGCCGGATCGGCGCCGGCCGACGCCGGCTCGGGCGGCGAGAACGGCGCCTGCTCGAGGGCGTCGAGGAGCGCACGCGCCTCGACCGATTCGCCGACCTCAGCGCGACGCGTGGCGTCGCGCACGTAGCCCCGCTCGACGACGAGCTCGCCGTCGTCCGCCAGCGCGGCCCGGAGTCGGTCGACGTCGACTCGCATCTCGGAGGCCAAGGTCGCCAGGTCGATCCCGGGTTCGAGCGGTGCGCGCGTGTGGTGGCCCCGCACACGGTCGGCGGCCGCGGTCCGCAGGGCCGCCACCGTGTCCGGGGCGACGAGCCATCCGCCGACGCGCACCGCGGCGCCCGACCGCACGAGGTCGTCGGAGAGGTCGGCCGCCTCGGTTGCACCGAGGCCGGCGCCGGGCCCGAGCGCGTCCACGGCCAGCCACCGGCGCCCGGAGAGGAGCCGTCGCTCCAACGGCAGCGAAAGCGAGGCGGCCGCGTCGCGGGCGCGCCCGGTCGGGGCGGCGTCCAGCACCTCGGCGCCGCCCACCGTGTCCCGTTCGCCGGGATCGCGCAGCACCAGCCGGTCTCCCGGGGCGAGCGGCACGCGCTCGTCCAGCCGGATACGCCCGTACCGGCCGGCGGTGTCGAGCACGCGCAGGACCGCCACGTGCTCACCCGATCCCACGTAACACTGCAGCGACGCCCGGGCGCGGAAGGTGTTCTCCCCGAGTGGCTCGAGGCCGACGTCGACGACGTCCGTCAGCTGCCACTGGCCGGGTCGGACGACGGCGTCGCCCCGACGCACCACGCTGCGCTCGATCCCGGGCCCGGCGAGGTTGAGCGCGACCCGGGTGCCTGGCGCGGCCACGTCCAGCTGGTGGTGCGCGGTCTCGATGGCGCGTATCCGCGCCCGCCGCGCCCGCGGCCCGACCTCGACCTCGTCGTCGACGCGCAGCGAGCCGCCGGCGAGCGTGCCCGTCACGATGGTCCCCGCGCCCTTGGCCGCGAACACCCGGTCGACCCAGAGCCGTGGCCGGCCACGGTCGGCGGGCTCGGGCGCGGCCGCGAGCACGGCGTCGAGGCCGGCACGTACGTCGTCGAGCCCGCGCCCCGACACGGCATCGCACACGACGACCAGCGCATCGCCGAGCACCGACCCGGAGCGACGGTCGTCGAGCTCGAGCCGAGCGAGCTCGAGCGTGTCTTCGTCTACCAGGTCGGCCTTGGTCAGGCAGACGAGCCCGTGCCGCACACCGAGCAGCTCGATGATGCGCAGGTGCTCCTCGCTCTGCGGCATCCAACCCTCGTTGGCGGCGACCACGAGCATGACGACGTCGACCGCGCCCACTCCGGCGAGCATGTTCTTGAGAAAGCGCACATGGCCGGGGACGTCGACGAAGCCGACCTCCTCCCCGGACGGCAGCGTCGTGAACGCGAATCCCAGGTCGATGGTGAGCCCTCGCTGCTTCTCCTCCGGGAACCGGTCGGGGTCGGTCCCCGTGAGGGCGAGGACGAGTGTCGACTTTCCGTGGTCGACATGACCGGCGGTGGCGACGGTGCGCACGGCGCCGGCGGTCAGTTGGACGCGGCGGCGAGGGCGCGGGCGACGCGCTCGTCCTCTGCGGGATCGACCGTGCGGAGGTCGCAGACGACCTTGTCGTCGGCGATCCGCGCGACGACGTCGTGCTGTCGGAGGCGCGCCAGCGCCCCGGCGGGCGCCGGCACCTCGATCGCCACGCCGACCGACGGGATCGTCAGCCCCGGCAACGAGCCGCCACCGGCCACGGCCTCGGTCTCGACCACCTTGGCGGCCGGAACGGCGGCTGCGATCGTCTCGCCCCGGGCCCGCAGCCCGTCCAGCGGCGCGGTCGCCATCCGCCACAGCGGGATCGTGGTCGCGTCCCCAGAGAGATAGGAGAAGGCGACCGCCTGGAGCCCGGCGAGGGTGAGCTTGTCGGCCCGCATTGCCCGGGCCAGCGGATGGGCCGCGAGGGTGGCGACGAGTGCGGCCCGGCCCACGACGACACCGGCCTGGGGGCCGCCGAGCAGCTTGTCGCCCGAGAACGTGACCAGCCCCGCGTCGGCCTCGACGGCCTGGCGGATGCCCGGCTCGTCCCGCAGCCATGCCGGCCGGCGCACCAGCCACGGCGTCGTCTCGTCGAGCAGTCCCGACCCGGCGTCGACCATGACCGGCGGGCCGAGCGCCGTGAGCTCGGCCACGGGTGTCGACTCGACGAACCCGACCATCCGGTAGTTCGACGCATGCACCTTGAGGACGAGGGCGGTGTCGGAGCCGACGGCGGCGGCGTAGTCCGAGCGGCGGGTGCGGTTGGTGGTGCCCACCTCGATCAGCCGGCACCCGGACTCGGCCATGATCTCTGGCACTCGGAAGCCGCCGCCGATCTCGACCAGCTCGCCACGCGAGACGACGACCTCGCGGCCGCGGGCCAGCGCCGCCAGCGACAGCAGCACCGCGGCCGCATTGTTGTTCACGACCAGGCCCGCTTCGGCGCCGCACGCCTGGGCAAGCAGTGCGCCGGCGTGCTCGTTGCGGGACCCCCGCTCGCCGTCGTCCATGTGGTACTCGAGGTTCGAGTAGCCGCGGCCGATCGCCCGGGCGGCGACCAACGCGTCGTCACCGAGGGGCGCGCGCCCGAGGTTCGTGTGCGCGATGACGCCGGTGGCGTTGATGACGGGCCGCAAGAGGCGGTCCTGCAGCAGCTGGACGCGACGCCTCGCATCGGCGATCACGTCGTCGCTCGATATGACGCCTTCTTCCTCTGGGAACGACATCTGCTCGCGCGCGGCCGCGATCGCGTCGCGGGCACACGCGACGAGCAGCTCGTGCGGGAGGCCCGAGAGCGCCGAGAGCACCCGGTCGACGCCGGGCAACGCGCGCCGTGGGTCCACGTGGCCAGCGTAATTCGGTGCCCGTGCGTGGCTCGCGTGGAACTCGCGACTCGCCACGTAGACTGGAGTCGTAGTGCGCGACGCTTGTGACCCATCGGCTGGGCCTGATTCCGAGGCGTTGCGGTGGTGACCCCTCGCGAGGCCGCCACCGTGATGCTCGTCCGTGACGCGCCGCAGCTGGAGGTCTTCATGCTGCGGCGCAACGTCGCGGTCGAGTTCATGGGCGGCGCCTCTGTGTTCCCGGGCGGGGCAGTCGATGCCGGCGACCGGGCGCCGGAGCTGCTCGGTCGCTGCCACGGGCGCGACGACTCCTCCGCCAGCAGCCAGCTCGGCATGCACGCCGGCGGGATGGGGTTCTGGGTCGCCGCCATCCGGGAGGCGTTCGAGGAGGCCGGGGTGCTGCTCGCCCGCTCGGCCGCCACCAGACGGCCGGTCGACCTCGACGACCTGTCGGTCGCGGCCCGGCTGGAGGCCGCCCGGCGGGCGGTCGGCGCCGGCCAGCGGGCATTCGTCGAATTCGTCGAGGACGAGGACCTGTTGCTCGATGCCGGGGCTCTCCATCTCTTCTCGCACTGGATCACGCCGGCGGAATCACCCCGTCGTTACGACACGTGGTTCTTCGTGGCCGCCGCGCCCGAAGGGCATGCGTACCTGCACGACGACAGCGAAACGGTGGCTTCCGTTTGGATCCGCCCGACGGACGCGCTGGCCCGCGCCGAGCGCGGCGAGCTCGAGATCATCTTCCCGACGATGCGCAACCTCGAGCAGCTGGGCCGCTTCCCGACCGCCGGCGCGCTGCTCGAGGCCGTCACCACGTCCGAGCCGCGCGTCGTCGCCGACGCGGGCGGTGCGCGCATCATGCTCCCCGGCGATCCCGGCTACGAGGGGGTGGCCTGATGCCCGACATGACGCCGGGCGTCCCCAGCGCGCTGTCGCCGCTCGTGCGCCGCATCGTCGCCCCGAACCCGGGCCCGATGACGGGGCCCGGCACGAACACGTACCTCGTCGGCATCGACGAGGTCGCCGTGATCGACCCTGGACCCGATACGAAGAAGCACATCGACGCCATCGTCGGTGCGTCGATGCGCGAGCGCGTCCGCTGGGTGCTCCTCACACACACCCACCCGGACCACGCGCCCGGCACCGAGCGGCTCGTGAAGGCGACCGGCGCCGAGGTCGTCGCGTTCTCGAAGCGCGACCCGGTCGTCACGCCCGACCGCACCGTCGGTGACGGCGACAGCATCGAGGGCACCGAGTTCGGGCTCGAGGTGGTCTACACGCCTGGTCACGCGCCCAATCACATCTGCTTCCTGCTCGAGGAGGAGCGTGTCCTGTTCACCGGCGACGTCATCCTCAACGGCACGTTCTCGGTCGTGAACCCTGCTCGGGGGGGCGACATGGCCCAGTACATGGCGTCGCTCGAGAAGCTCAAGAAGCGCCGGGTGGCGCGCATCGCGCCCGGCCATGGCGACGTCATCGACGAGCCCAAGCCGAAGATCGACGAGTACCTGAAGCATCGCCGGGCGCGTGAGCGGCAGATCCTCAAGGTGCTGAAGGACGGCCCGCTCCGCGTCTCCGACATCGTCGACCGCATCTACACCGACACGCCCGCCGAGCTGCAGGAGTGGGCCGGTCGTCAGGTGCACGCCCACCTGCTCAAGCTGAAGGCGGAGGGGAAGGTCGAGGGCGGCAGCGTGAAGTCGGCCTGGAAGCTCGCGTAGGGAACTGCCGTCAGTCTTCGCGCAAGTCGCTGAGCGCGTCCTCGATCCCGCGGTGGAACGTCGGGTAGGCGTAGATCATCCACCGCAACCGGTCGACGGGCACCTCAGCGTGGACGGCCAGGGCGATCAACCCGAGGGTCTCCCCGCCGTGCGGACCGACGGACGTCGCGCCCACGAGCACGCCGCGCCGGCGGTCCTCGACCAGCTTGAAGAAGCCATCGTTGCCGATCTTGTGGATCCATCCCCGTGACGACGTCCGCAAGTCCGCCATCCCGACGCGTACGTCGATCCCACGCTCACGGGCTTGGCGCTCGGTGAGACCGGCCGCGCCGACCTCCGGGTCCGTGAACGTGACCCGGGGCAGGGCGCGGTAGTCGGCGGGCGGCGCGTCGTCCCCGAGGATGTCGGCGGCCGCGATCCGGGCCTGGTACACGGAGATGTGCGTGAAGGGGCCGATGCCGGTGACGTCGCCGATCGCCCACAGCCGGTCGGCGGCGCGGAGGCGATCGTCGACGGGGACGGCATGCGCGTCGGGGTCCAGGCCGACGCTGGCGACGCCGAGAGGATGCAGGTCGGTGCGCCGGCCGGTGGCCACGAGCAGGCGCTCGCCTCGCAGCGGCTCGCCCCGATCGAGCCTCACCTCCACTCCCTCCGCGACGCGCGCGACCGAGCCTGCGTCCACCCCGGTGCGCACATCGATGCCTTCGCGTCCGAAGACCCCGGCGATCAGCTCGCCCGCCTCCGGCTCCTCGGGTGGTAGCAGCCGCTCCGACCGCTCGACGATCGTCACTTTCGATCCGAATCGGGCGAACACCTGCGCGAGCTCGAGCCCGGCGGCGCCGCCCCCGAGCACGACGAGCGATGCCGGTACCTCCGTGGTCTGCACCGCTTCGTGATTCGTCCAGTACTCGACCGTGTCGAGCCCGGCGACGGGCGGGATCGCGGTCCGCGTGCCGGTCGCGAGCACGACCCCACGGCGCGCTTCGAACGTGCGGTCGCCGACCTGCACGAGCCCGGGGCCGTCGAGGCGTCCGGTACCACGCACGAACCGCCCACCCTTGGCTTCGAAGCGCTCGACGGCGACCCGGTCGTCCCAGTTGTCGGTCGCCTCCGTACGGATGCGTGTCGCGACGGGCGCCCAATCGGGATGGACGGTCGCAGTGCCGGCCAGATGCGGTACCCGCCGTGCCTCGGCGAGCGCGTTCGCAGCCCGCGTCATCATCTTGGTGGGTATGCAGCCCCAATAGGGGCACTCACCGCCGACGAGGTTCGCCTCGATGCCGACGACGTCCAGCCCGGCATCCACGACGTGCTCCGCGAGCAGCTCGCCGCCGACGCCCATGCCGAGCACGATGACGTCAGCCGTGTCGATCACGGCTGGGTTCTACCGCGCGGCGGCGTCCTTCGCGTCCAGGTTGGCCTGGGCGAGATCGAAGATGCGCGCCGTGCACGAGCTGAGGTCGAGCGGCGGGAGCAGGTCGTCGACGATCCGTTCCGCGACGCGATGAAACTCGGCGCCGGCGGCGCTGCCCGGAGCCGTGATCGCGACGGGCTTCCCGGCATCACCTCCCGCCGACACCCCCGGCTCGATGGGCACCGCGCCGAGGAGCGGGACGTCGATCTCCTCCGCCAGCGCGGCGCCGCCGCCCTCGCCGAAGATCGCGTGGCGCGACCCGTCCGGCGCGGCGAAGGCGCTCATGTTCTCGATCACGCCGAGAACCTTCAGGTAGCTGCGACGTGCCATGTCGGCCACCCGCGTCGCAACCTGCTGGGCGGCGAGTGCGGGCGTGGTCACGACGAGCACCTCGGTGCTCGGCAGCAGGCGCGCCAGCGCCATCTGGATGTCGCCTGTGCCCGGCGGCATGTCGATGAGGAGGTAGTCCATCTCGCCCCACCGGACGTCGGTGAGGAACTGCTCGAGGGCGCGGGCGAGGATCAACCCCCGCCACATCAGCGCGGTCTCGGCGTCGTCCACGAGGAACCCCATCGAGACGACCTTTATGCGACCCGGCGTTCCCGATGGATCGTCGAGGTTCGGGACCTCGACGACGTTGGGGTGGATCTTTCCGTCGGAGCCGCCGAGCCGGCCTTCCACGCCGAGCATGCGCGGCACGCTGAAGCCCCAGATGTCGGCGTCGAGCACGCCGACGGTCCGACCCTGCGCCGCCAGCGCGGCAGCGAGGTTCACCGTCACCGACGACTTGCCCACGCCGCCCTTGCCGCTGGCGATCGCGAGGACGCGCGTCGTGGGGAGCACCTCGGTCCCGGGCGCGTTCTCGCGCGCCTGCCAGCGAGCGCGCTGCATCACCGCCGACTTCTCGTCCTGGGTCATCTCGCCGTACTCGACGCGCACGTCCGTCACGCCGCGCAGCCCGCGCACCTTCGACTCGACGTCGCTCTGGATCTGCGCCCGCAGCGGGCAGCCGGCCGTCGTGAGGGCCACCTTCACGGTGACCTCGCCTTCGTCGGCGACGTGGACGTCGCGGACCATGCCGAGCTCGACGATGCTGGCGCGCAGCTCGGGGTCGATCACCCCTTCGAGCGCGCGGTGCACGTCGTTCGGGCTCGGCGGCGGACCCTCGACGGCCCGATGGACGGGCGCGCCGGGGTCGTCGGGATCGGGAGTGTGAAGAGCCATGCAGTCAGAGCATCCGCCCAATAAAACCAGCGGTCATCTTGAAAATATGCCCAGCCGAGGGTACGGTCAAGCTCCCATGGTCAATCGGCCCGACGAGCTCACGGTCCTCAAGGCGTTGGGGGACGAGACCCGCTACGCGATGTACCGGGAGCTGGCCACGTCGACGGCGCCCTTGTCGGCGGGGGACCTCGCCGATCGGCTCGGGCTCCATGCCAACACCGTCCGTCTGCACCTCGACCGCCTGCGCGACGCGGGCTTGATCGAAGCCGAGGCCGTCCATCGCGGCACCGTCGGCCGCCCCCAGCATCTCTACTTCCTCGCCGACGGCGCGCCGGGGCTCGGCTTCGACCCCCCGGCGCACGCGCTGCTCGCCGGCCTCCTCGCGAGCCTCGCCGAACGGGTCGGCGCCGATCCCGACGACGCCGCCGACACCGGCCACGCGTGGGGAACCGAGGCGGGCAAGCGCGCCCGCACCCGCAGCTGCCTGCGGGCGCTCGACGACGAGCTCGCCCAGCTCGGCTTCGAGCCGTCGCCGGACGCCGCCGACGGCGAGTACGAGGGCGCGACCCGAATCGAGTTCCTGCACTGCCCGTTCCGGGAGCTCGCCGAGGCGTATCCCGAGCTCGTCTGCAATCTCCACCGCGGGCTGTGCGAGGGCGTCGTCGACCAGGTCGGCGGGGGAAGGGTCGAGGAGTTCGCCACGTTGTACGACCCCGAGCCGTGCCATGTGACCGTTTCGGTCGGATACGCTGAAGACCGCAGATGAACGACCACCTGGAGGACCCATGCTCACCCTGACCGACACCGCGTCGAGCAAGGTGAAGGAGCTCATCCAAGCCGAGGACAACCCCGAGTTGGTCCTGCGCGTCGCAGTACGGCCCGGCGGGTGCTCCGGTCTGAGCTACGAGATGTTCTTCGACACCGACGTGGCCGCCGACGACCTCGCCAGCGAGTTCGGTGACGTGAAGGTCGTGGTCGACCCCGCGAGCTCGCAGTACCTCACGGGCGCCTCCCTCGACTACAAGGACGGGCTGCAGGACGCCGGGTTCACGATCAACAACCCGAACACGACCCGCACCTGCGGGTGCGGCCAGTCGTTCTCCTGATCGACCGTTCGACCGAGCCGCGCTCGGTGCTCGACGACCCCGCTCCGGCGGGGTCGTTTCGCGTCCGGCTGTCGCCGTCGCAAGCTCCGGCTTTGCTCCGGCGGCCGGCGAAGCCGCCGCCTTCGCGTTCGGCGCGCGCGCACACTGGAACTTGCGACGTGATCCTCGTAAGGTTCTCGGGACACTTCACGACTGCGCGATCCGCGCTGGCCGAGGGAGGCCCGAGACCATGACACCTACGTGGCCACCGAGCGGCGGTGGGGAAGGCGGCGACCAGGGCGGCAGCTCCGGGAGCACATGGCCCCCGCCGCCCCCGCGTCCGGAGCCTCGACCGTGGGAGCCGTCCCCGGCTCCTGCCACGCCGAGCGCGCCGGCCGAGAAGCCCGCGAAGAAGAAGGCGACCGCCAAGAAGAAGAAGGCGACCGCCAAGAAGAAGACGGCGCGCAAGCCGGCGAAGAAGAAGGCGCCCGCTCGCAAGAAGGCGGCGCGCAAGCCGGCGAAGCGGAAGGCCGCCAAGCGCACAACCAAGAAGCGCACGACGCGGAAGGCCGCCAAGCGGACGACGAAGAAGCGGACCACGAAGAAGGCCGCCAAGCGTCGTACGACGAAGAAGCGCGCCGCCCGCAAGCCGGCGAAGCGCAAGGCAGCCAAGAAGGGGTCGACGCGCAAGACGGCGAAGCGGCGCACCACGAAGAAGCGCCGGTAGCGCACGCGGCGGGCGATCCGCCGCCGTTTCCGCTAGCTGACGAGCTGCTGGAGCAGTTGTTGCTGCTCGTCGTGGCCGAACGCGCCGTCGAGTCGCGACACGACGGTGCCGGTCGCGTCGACGCCGAAGAGCCACGGCTCGGTCTGGATGCCCCACGCCTGCACGGTGGGCGTCGTCTGGTTCCCGGACATGTTGGTGTAGATCTCGACGTGCACGAAGGTGATGCGGTCCTTGTACTGGTCCGTGAGCGTGAGCAGGTCGTCGAGCGTCGGGCCGCAGTACCGCGACTGGCACAGGGCGGGCGTCGCGAGCATCACAGCGACCGGCTTGCCCGCGCCGATCACGGTGTCGAGCGACACGTCGTGCAACGGGCACTGCGGGCTCCGGGTGCAGATCGGGTCGACTCCGAGCGGGTTCGCGACCGTGGGGGAGGCCGCCCGCGGTGCTGGCGCCCCCGCCACCGGAGCCTGCGGCTGGTCCTGTACCTGGAACGCGAGCGACGCGTTCTGTCGCTTCCCGTCCTTCTTCACCTGGACCACGCCGAGCCCGGAACCCGCCTGGGGGAGCGTGACCTCGGCCGTGTAGATGCCGCGACGCTTGGGAAGGCCACGCGAATGCAGCACGGTGTCAACGGCCGCGCCGAGCTTGCGGCTCTGACCGTACGCGAGCTTGGCCGATGGTCCGGACGCGTACTTCGGGCCCTCGGAGAGGGCGAACGCGATGCGTTGCGGATTCGGTGACGCGTACAGGTCGCTGGCGAGCAGGAGCGCCGAGAGCTTCTTGTCGTCGCTCGTGGGCGCCGCAGCCGCGGCGCCGCTAGCCGCCGCCGCGCCCCCGGCCGCTGCCGCCACTAGCACGCCGCCGCCGGCGGCGAGGAACGCGCGCCGGGAGAGGACTGGCTCTGACATGCCCCTATCCTGCCGTTCGGAGACGGTGATGTCCGATCGGGTCGGCTTCGAGTGCAATGGCGCGCCTGTGGAGGTCGACGTCGCTCCCGGCGAGTCGCTCCTGTCTGTGCTGCGCGAGCAGCTCGGGCTCGTCTCGGCCAAGGACGGGTGCGCGCCCCAGGGGCAATGCGGCTACTGCACGGTGCTCGTCGACGGCGACGCGCGCGTTGCCTGCGTGACGC
>JBKOWN010000051.1:0-22670 GCA_046724435.1 Actinomycetota bacterium
CGCGCGGCTCGCGCAGGAGCTCCTCGACGCGGCCGGCATTCCCTGGAGCGGCCCCTCGACGCGTCGCCTCGCAGAGACAACGGCGGGGCGCGTCCTCCTCGGGCTGCTGCAACTGCCGGACGGCGACTTCGCCCGCGACACGGTCGTCGACTGGATGGCGTCGGGGCCGGTGCGCGATCCCGCCGACGGCCGCGCCGTCCCGGCCAGTCGTTGGGACACCTTGTCCCGGGAGGCCGGCGTCGTCACCGGGCTGGCCCAGTGGAACGAGCGACTGGCCCGGTTCTCGCGGCACCTGGCGACCGCCCTCGCCGCCACCGACGACGACGAGCTCAGCGAGGGCGCGCGACGTCATCGCGAAGCCGACCTCGAGCACGCCGCGCACCTGTCCCGCTTCGTCGCCGACCTCGGCGCGCGCCTCGCGCCACCGTCCCCGGGCACATGGCCCCGTCTCGCGTCCTGGGCGCGCGAGCTGCTCGACCTCTACCTCGGCGGCGAGGGCCTGCGCGCGAGCTGGCCCGAGGCGGAGGTGGAGGCGGCAAGGCAGGTCGCCGACGCCCTCGACGGCTTGGCGGCGCTGGCCGAGATCCGCGCCGAGGCGTCGCTGCCCACGTTCGTGCGGGCGCTCGAGTCCGAGCTGGACGCACCGGCCGGCCGCGTGGGGCGCTTCGGCACCGGCGTGTTCGTCGGCGGCGTGCACCACGCGTACGGAGGCGACTTCGACGTCGTGCACGTCGTCGGCATGGCCGAGGGCGCGTTCCCGCCCCTGGGACGCGAGGACCCACTGATCCCCGACCGCGCTCGTCGCCTCACGGGAGAGGCGCTGCCCGTCCACGCCGTCCGGCGAGCGGAGGAACGCCGCGACTACCTGGCTGCCCTCGCGACCGCGCCGGTGCGATCGCTCTCGTATCCGCGCGCCGACCCGCGCGCACAACGCAAGCGGCTGCCGGCCCGGTGGCTGCTCGAGAGCGCGAGCGCCCTGATCGGCGAGACCATGGGCGCCGAGGAGCTGACTCGACTCGGGGGCACCGACTGGCTGCACGTCGTGCCTTCGTTCGAAGCAGGTATCCGCGCGCCGGGGTCGGTGGGGTCGCTGACGGAACGCGACGTTCGCAGCCTGCGTCGGTGGCAGGAACGCCGACGGCCACTCGAACGCCACCCCCTCATCGAGACGACACCGTCGCTCGCGGCCGGGGTCTTCGCGTTGCGGGCGCGTCGCTCGGCCGCGCTCACGCGATTCGACGGCTCTGTCGGAGCCGTTCCGGGACTCCTGCCCGACGAGGACGACGCGCTCTCCCCCACCGCCCTCGAGACCTGGGCGACCTGCCCGTTCCGCTACCTGCTCGCACGCGTGCTGCGGGTGCGCGAGGTGGAGCGCCCCGAAGCCACCGACCGCATCGGCCCGCTGGAACGCGGCAGCCTCGTGCACAACGTACTCGCCGAGTTCCTCGACGGCGTCGAGCCCCGAACATCACCCGCTCAGCCATGGGACGACGGCGAGCGCGCCCAGCTCCTCGCGATCGGCGAGCGGCACTGCAACGAAGCCGAGAGCGAAGGCGTCACCGGGCGGCCCTTGCTCTGGAAGCTCGACCGGCGACGGATCCTGCGGGAGCTCGAAGGCTTCATCGACACCGACGAGGAGATCCGTCGCGCGCTCGGCGTCGTGCCCCGGGCGGGTGCGCGCGAGCTCGCGTTCGGGTTCGGCGGCGATTCGGGCGCGCCCGCAACCATCACGCTGGCGGATGGCCGCGTCGTGCGCTTCCACGGACGCATCGACCGCGTCGACCAGGGCCCGACCGGGTCGCCGATCGTCGTCTTCGACTACAAGACGGGCCGCGTCGAGGATCCTGCCCGCGGGCTCGAACGCGGCAACCGGCTCCAGCTCCCGGTGTACGCGCTGGCCATGGCCGGTGACGGCGCCTCGGCCGATGTCCATGCGTACTACTGGTCGACGCGGGGGTTCGGCACCGACGCCCTCGCGGGCATCAAGCTCGA
Source organism: Actinomycetota bacterium (assembly GCA_046724435.1). Lineage (GTDB taxonomy): Bacteria > Actinomycetota > Acidimicrobiia > IMCC26256 > JACDBD01 > JALZAA01. Next base: position 1,993 of record JBKOWN010000051.1, read on the forward strand.
CGCGGCGACGCTCGATCAGTTCACCGGGAAGGTCTCGACCATCGTCGACGGCATCGGCGAGGGCGTCTTTCCCGCGTTCCCCGACAAGCCTCGCCAGGACGGTCGCGGCCGCGAGACGTGGGAGAACTGCTGCTACTGCCCCTTCGACCGCGTCTGCGCGCCGGCCCGTGACGACGACTGGACCCGCAAGCGGGCCGATCCGGTCGTGGTGCGATTCCGGGATCTCGCCGACCCGCCGCCGGACGCGAGCGACGCGCCCGCGGAGACGGGAAGCGAGGTGGAATCGTGACCGTCGACGCCGCCGCGCGCGACGCGATTCGCGACCTTCACGACGCCACGCTCTTCGTCGAGGCCGGCGCCGGGACCGGGAAGACGACCGCGCTCGTCGAGCGGGTCATCTCGTTGATCGCGCGCGGCCGCGTCGAGATTCGCGAGCTGGCCGCGATCACGTTCACGGAGGCGGCCGCGGGCGAGTTGCGCGACCGCGTCCGCTCCCGCCTCGAGGAGGGCGCAACCGACCCGTTGCTTGCGCCCGACGAGCGGGAACGGTGCCGGGCCGCGCTCGACGACGTCGACGACGCCGCGCTTTCGACGTTGCACGGCTTCGCACAGCGGGTTCTCGCCGAGCATCCGCTCGAGGCCGGGCTCCCACCGCGGTTCGAGGTGGTCGACGACGTCGAGGCGTCGGTTCGTTTCGAGGAGCGCTGGGGTCAATTCCTCGACGCGCTCGTCGCCGAGCCGGAGCTCGAACCGGTCCTGCTCCCGGCGCTCGCGCTCGGCGTCGACTTCGACCACCTGCGCCGGGTGGCGCGCGTCCTACACGAGCACTACGAGCGTCTGCAGCCCGCGTCCGCCGTCGCGGCACCGGCCCCCGCTGTCGACCTCAGGCCGGTCCTGGCGCCGCTCGACGAGGCGGTCGCCCGGCTCGCGGACTGCCGCGTCCTGCAGGACAAGCTGTTTCAGCACATCGAAGGGCTCAAAGGGTGGGCCGACGTCCTCCGGGGCGCGACCGACGACCTCGACCGCCTCGACCTGCTCGGCGAGATGCCGAAGCTCGCGAAGAAGAACGTGGGTCGGCACGGCAACTGGCGCTGTCCCGTCGAGGAGGTGCGAGAGCTGCTCGAGCAGGCGGACGCGGCGCGCACCACACTCGTCAATCGCCAGCAGCAGGCAACGCTCGACGTGCCGGTTGCCCGGTTACGCGGGTTCGTGCGCGGCTACGCGGACGAACGACGTCGTGACGGCCGGATCGAGTTCCACGACCTGCTCGTGCTCGCGCGTGACGCGCTGCAACGTAACGCCGGCGTGCGCGCCGCGCTGCGCGAACGGTTCCGGATCCTGCTGATCGACGAGTTCCAGGACACCGATCCCCTCCAGATCGAGATCGCCGTGCTGCTCGCTTCGGACGACCCCGACGCGGGCGAGCGGCCGTGGTGGGAAGTTCCCATCGCGCCCGGGCGGGCGTTCTTCGTCGGCGACCCGCAGCAGTCGATCTACCGGTTCCGGCGGGCCGACCTGGAGCTGTACCACCGGGTCGAGCAGGAGTTGCTCGAAGGCAGGCGCGAGCTCACGCAGAACTTCCGGTCCGTGCCCGGGATTCTCGCCTGGGTGAACCACATGTTCGCCCGCCTCTTCGACCTCGACGAGGGCGGCGCGCAAGCCGCGCATGTGCCGCTGGTCGCCGAGCGGGAACCCGCCCCCACGTCGGTCCCGCCCGTGGCCACGTTCGGCGGGCCCGCCGAGGTGCAGCATGTCGCCGAGGTCCGCGCCGTCGAGGCAGGCGCCGTCGCCGCCCTCGTCCGCCGGATCAAGGACGACGGGTGGGAGATCGTCGACCCGGTCACCGGGGAGATGCGGCGCGCCCGTTACGACGACGTCGCGCTGCTGCTGCCGACGCGCACGGCGCTCCCCGACTTGGAGGACGCGCTCGAGCGCGCCGACGTGCCCGTCCGGATCGAGAGCCAGTCGCTCGTCTTCTCGACAGCCGAGATCCGCGATCTGCTGTCCATCCTGACCGCGCTCGACGACCCCACCGACGAGATCGCGCTGGTCGCGTCGTTGCGGTCGCCGGCGTTCGGTTGCGGCGACGACGAGCTCGTCGACTACTACCGCCGCGGCGGGCGGTGGGACTACCGGCGGGCGGCGCCCGACGACGTGCCGATCGACCACCCCGTAACCGCAGCACTTGCCGCGCTCCGGCGGCTCCACGACGCGCGCTGGTGGCAATCGGTCAGCCAGACGGTCGAGGCGATCGTGCGTGAACGCCGCATGTTGGAGCTCGCGGTCACGCACCGGCGACCCCGCGACCACTGGCGGCGCGTCCGGTTCTTCCTCGATCAGGCGCGCGCGTACGACGCCGCATCCGGTCGCGGGCTGCGCGGCTTCATCGAGTGGGTCCAGCAGCTGGCGGACGAGCGTGCCCGCGCCGTCGAGATCGTCGTGCCCGAGCCGGATGACGACGCGCTCCGAGTGCTCACGGTTCACGGCGCCAAGGGGCTGGAGTTCCCGATCGTGATCCTCGCCGGGCTCAACGTCAGCCCGCCGAACCGCGCGACGCCCGTGCTCTGGAACCCTGACGGCAGCTTCGAGGTCAGGGTCGGGCGCGTCGCGCAAGGCACCCGATTCGAGACCGCAGGGTGGCACGAGCGGTCGGCGCGCGAAGACCAGCTCGACGACGCCGAGCGGCTGCGGCTGCTCTACGTCGCCTCGACCCGCGCCCGCGACCACCTGCTCGTCAGCCTGCACCACAAGCGCACCGAGCGCGTGGACTGCCATGCCGCGCTGTTGTGCGAGCACGCCGACGACGCGCCCGCGGCCGTCCTCGACCTCGACGACGACGAACCGGCGCGTTCCGCCTCGGCGCCGGCACCCGCCGACACCGAGGATGGCGAAGAGCCCGGCGATCGCGACCGCTGGATCGCGGCGCGCGCCGCGCTGCTCGCCCGCGCCGGGCGTCCCGCAACCGTCGCCGCCACCGCCCTCGCGAAGGAGCCTCCGGTCCTGGCCGACTCCGGCATGGAAGCGGAGTCCGAGAAGGACGAGCCGGTCGACGACCGGCCCGCGTGGCGCCGGGGGCGTGCGGGAACCAGCGTGGGGCGGGCCGTGCACGCCGTCCTCCAGACCGTCGACCTGGCGACCGGCGACGGTCTCGACGCCACCGCCCGGGCCCAGGCGCTGGCCGAGGGGATCCCCCAACGAGAAGCAGAGATCCGGGCGCTGGCTCGCAGCGTCCTGCAGTCGAACACGGTGCGCGGCGCGGTCACGGGAGGTCGGTACTGGCGCGAGGTCCCCGTCGCCGCCGTCGTCGACGGCGTCACGGTCGAGGGCTTCGTCGACCTGCTGATCGAGACGCTCGAGGGGCTCGTCGTGGTCGATTACAAGACCGACCAGACCCCGACCGACGACGAGCTCGACGCCGCGATGGAGCGGTACCGAGCCCAGGGCGCGGCGTACGCCCTCGCGCTCGAGCGGGCACTCGGCACCCCGGTGGCGCGATGCCTCTTCGTGTTCGCGCGCCGCCGCCGTGCGGTCGAGCGGGAGGTCGACGACCTACCGGCGGCGGTCGCAACTGTCGAGCGGCGCGTGGCCGAGCTGTCGTGACGTGCCGCGGCCCGGGGCGAGACCCGGGCCGCGGTCACACGCGATTCAGTCCGCCTTGATCAGAGTCCGAGCGTGGCAAGCAGGTTCGCGACGACGCTCGGGTTGAACGGCTGCGTTCCCAGTGCCAGTTGGGCGCCGAGCGACGAGTGCGCGTTCATGTAGTTGATCTCGCGATTGACGTCGCCAACGCCGTTCGAGCCGGCGAGCGGCGCGATCTGGACCGTGCTGAGCACGCCCAACGCGGCGCCCGTCGAGTTGAGGAACGCGCTCCCGGAGTCGCCGGGGATGCCGGGCGACGCGGTGTACACGTTGTGGCTCCAGCCGCCACCGTCGTCACCGAGGCTGATGCCCTGCTTCGGGCTCAGCTGGCTGACACCGCCGCGCAGCTCCGAGTTTCCGTACGAGTACACGTTCTCGCCCTGGACCGTGCCGTTGGTGTCGATGCCGTTCGGGCCGCCCCAGAAGGGGATCGACGGGTTGACCTTCGCGAAGTCGGCCGGATTCAATCGGATCAAGGCGAGGTCGTTGAACTGGCAGGTGTTGGCGTCCGCCTCGCCGAGCCCCTGCATCGTCAGCCACGAGTTGTAGACCATCACTCCCGGCTGCGACGCGCCGGTCACCTCGACCTGGGTGCCGATCGGCAGCGAGCCCGAGGTGCAACCGTTGGTCGCGGTGTTGCCCCCGGTGCCCGAGCAGTGGGCTGCCTGGCCGATGTACACGTTCGAGGCGTCGTAGAAGACGAAGTTCGCCGTGCACTGCGCGCCGGCGGTGAAGGTCTGGACGCCGGGGTGAATCGGCGCCGTCGCCGCAGGCGCCCACGTGGGCGCGGCGGCCGCGGACGGCGCGTCGGCCGCCACCAACGGTAGGGCGACGGTCGCGCACGCGGCCGCGGCGGCGAAGACGCGGGCCAGCAGTTTCATGGGTTGCTCCTCCTTGGATGATGCGCATGCCCGATATCGGCGTTTCGGGAGCATAACGGCCCATGTCGGCACAATGCACGGTCTCTGCCGGTTTCCGGCGAATCCCCGGCGGACGTCCCTCGCAGCGCCTCCCGTCCCCACGATCGCAGCGGCGAAGATACGGGCCGCGTCGGGACCGAGGAGGCGAGGTGGCCTACAGCGTGCTCAAGCGGGTGCTGATCGGGCATCCGTTGCCGACGCGGGAGTTCGGGCAACAGCGGCTGCCCAAGCGACTCGCGTTGGGCGTCTTCTCGACGGATGCGATCGCCTCGACGGCGTTCGCGACCCAGGAGATCCTCGTGGTCCTGGTCCCGGCGGCGGGGATGGCCGCACTCGGGTACCTGGTGCCGATCTCGCTCCTCGTCGTGGCGCTGCTCGTCATCGTGGTCCTGAGCTACCGCCAGACGCTGTACGCGTACCCGAACGGCGGCGGCTCCTACATCGTGAGCCGAGAGAACCTCGGCACGAACCCGTCGCTCGTCGCCGCCGCCTCGCTGCTCGTCGACTACACCCTGACCGTCTCGGTGTCGGTTGCGGCCGGGGTTGCCGCGATCACGTCCGCGATAGCCGCGTTGCGCGGCTACGAGGTCGAGCTCGGCGTCGCACTGATCATCATCATCGCGATCGGGAACCTCCGCGGCGTCAGGGAATCCGGCCGGTTGTTCGCGCCGCCGACGTATATCTACGTGGGGATCATGACGCTGCTGGTCGTGTGGGGTTTGTTCCGCACGTTCACCGGTGACCTGCAACCGCTGCCCGTCAACCACGCGCAGCTGGCGCATTTCACTGGCGGCAACGCGATGCTCGGCGGCGTGACGTTCTTCCTGCTGATGCGTGCGTTCTCTTCGGGCGCGGTGGCGCTGAGCGGCGTCGAGGCGATCTCGAACGGTGTGCAGGCGTTTCGGAAACCCGAATCGCGCAATGCGGCGATCACGCTCATGTGGACCGGGTTCATACTCGGCTCACTGTTCACCGGGATCGCCGTCCTCGCCGACCAGTTGCGTCCGACGCTCTCGGAGAACCAGACGATCCTCTCGCAGATGGGCCACGCCGTGTTCGGTGGGAGCGGCCCTCTCTATATCGTCCTGCAGGCGTCGACCGCCGCGATCCTGACCCTGTCGGCCAACACCGCGTACGCCGATTTCCCGCGCCTGTCCGGGATCATCGCCGGGGACGGGTTCATGCCCCGGCAGCTCGCCAACCGCGGTGACCGGCTCGTGCTCTCGAACGGCATCCTCGTCCTCTCGATCGCAGCGGGTGGGCTCGTCATCGGTTTCGGCGCCAGCGTCAGCTCGCTCATACCACTGTTCGCAGTCGGGCTCTTCACCGCCTTCACGCTCTCGCAGGCCGGCATGGTCGTGCATCACTGGAGGCTGCGCGAACCGAGATGGCGGCTGGGTCTCGTGATCAACGGCGTCGGTGCGCTCGCCACGACGCTCGTCACCGTGGTGATCCTCACCTCCAAGTTCACCGAGGGTGCGTGGATCCCGGCCATCGTGATCCCGCTGCTGGTCGTTCTGTTCAAGTTCATCCACCGCCACTATGAGGTGGCTGAGCGGGCGATCCACGTCGAGCCTGGGATCAAGCTCCCCGAGATCCGGAACACTGTCGTCGTCCTCGTCGGGCCGAAGGTGCAGCTCGCCGTCATCCAGGCCCTCGCTTACGCGAAGTCACTCCGACCGGACTTCTTGCAGGCGGTCTCAGTCGCCTCCGACCGAGACCAAGCGGAGCGGCTCCGCGAGCAGTGGGATCGCTTCGACCTCGACATCCCGCTCGAAATCCTCGAATCACCGTTCCGCGAGATCACGGATCCCGTTCTGGAGTACCTCGACGAGCTCGATGCGCGCTGGAGCTCGGACGTCGTCACGGTCATCATCCCGGAGCTCGTCGTCCATCACTGGTGGCAGCAGCTCCTCCACAACCAGACTGCGCTCTGGCTGAAGGCCCGTCTGCTGTTCCGGGAAGGCACCGTCGTCACGTCGGTTCCCGCGCACGTGATCGAGGAAGGAAAGATTCGCAGCCTGATTCCTCCGGCGGCGACCGCCGACAGTTCGGCGGCGCGCTCGCCGACCTGACCCGTGTCGCCGCGCGAGCGTGCTGCGCGATGACCCGTGAGCCCTACGCCAGCACGTCCTTGCTCGTGAAGCGCGACCAGGCGGCGGTCGCGAATACGGCAACGGTCACGGCTTGGACCAGGAGGTTCAGCAGGATCTGATTCCAATACACCGGCGATCGGAGGACGTCGCCGAACGACAGCCAGTAGTGGGTCAGCAGGAACGGATGGAGCCACGACAGCGCGGGAACCGCATTGAGCACGCCGCTCAGCACGGCCACGCCGACGGTCCCGGACATCGCGCCGACCGGTGCGTCCGTCAGCGTCGAGATGAACATGCCGATGGCAGCCAAGCCGAGCAATGACAACGCGACCAACACCGCCGCCAGCCCGATCCGTAACGTTCCCGCCGCGAGCGAGAGCGTGTCGCCGGACAGCGTCGTGACGTCCCCGATCGGGAACAGGATGGAGCCGGCGATGAGCCCGGCGATGGCGACCGCGAACGTGGCGACGAAGCAGAAGAGAGTCACGGTCGTCGCCTTGATGACGAGGAGCCGTGTCCGGCCGACCGGACGCGACAGTAGGTATCGGAGCGTACCGAGGTTCGCCTCTCCCGCCACCGCGTCGCCGGCGACGATCGCGACCGCGAGGGGAAGGAAGAACGGCAGCGTGACCGTGAGGCCGACGAGGGCGGCGAAAACGCCGTTGTTGGTGATTTGGTCGAAGAAGCGCGGTCCCGATCCGGGGCTCGGTCCCTCGCCCGAGAGACGCACCGCGACTGCCACCGCGATCGGAACAGCCGCGAGCACGAGCAGCAACACCCGCGTGCGGACGCGCCGGAACAGCAGCCCGATGTCAGCCAGCCACATCGAATCCCTCTCCCGTCAGCGCGACAAATGCGTCTTCCAGGCTGCGCCGGTCGGTCGTCAGGCTGCGCACGCCCACACCCGCCATGACCAGCGCCCGGTTGCACTCTTCGGGTCGTTGTCCGTCGAGCTGGGCGGAAACGACTTCGCCGGTGACTACGATCGACTCCAGCCCGAGACGGTCCAGCACCTGCGCGGCGTTCGCGGCCTCCTCGGTTTCGACGCGCAGCATCGCGTCGCCCCGACCGCGGAGGTCCTCGATCGAGCCCTGCGCGACGACCCTGCCCACCGAGATGATGCCGAGGTGCGTGCAGAGCTGCTCCACCTCGCTCAGGAGGTGGGTGGACAGGAACACGGTCGAGCCTTCGGATGCCAGCTCTCGAACGAGGTTGCGGATCTCACGCGTCCCTTGCGGGTCCATGCCGTTCGTGGGCTCGTCGAGGACGAGCAAGCTCCGGGGCCGAAGCAGCGCCGCGGCGAGACCGAGCCGCTGCTTCATGCCGAGTGAATAGGCGCGGTAACGCTTGGTGGCGGCGGCGGCGAGCCCGACCTTGGTCAGAGCGGTATCGATGCGTGCGGAGCGCGTCCTTCGTTGGCCGTCGGGCCCGGCGGCGTCGATGCGCCGCAGGTTCTGACGGCCCGTGAGCCACGGGTAGAACGCGGGCCCCTCGACGAGGGCCCCGACCTGCGGCAGCACCTTGGCGCCGGCGGCGGGCATCGTCTGCCCCAGGAGACGGAACGAGCCCGCGGTTGGCCAGATCAACCCGAGCAGCATCCGGATCGTCGTCGTCTTGCCCGACCCGTTCGGCCCGAGGAACCCGTACACACTGCCGCGCGGCACGGCGAGATCGACCTTGTCCACGACTGCGGTGTGGCCGAGGCGCTTCGTGAGCCCGGTGGTCTCGATCGCGAGGTCGTTGCTCATGTCGATGCGACCTGCGTAGCAGCTGCCTCGAGCCCGTTCGGGGTCACCGCGCCGGCCACCATTCGGCCGTTGTCCAGGATGAGCAGACTGAAGACGGGTGTCTCCAAGAGCTGACCGGTGCCGTACGGGCCGCGGACCGGCTTGGTGGTGCGTCCGAGGTTCGCCATCCGCCACCCGTTGAGCCCGGGCAGTGCGACGACCTCGTCCCATCCGTTCCCGACGGTCGCGAGCCTGAGGAGCGTCTCGTTCACGCCGGTCACCGACTGGACGTCCTCGAGAGCACGCTGCCGGTCGCGCTGCTGCTGCTCGTTGGTGAAGTCGCCAGCGGTGCGGCTCACCTGGGCGCCGTCCGTCACGACTGCCTCCGGCGGCGGCCGGAACGCGAGGTTCGACGCTGCGGGACGCTTGAACCTGATCGACGTGAACTTGCTCTCGATCGCGGTCGTGCCGCTGCGCGTGTGCACCGAGACCTTCAACGGCAGGCCGGTGGCGCCGTCGACTGCGATCGTGACCTCGGTGACGAGGGACGTGGCGGTTTGGGGGATCAACCCCAGCTGGTAGACGGGCCGGTCGGCGACGTACGTGGGGTCGTGGAGCACGAGTCGGGTCGCCTCGCCGCGCAACGCCAGGAAACGCGCCGCCATCCCGTCGGGCGATTCGATCGTCCCGCCACCGGCGAGCGAGGTGATGAGGCCCGTGGCGGCCGGGGTGGCCGGAGTCGCCACCTTCGTGACACGCGACCTCCGGCTGTGCCACACGTAGGTGAGGTCACCTTGCCGGTACCAGTCAGTCTCTTCGAGCTCCTGCAGGAGCGCGATGCGGCGCTGGCTCCCGTCCTCCCACAAGCGGGCATCGTTGGTGCCCGCCGCCAGGCCGACGAGGGACCCGCCGGAGTCGCCCGACGTGGTTCCGAAGTCGCCCAAGCCGAGGTCGGTACGCATCTCCAGGAACCCGGACCTCGGGTCCGGGTGCGGGCTCGCGGCCCAATCTGCGACTTCGGCGGGCGTCCGTGCCGGCAGCGTGGGCATGGCGCGAGCGTCGAGCCGGTCACGAACCGAGTATCCCGCCCAGAGCATGCCCACCAGCGCGACCGGCACGACGTAACGCCATCTCCGCGTTGTCGACCGGGCCACCACCGCGCCAGGTTATGACCGTCATCGCGCTCTCAGAACGCGGCTCAACTTGCTGTGCGCCCGCTGAGAGCCGGCTCAACTGATCACGCCTCGGGCGTCCGCCCTTGCTGAGCGCCCAGTCGGGCCGCGTACACCGCCGCTTGTGTACGGCGCTCCATGCCGAGCTTCGAGAGCAGATTCGACACGTAGTTCTTCACGGTCTTCTCGGCGAGATGCACCTCCTCGGCGATCTGACGGTTCGTGAGGCCGTCCGCGATCAGCCGGAGGATGTTCCGCTCCTGCGGGCTCAGGCGAGCGAGAAGCTCGTCTTCCTCGGAGCCGCTGCGGAGCCGCTCGAGGACCCGGGCCGTGACCGACGGATCGAGGAGCGACCGGCCGCTGGCGACGGCGCGCACCGCCTCGACCACGTCGGCGCCCTTGATCTGCTTGAGGACGTAACCCGAGGCACCGGCCATGATCGCCTGGAACAGCGCCTCGTCGTCGGCGAACGACGTGAGCATGAGGCACTGGATCTCGGGATGGGCCGAGCGGATCTCTCGGCAGACCTGCACGCCGTCACCGTCGGGCAGGCGGACGTCGAGCACCGCGACGTGGGGACGGGTCGGCGGGATGCGCGCCAGGGCCTCGGCGGCGGTTCCGGCCTCGCCCACGACTTCGAGGTCGCCGTCCGCCTCGAGGAGCTCCTTGACGCCGCGACGGACGATCTCGTGGTCATCGAGCAGGAACACCCGCACTACGTTGCTCACCGACCACCCCGCGATCAGAATGTGCCCTTGCCGTTCAGCAAGATCAATCCACACATCCAGCAGCTGCTCGACGCGATCACGAGCATCGGGACGGACCTCAGCCTACCGATCGTCTTGCAGCGCATCGTGGAGTCCGCGTGCTCGCTCGTGCAGGCCAACTACGGCGCACTCGGCGTGATCGGCGAGGACCAGAATCTCAGCGAGTTCATCACGGCGGGCATCGACGCCGAACGCTATGCCGCCATCGGTCACCTGCCCGAGGGTCACGGGATCCTCGGGCTCCTCATCGTTGATCCGCGGCCGCTGCGCCTCCGCGATCTCGGTGCCCACGAGCAGTCCTACGGCTTTCCCGAGCACCATCCGGACATGCATTCGTTCCTCGGGGTGCCTGTGCTCGTGCGCGACGCGGTGTTCGGGAACCTGTACCTCTGCGACAAGCGGGGTGCCGACGAGTTCAGCGACGAGGACGAGCACCTCGCTCTCGCACTTGCGAGCGCCGCCGGCGTGGCGATCGAGAACGCCCGGCTGATGCAACGCACGGAAGAGGTCGCTGTCATCGAAGACCGCGAGCGAATTGCCCGCGACCTCCACGACAAGGTCATCCAGCGTCTCTTCGCGACCGGTATGACCCTCCAGACGATGTTGCCCGTCACGGACCGCGACGACCTCGACAACCGAATCAACGACGCTGTCGACGAGCTCGACGTGACCATTCGTGAGATCCGGAGCACGATCTTCGCGTTGCACACGCCCGTGCAGCGCGGCCTTCGCGTCTCGATCTTCGCCGTGATCGACGGCGCGCGAGAGGTGCTCGGGTTCTCGCCGGAGCTGCACATGGACGGACCTATCGACACGCTCGTTTCCGAGAACGCCGCCGAGCACCTGCTCGCCGTCCTGCAAGAGGCGCTGTCGAACATCGCCCAGCACGCCGGCGCCTCACATGTGAACGTCACCGTCGAAGTCGGTACCGATGTGGTCGTCCGGGTGACCGACAACGGCAAGGGCCTCCGGGCGCCGCTCGAGAACGGTCGCGGGCTGCACAACATCGAGCAGCGGGCCGCGAGCATGGGCGGTGATCTCAACGTGTCAGGCCTGGAGACCGGAGGCACCATCGTCGAGTGGCGTGTCCCGGTCACGGCGTGAGCGGAGCCCGATGAAGCTCGAAGAGGTCCAGGTCGCCGCGCTCACCCCCGACCGGTTACTCCGGCTGATCGGGCCCGACCGGGCCGAGCGTTTCAAGGCGACCGCGCAGTCGGCGCGCGAGCTGCTGGCCGGGCGCGTCGTGCTCAACGTCAACTCGACCGCGTCCGGGGGCGGCGTCGCCGAGATGCTCCGTAACCTGCTCTCGTACGCCCGAGGCGCGGGCGTCGACGCGCAGTGGGTGGTCATCAAGGGCGATCCGCATTTCTTCGAGATCACGAAGCGCATCCACAACAACATCCACGGTGCACCCGGCGATGGCGGTCCGCTCGGCAGCGACGAACGGCGGCATTACGAGGAGATCCTGCGCGCCAACGTGGATGAGCTGTTGGCGCTGGTCCGGCCGCGCGACATCGTCCTGGTGCACGATCCCCAAACCGCAGGGCTCGCGCAAGCTCTCGCTCGCGCAGGTGTGATCGTGGTGTGGCGCTGCCATATCGGCGCAGACAAGCCGAACGCGCAGACAGAGCAAGCGTGGTCGTTCTTGCGCCCGTACCTCGACGATGTCGACGCCTACGTGTTCAGCCGGGCGGCGTACGCGCCCGACTGGGCCGACACGCGGCGCACATTTGTGATTCCCCCGTCGATCGACCCGTTCTCGGCCAAGAACCAGCCGATGAGCCCGGCCGATGTCGAGGCGGTGCTGCACTACGTCGGACTGCTCGCGGGTGAGCCGCCGGCCGAATATGCCACGTTCACCCTCGAGGACGGCTCCATCGGTCGCATCAATCGACACGTCGACGTGCTCCAGACCGGCCCACCGCCCCCGGCGAACGTGCCGCTCGTCGTCCAAGTGTCGCGGTGGGATCCCCTGAAGGACATGGCCGGCGTCATGACGGCGTTCGCGGAGCAGGTCGCCGGAGCCCATTCCGCGCACCTCCTCCTGGTCGGTCCGGTGGTGACCGGCGTCGCCGACGATCCTGAGGGCGCGGCCACGCTCGATCGCACCGTCGAGATCTGGCGTCGGCTCCCGCATGCCGAGCGGAGTCGCATCCATCTCGCGTGTCTCCCGATGCAGGACCCGGTGGAGAACGCGATCATCGTCAACGCCGTTCAACGTCATGCCAGTGTGGTGACGCAGAAGAGCCTTGCCGAGGGCTTCGGGCTCACGGTCGCCGAGGCGATGTGGAAGGGACGGCCAATCGTCGCGAGCGCGGTCGGTGGCATCGTGGACCAGATCGTGTCCGGCGAACACGGCCTCTTGGTCGACGACCCCCGGGACCCGGCCGAGTTCGGGCACGCCGTGCGCCGCTTGCTCGACGACCCGCCCTACGCCGAGCTCCTCGGCGAGAACGCGCGGCAGCGGGCCACGGCGGAGTTCCTCGGCGACCGTCACCTCGAGCAGTACGCGCAGCTGTTCGGGCAACTCGACCGCGCGCGCTGAGGGCCTCGAGGGCTGCCCGCGTCGCCGCGCTCACGCCGGTGCTACCTCCTCGATGCGGAAGATGGGATGGTCGGGGCTGATGCGGCGCAGCTTCCGGGATCGCCAGACGCTGACCCCGGCCCGCGTGAGCAACGCGACGTCGGGTTGAAGACGTGCTTCGTGAACCAGCCCGGACGGACATATCGGGACTCCGACTCGCCGCCGGCCACGCGCCGTACGCATCCCGGGATCAGCGCGGTCCCGCCGGCGGTCCGCCCGGTGGGCCCGATGGTCCTGCGGGTTGGCCCGGCGGTTGCGCTGCGGTCGAGCGGAAGCAGCTCGCCGAGTGCGCATCACGACCGGGTGACGTACTTGTTGTCGCTGACCGCGGTCGTTGCTGCGACCACCGTGACGGCCGTGCCGCACGACCTCCGCAGGTCGGAGCCGATCCCTCGTGGCTCCGACCCGCGGCGCCGTCTGTGCCGAAGCGTGACTATCCGATACGGACGGTCAGCGTCGGGTTCTCCGAGTGCTGCTGGTTGATGTAGAGCGTCTTGCCGTCCTGACCGAAGATGCCGCCCGTGAACTCGTTGTCGCACGGACGGTTGGCGGCCACGGCTCCTGGTGACGTCCGCATGTCGGCAGCCTTGTAGCCGCCGGAGACGCCCGGCCCGCTCGTGTCGAGGTTCGGGACGATCGATGCTCCGTCGGTTCCGAGCTTGTAGACGTACAGCTCGTCCTGCTGATCCCGGGCCTGCTTTCCGACATCTGTGCCGTTCGCGGGGAACGTGCTGCCATCCGGGATGTCCTCGTGGACCCAAAGGTTGCCGCGCCCGTCGAACGCGAGGTTGTCCGGGAATTGCAGCCCCTGCTGCGCCTTGGCCTGGTCCTGCGTCGTGTACTTCGGGTCCTGCACCTGGATCATGGGGGTCAGGTTGCTGTACGGCGGGAGCGCGCCGCTCTGGGTGGACAGGCTCGGTACGCCATTGGTGGTGAGGGCGTAGACGCCGCCCTGGTTGGAAATCTGGTTCAGCGGACTGGGGCCGCCGCCCGGCGTGCCGTTGTAGTTGCCGTGGTGGGTGTCCGCATCGCTCTTCGGCTCCGTGACGGCGAAGTACACGAGTCCGTTGTGCTCGTCGAAGTCCTCCGGCCGATCGAAGAGGATCGCACCGCCGTTGCTGGCCTCATTGATCGCATTGGCGGGGTTGCTAACGCCCTTCCAGCTTGTGCCGTCGATGCCGGTGCCCACCAAGTAGAAGAGCGTGCCGCCCTTCGTCAGGTCCCCGACGTCGTTCGGGACCGCCTTGTAGATCGCACCGGCGCGGTTCTCGTCACCCAGGTACAGGTTGCCGGCGTCGTCGAGGCCGACGCCCTCGTGGGAGAAGTTCCCGAGCCAGTCGAGGCGGGCGAAGTCGCCGGTCTCCGGATTGATCTGCCAGATCCCGCCCGCCGGGAATTCCTCACTCGCGAGGAGCACGCCGTCGCCGGTGGGGCCGCCGAACGGGTACCACTTCATGCCGTCCATCCGCGACCACGCCGGTGGTGTGGTCGGCTTCGCGAGGAGATCCTTCTTGCCGGCATCCGGGCCCTTGAGAGTCAAGCGCGTGATGCCATCACTCGGGTCCGCCTCGCTCGGCGTGAACAGGTACTTGCCGTTCTGACTGAGGGCGATCATGTCGTTCTCGTGACCGACCGCGTTCGAAGTCGCCGGCGCGTTGACCGGCGTCGCCGGGTCGCCGGCCTGCATGAGCACCGTCGGCGTCATGGGATTGCCGTGGTTGTCGTTCGCGAACTGCGGAGTACCGATCGCAGAACAGGGCAGGCGTTCGTCGTGATCGGCGCAAAACCGAGGTCGTTCGCCGGACCAGGAACTGCTGACGCAACTCCGCTCATCGCCAGGACCGCTCCTGTGCACGCGCCGACTGCAGCCGCGATCAGCGCGCGCTTCGACATCTTCAAGCGTCTCATCGATGCACTCCTTGGGGTATCCGGGTTGTGCTGAGCTCGATGCAGGGCATGATCGGACACTCAGTTCACAGACGACCGACGACTCGGTGAACGAATGCGGAAACCGAGCCCAAGCGTCGGTGTCCCAATCCTGAACGAGGAGAAGTCGGAGTGCGCTGAACCGCTCGTCTCAGACGAGAGCCCCGATGAACTGCTGACAGCGCTCGCGTCCGTAGACGCGGCCGTAGACTGCTTCAGCGTGGCGCGCATCCATGTTCCCGACGGGCCCGGCGGCGAAAGCGCCATGGTGTGGACCCTGCGGCCGGAAATGGCCGGCATGGTGAACAAGATGATCACCACTGCTTACGGATCCAGCAAGGTCCCGGCGGCCGAACGCGAGGTCGCCCGTATGCGAATCGCACAACTCAACGCGTGCGGCGCGTGTGCGACCTTCCGAGCGCGATCAGTCATCGAAGCGGGTGTCACCGAAGAGATGTACGAGCATCTCGCCGAGTGGCGAACCTTTCCCGGTTACACCGATCGACAGCGCCTAGCGATCGAGTATGCGGAACAGTTCGCGGTCGATCATCGTGCGATCGATGACGAGCTCTTCGGCCGGCTGCGCGATCACTTCGCAGACGACGAGATCCTGGACCTCACCTTGTGCTTGGCGGTCTACCTGGGGCTCGGCCGCACCCTCGAAGTGCTACGGATCACCGAGCACACAGACCTCGACCTCTGAGCGCCATTGGCCGGTGGCCCCGGCCCGTAATCGCTCCGGCCATGGCGTACCCTCGCTTCGTGTTCGAGGGTCTCTTTTCGCCTTGGCACCTCCTGATCTTGGCCGTGGTCCTGTTCGTCGTGATCAGTCCGCGCAAGGTCGCCGCGCGATGGCAGGATCTACGGGACGCGGGCCGTCGTGTGACCGGCGAACCGGACGAGGAGGAATCGGGCTCGGCCGACACGCCGACGAATCGCTCGGTCGCCTACCGGTTGGGCCGGTTCATCCGACGGCGCTGACGAATCTCAGGCGCCGACACTGTCGGCCGGTTCGAACATCCGTGCTCGTTCTCGGGGCGTGGCCTGTGCTGCGAACGCTTGCAGCTTCTCGAGCGCGGGAAACAGGGCCGCGAAGAAACGTCTCTGTAACTCTCCGAGGGTCGCGCTGTCTTCGTTCTCCACGCCGGTCAGGAGATTGAGTCGCGAATGGTCGACCCATGTCTGCAGCTCCGGCGCTTCTTGCCACCCCATCTCCGTGCTGATGCCGGCCAGTACGACACGCAGGTAGTCGAACGGTGTGTGGGGCATGACGGTCGGCGGGCAGAGCGCGTTCTTTTCTTCGGTCGTCCTTCCCGTTGATTCGAGGAAGCCCTGCAATGCGCCCGACAACGTCAGACCAACACGCGTGACGAGCTGGAGGGTGATGATGTCGTCGGTGAAGATCGGTCGCGGTGGATTGTCACTCAGCCCGGATGCAGCGCAGTGCACGTGGAGATGAGCAGGCGTGGTCGGGATCGAGCCCCGCTCGAGGACGATCTGGTCGGGTTCGATGCGCTCGACATGCCCGAGCCGGACGACGTTCGCGATTCGACGGAGTTGCTCGAGCTCCTGGACGCTCGCTGTCCCACCCTTCATCATGGTCGGCACGACCGCTGGATCGGTGCGGAGCATCACCCCGTTCTCTTCGAGGCGCTCGTACACCTCCTCCACCGAGTTCGACGCGACCATCGCCTCGAGCTGCAGGGCGACTCCCTCGAAGGTGCGTAGCTGACCGGGCTGGAAGAACGCTCGGTTCAGGATCCAGATGTCACGCGGACGGATCCACGTGATGTCCTCGGGATCGGTACCTCGATCGAGCAACCAGCAGATGGCGTCCGACGCGGTCTTGCCCCCACCGACGATCACATATCCGGCCGCCGGGTTCCCGAGTGTGATCAGCGCGCCTACCGGGACGCACCGAACACCGTCGGCCACGTCGAACGGCGGCGGATCGGTCGCAGGCACACGTGACGCCATATAGGTCGCGTCGACGACGTGTCTTCGGACCGTCACGTCCGTCACCTCGTCGGTCACCCGGGAGCGGAAGCGCCGGTCGCCGAGGTAGTCGCACATCGGGAAGAACCGGACACGACCCGACGCCAAGAACCGGTGACGCATGATCTCGTCGAAGTAGCCGCAGATCTCCGCGCCACTCGCTCGCTCGAAGAAGCCCGTGTCCTTGCCTTCGGGCTCCATTCGGTCTTGTCCGAGTGGGGTCGAGTTGACGCCGTAGAACCTCGACGGCTGATGAAGCTGCACGAACGGGTACGAGTCCAGCCAATGGCCACCGGGTCGATGGCGGCGCTCGACCATCACGACGTCGGCGTCGGCGTGCTCGATCAGTGAGTCGACGAACGCCATCCCGAGCGCGCCGGCACCCACGACGAGGTAGTCCGTCTCGAGCGTCGAGCTCCTGCCCACCCGTGCAAAGTAGCTCGACCCAGCGACCTCCCCTTTGGAAGAGCCGACGGGGCGTTCTCTCGTCACAGACCCGAGCGCGGACTACTGGTCCATTCCGGTGCTGACCCAACGTTGAAAAGCGTCGACCCTCTCGCGAGGCCACGGACCGTCGCACGGCATCGACCCGTTCTGGACTCGTTCGAGGATGTCGCGAGCGTGCGCTTTGACGTCGTCGTAGGACCAGAGGTCGAAGGCGAATTTCATCGATTGGCGGTCGCCGGATCGGAAGAGCGTCTTGATGTGCTTGTCGAAGCTGACCGGTTCGTCGTTGGCGGGCAGGACGACTGGTTGTGCCTGGGCATCGCCGGCCGGTGCGACTGCCGAGATCCGGCTGCCGGGCGGACCCGCTGCCGTCTGCCAGTCCCAGTGGGGCATCGGCATGTGCTCGGGCGGACGGGCGCCGGTCTGCGAGTTCTCGACCGCCAAACGCGAACCCCACTCGATGTAGCTGCCGAAGGCCGAGCGGAACTCGGGATCGTTGGGCAGCCCGGCTTCCTGTGCAGCTTGGAGGATCAGCGTGACCCAGCGGGCTCGTTTCTCCTCGGTGAGGCCTTTGCCGATGTGCTGGGAGACCATGCGCGCGTAGCCGCCGTACTGCTCGCTGTACGCCATGGGACCGCAGAAGACCTCGCCGAGCCACTTCGCCACTCGCTCGGGATGATCGGGAGACATGTTGGCGAACAGCGGAGCCAGGAGCGGATCCTGGGGCACGTATTTCTCGTAGAAGACGCGCGTCATACGGGTCAGCGCGGGCAGGCCGCCGCACCACTCGAAGATCGTCGGCTCGTGTCCTTGATCCGGCACGGGGTCCTTGAAGTCGACGTACCAGTGCATGCCAGAACAGAAGGGCTTGTTCTGCGAGTGCCCGCAGCGACACAGGGCGTAGTGCTCGCGTGAGGCGCCGTGATTGCGCTGCTCGTTGTCGCCGTTGGCGTCGATGAGCGGGAAGGCACCGGTGATCCGATAGGGGCCGTCCCGGGAGACCTCGATCGCGGGCTCGCGGGTCCCTCCGTGGTCGACCTGGGAGCGGGCTTCGTGTCCGTCGATGGCGTAGCTGAGCGCACCGGACGGGCAGTCGCGCACAGCGCGGATGATCTCGTCCATGCGGCCGCCGCTTGGTGTTACGAACGGCTCCTGATCGACGTGGAAGACCGTCGCCAGTCGGTCAGTGCAATAGCCGGAGTGCTGACACGTGCCGCGGTTGTCGAGGATCGTGATCTGTTCGCCGACGTAGGTGTCGCGCCGATCGGATACGCGCTTTGGGTCTTTGGTGTCGGTGAAGCCGTTCTCGGCGTGGGTGCCGTCGCACAGCGGCTTGATCGCCGAGCCCCCACAGCGACACAGTGCCATCTGGGGTCGCGTCGACAACGCCTCGCCGAGATGGTTCCTGAGCTGCTCGGCGTTGGTGACGAGATACGGGCCGTTGTGCTGACACTGGATCGCGCCGGCCAGGTCTGCCTGCAAGTCGCGCAGCTCGGCGAGCCGGCGCGAACCCGACGCGCCGTCGCTGGGCTCGAAGTGGCACGCCAGGTCCTGGAGCGCGGCAGTCGCTTCTTGGACCTCGAGGGGCAGGCCCGGCGAGAGCCGGAGCCGCGTCGCGTCCAACGTCAATTGCCACAGCGGGTCGCCCGCCAGGAGCGCACCCGGGTCCGAAGCGGGCTTACCGGCCTCGGCGGCATGGCCTCCGCCGCCAGCCGTCGGTCCGGTCCTTCGGTCTTCGCCACCTGACGCGCGCTCGAGCGCCTTCTCGAGCGGTCGGATCACGGAGCGCTGCAGACGCCGCGCTGCAAAGCCGAGCGAGCTCTCGTTGGCAGAGCCCTCCCGTTGTGTCGCGGCCGCCGGATTCACGGCAGCGTGGAGTGATCGCGCACGCGAGAGCAATGAGGTCAGCGCGGATCGGACATCGTCGGCACGCGGCGTGCTCGGCGATTCGCTCATAGCGCACCCGTCATTGCTGTCCGCTCATCATGGCTGGGCTCAGCGCCCGGGAGCCGGAGTCCTCGATGACCATCGAGCCTTCGTTGCCTCGCCGCCGCAAGTCGGTACACTGACTGGAGAAGCCTGAACTTGAAGATATTATGCCCGAACGTGAAGTCAATCCAGCGCAGCGAGTAACGGACGCCGCAGGCGACCATGTCGACCATGTGCGCGCGCAGTGGGCCGAAGCTCGCCCGGATCTCGACACCCGCCCCGCGGCGGTGATCGCCCGCCTCGGGCGAGCCAGCGCCTACACCGACGCCGCTGTGAACGCCCGACTCACCGAATTCGGGCTCACTCGCGAGTCGTTCGACGTGCTCACCAGTCTGCGACGCAACGGGTCTCCGTATCGTCTCGCCCCGACCCAGCTTTACGGCGAGCTGATGCGCAGCTCCGGCGCCGTGACTCATCGGCTCGCGAGCCTCGAGCGTGCCGGTCTCGTGCGGCGCGTCCCGGACGCCCGAGACGGCCGCGGGCTGCTCGTCGAGCTCACGCGCAAGGGCCGCGCCCTCATCGATCGGGTCGCTCCCCTGCACCTCGAGAACGAGCGCCGACTGCTGGAACCGCTCAGCGCCGACGAACAGCGCACGCTGGCTGGGCTGTTGCGCAAGCTCCTGCGGAGCTTCGAGCGCGAACAGCCGACACCCCCGCCGAGCGGCCGGGGCGGGCGGCCCAAGTCGCGTCCGCGGCGATCCCCCGGAAGCTGACAAGCACGTACGCCTCACTAGCGTCCGAGTGTGTCGATGATCAGCTCCGCGGTTTCGTCGCCGCTGAAGTTCTGCTGGCCGGTGATCAGGTTCCCGTCGCGTACACAGAATCCCTTCCACAGGCCCGCCTGGACGTAGTTGGCACCGAGGGTCTTGAGCTCGTCTTCGATGCGCCAGGGCATGACGTGCTTGCCCTTCGCCAGCGCGCCCATGTCCCACATCGCTTGGTCGGAGAAGTCCTCCTCGATGTTGGCAAACCCGGTGAGCGTCTTGCCGTTGACGAGAGGCTCGCCGTTCGAGAGCTGCGTGTAACGCAGGAGCCCCACACCGTGGCACAGCGCGGCGGTGACCTTCCCCGCCTCGTAGAACTCCACGAACTTGCGCTGCAGGTTGGTCGCGTCCTCGTAGGTGAACATGGGGCTCTGACCGCCGGCGACCACGAGACCGTCGAAGCGTCCGACGTCTATGTCATCGACGCGCTTGGTGTTCTGCACGCTGCCCCTCTTACCGGGTGTATCTGAATATCAAGAGAGTATGCCTGAACTTGAAGATAGTCAACACAGGAGGCTGACATGGCCGAGATCGCTGACGAGTACATGCTCGAGATGCTCTCGAAGTCGAAGGACTACACCCTCATGCTGCTCCAAGAGGGGCCCAACTGGTCCGCGCCGGACCGCGATCAGATCATCTGGGAACACGGCCG
>JBKOWN010000090.1:0-4205 GCA_046724435.1 Actinomycetota bacterium
GTCCGCCACGCCATGTCGCACCCGATGGAGCAGATGGCCGCCATGGCGAGCCTCATGCTCGAAGGCGCGCTCGAACGGCACCCCGCGCTGCGCGTCGCCTTCCTCGAGTCGGGCACCGGCTGGCTTCCGTACTGGCTGGCGCGCCTCGACGGACATGCCGAGTGGATGCACGACACCGAGACCGCGGAACTGTCGCTGACGCCGTCGGAGTACTTCGCTCGCCAGTGCATCATCAGCACCGATCCCGACGACCCGCTGGCAGCGTGGACGGTGTCGCAGGTCGGCGCCGACCACGTCGTGTGGGCGAGCGATTTCCCGCACCCCGACGCCATGTACCCGGACGCCGTGACCAGCTTCCTGAAGGAATCCGCTGAGCACGGCCTTGACGGCGACGACCTGGATGCCGTGCTGTGGGACACCCCGGCCCGCTTCTACCGGCTCGAGGACCGCTTCGGCCGACCCTGAGGGAGGCCGGGGTTCGCTACGCCACCCGGCAGACCGTCGAAGTCCCGAAGCGTGCCGCCACCATCTCTTTCAGCCCGCGGGGGAAGCTCTCGTGCGCGGCGAGATGCGGCTGCAACAGCGCGCCCTGCGCCACGACGTCCCCGCCGAACGCGCTCACGCATCGCTCAGGCTCGGAATTGGCGAGGGAGAGGATGGCGCCGGCGCAGCCGAGCGGGCCTCCGAATGACAGCAACGCGGACGAGCCCGTGTAGATCGGTCCGTCGTACTGGTCGAGCTCCTGCAAGAGCCGCTCGGCGTCGCCCGACGAGTCCTTGAGTCCCGCGACGGGCAGGTCGCCGAGCAGGCGAACCGCGATGCCGGGCGGAGCGATCTTCGGGTAGTGGTACGCGAGGACCGGCGTGCCGGCGGCGGCCTTGGCCACCGCGTCGAAGTACGCACGCGGGTCGGCAACGCCCGGCGGCGACAGCGCGAGCAGTGCGTCGGCACCTCGCTCGACCGCGTCGCGCGTGAGCGCGGCGGCCTGCCGCGCCGACGGCGCGCCCGTACCCGCGATCACAGGCACCGACGGGGGCACGTCCCGACGCACGGCCTCCAGCAGGGTGACTCGCTCGGCCGGCTCGAGCGTGGCCGCCTCGCCCGTCGTACCCGCCACCACCACGGCACGCACGCCGAGGTCGACGAGCTGCGCCGCCAGCGCGGCGCTGGCCGGTGCGTCGACCTCGCCTTGGTCATCGAAGAGGGTGACGAGCGCGACGCCCACACCCGTGAAGACAGGGGCCGCCATGCCCCGCAAGCTATCCGCCGGGGGCGTCGCCCAGCGGGCGGCCGAAATGATGGGCGGTGATTGCAAGGCCCCAGCGGAGGTAGAGCCGGTGGGCGTCGTGGCGCTGCACGCCCGAGTCGAGATGGAACGAATCGCAGCCGTTGCGCTCGGCCTCGATGCGCAGCCAGTCGAGTAATCGCGTCGCGTGGCCGGCGCGCCGAGCGGACTCGCGGGTGATGAGATCCTCCACATAGAGATGGTGACCCCACGCCAACGTGTCGCGGATGTGGAACCCGGCCGCCCCTGCGGCGATCGGGTCACCGTCGGTGAACGACGCGGCCAACCGGTATCCGGCCGGCCGTTGCACGTCGTTCACGCGCCCAACGAACGCCGGTTCCGTCCCGATGTGCGGCCGCAGCTCGAGCATCGCTTCGTACGCGAGACCGGTATCTGCTGCCGGGAGCTCTCGAATGCTCATGGAGTGAAGCATTACTAGTGTCGCTCCCATGAGCGAAACGGTTTTGTCAGAGACGTCCGAGCGCGTGTGCGCCGTCACGCTCAACCGCCCCGACGCCCGCAACGCCATGAACACGGAGCTGCAGCGAGCCCTCGCCATCGCGCTCGCCGGCGCCGAGTCCGACGACGACGTCGATGTGGTGATCCTCACCGGCGCTGATCCGGCCTTCTGCGCCGGTCTCGATCTCCGCGAGCTCGGCAGCACGGCAGCGAACCTCGTCGGCGGGCGCGACAACGAGCATCGCAGCCCGTTCACAGTGCTCTGGACGATGACGAAACCCGTCATCGGCGCCATCAACGGCCCTGCCGTGACCGGGGGATTCGAGCTCGCGCTGGGTTGCGATTTCCTCGTCGCGTCCGAGCGCGCGACCTTCGGCGATACGCACGCACGGGTCGGAGTGACGCCGGGCGGAGGGATGAGCGTCTTCCTGCCTCAGAGCGTCGGGCTCCGCAGGGCGAAGGAGATGAGCCTCACCGGGAACTTCGTCGACGCCC
Source organism: Actinomycetota bacterium (assembly GCA_046724435.1). Lineage (GTDB taxonomy): Bacteria > Actinomycetota > Acidimicrobiia > IMCC26256 > JACDBD01 > JALZAA01. Next base: position 2,240 of record JBKOWN010000090.1, read on the forward strand.
GTGAAGCGCTCGCTCTCCGGTTGGTGAACCACGTCGTTCCCCACGACGAGCTTCTTCCGACTGTTCGGCGACTCGCGAACGACATCGCGGGCAACGACCAGGTGGCCGTCCGCAACCTCAAGCAGCTCTACGACCGCGGCTCCGAGCTCAGCGTGGGAGACGCGATCGCGCTCGAACAGGAGCGGTTCCGCAACTTCCGCGTCGACCCGTCCGAGATCGAACGGCGTCGTAACACGGTCGTCGAGCGAGGCCGCGGTCAACAACGGTAAAGGGGGCCAGACCCCCGCTACCGTGATGGCATGGACGTCACGCCGCTGATCCAGGCTGCGGACACCAAGATCCTGCTCGTCGTGATGGACGGCCTCGGCGGCTACGCCGACGGCGAGCACGGCACCGAGCTCGAGGAGGCGACCACGCCGCACCTCGACCGGCTCACAGCCGAGGGCACGACCGGGCTGGTGGAGCCGGTCGGTCCCGGCATCACGCCCGGCTCCGGGCCTGGGCACCTGGGCCTGTTCGGCTACGACCCCGAGCGCTTCGAGCTCGGGCGCGGCGCGCTGAGCGCCGCAGGTCTCGACTTCGAGCTCCGACCGGGCGACGTCGCCGCCCGCGGCAACCTGTGCACGCTCGCCGCCGACGGGGCGATCGTCGACCGCCGCGCCGGCCGGCTACCCGACGACGAAGCCGCCGCCGCTGTCGCCGAGCTCCAGGACGGCGTGCACCTCGACGGGGCCGAGGTGTTCTTCCGCCACGAGCGCGAGCACCGACTGCTCGTCGTGCTGCGAGGCGCCGGCCTCGACCCCGCGCTCACCGACACCGACCCGCAGCACGAGGGCGTCGCGCCGCTCGAGCCGCAGCCGCTCGAGCCCGAGGCCAAGCACACCGCCGAGCTCGTCACCGAGCTGGTTGCTCAGGCGCGGCGCGTCCTCGCCGGCGAGCCGACGGCGAACGGCGTCTTACTGCGCGGCTTCGACACGCACCGCGAGCTGCCCGGGTTCGCCGAACGGTACGGGCTGCGCGCGGCAGCGGTCGCGATCTACCCGATGTACCGGGGTATCGCGCGGCTGCTCGGCATGGACGTGCTCGGGCAGCCGGCGTCGCTGGCGGACGAGCTCCAGATCCTGCGCGACGCGTGGCGCGACTACGACTACTTCTTCCTGCACCACAAGGGAACCGACTCGGCCGGGGAGGACGGCGACCGCGCGCGCAAGATCTCGGCGGTCGAGCAGCTCGACGCCGTCGTCCCCGAGCTGCGCGCATTGCAGCCCGACGTGGTCGTCGTGTCCGGTGACCACTCGACACCCACGCAAATGGCCGCGCACTCGTGGCATCCGGTGCCGGCGCTGCTCTGGGGCGAGCGCTGCGGCCGCGACGAGGTCGGACGCTTCGGCGAGCGATGGTGTCGGCAGGGCGGGCTCGGCCTCCGGCCCACGAAAGACCTCATGGCGGTGATGCTCGCCAACGCCGGGCGCTTGCAGAAATACGGCGCGTAGCGCAACCTGGGCCCGTGGCGGGGGCCGGCGAGTTCGATCTCCAGATGAGCGACGCCGACGCGCTGATGTGGACGGTCGAGAAGGATCGGACGCTGCGCTCGACGGTCGTGACGGTGCTGACACTCGACCGCAGCCCCGACTGGGACGCGCTCGTCGAGCGGGTGGAGCGCGGCAGCCGGCTCATCCCCCGCCTGCGCCAGCGAGTCGTGTCGCCGATGCTGCGCGTTGGTCCGCCGTTCTGGTCGGCCGACCCGAACTTCGACCTCGCCTACCACATGCGGCGCGTGCGCGCCCCCGAGCCCGGCTCGTTCGGGTGCGTGCTCGACTTCGCCCGCAACGCGGCGATGGCGGGCTTCGACCGGGCGCGCCCGCTGTGGGAGTACACCGTCGTCGACGGGCTCGAAGACGGCAGGGCGGCGCTCGTCATCAAGGTCCACCATTCGATGACGGACGGCGTCGGCGGCATGAAGCTG
>JBKOWN010000043.1:0-21655 GCA_046724435.1 Actinomycetota bacterium
GTGCGTCCCGGGCTCGCATCCGGAAGCGTCGCAGCGCTCGCACGTGACGGGCAACCGGACCTCCACCGGGTGGACGACACCGAACGCGGCTTCCCGGAGCGTCAGCTCGACGGCGACCTCGGCGTCGTAGCCGCGGGGTGGTCCCGCCGGCCCGCGCCCGCCGCCGAAGGCGTCGCCGCCGAAGAAGGCGTCGAACAGGTCGCCGAGCCCGAAGGCGTCGCCGGCCTGCGCTCCCCCGGCACCCCTGGTGCCGGGAGCGCCGTCCGATCCGAAGACGTCGTAGCGCCGACGGCGCTCGGGGTCGCGCAGCGTCTCGTACGCGATCGTGACCTCTTTGAAACGGGCCTCGGCGTCGGGGTCGTCGGGATGCGAGTCCGGGTGGTAGCGGCGCGCCAGCGCGCGATACGCACGCTTGATGTCGGCCTCGGTCGCCTGGGGCGACACGCCGAGCACGTCGTAATAGCTATGCGGCAACGTCAGTCCACCCGCGTGAGAAGGCGGCCGAGCTGTTGCGAGACAGCGGCGACGGCGCCGATGGTGCGGCGGTAGTCCATGCGCGTCGGGCCGAGCACGCCCACGGTGCCCGCGAACGCGCCTTCGACGCGATACGGCGCGAGCACGATGGCGCAGTCGCGAAGCTCCTCGATCTCGTTCTCCGAGCCGATGCTGACGTTGACACCCTGGTCGAGCAAGTTGCGCACCATTGAGACGACCACCACCTGGTGCTCGAGGAGCTCGAGCAGGTGCGCCGCGCTCTCGGCGGTCGCGAACGACTCGTGCTCCGCGACCAGGCGGCTCGTGCCGCCGACGTACAGCATCTCCATCGGGCGCTCCGCGACCAGCTCGCCGAAGGCGGCGCGAACCGCGCGCGCAAGCCGGTCGATTGCCTCGTCGCCGCTGGGCGGAGGCTCGGGGAGCTCGTTGAACGCGCAACCGTTCCATTGTCCCTCGAGGGCGGCGGCCGCCGATCCGACTTGCACTTCGTCCAAGACGTCGGGCACTTCCAGCGTGTACTTCTCGACCGCGCCATTCGAGAGCACCGCGACCGCGAGCACGACACCCGGGTGGAGCGTCACCAGCTGGACGCCGCGGACCTGAGCGACCTCCGGCTGCGGGCCGACCACCATCGCAGCGTGGTCGGTGACACGCGACAGCAGCTGGCTCGTCTCGTGCAGCAGGTCCTCGAGCGCCCGGTGCGCCGACTCGAAGAACTCCGCGACTGCCCGGCGCTGCGCGACGCGCAGCGCGCCCTCGCTGGTGAAGTGGTCGACGAAGTAGCGGTAGCCCACATCGGTCGGGATGCGACCCGCCGAGGTGTACGGCTGGGTGATGTACCCCTCCCGCTCGAGCACGGTCATGTCGTTCCGCACGGTCGCGCTCGACACTCCGAGCTTGCGGGAACCGGCGACCCGCTGCGACCCGACCGGCTCGGCGGTCTCGACGTACTCCTCGACCACGGCGCGCAGGATCGCGGCCTTGCGCTCGTCCAGATCCATCGGCTCAGTCGATCCTGTCGACCCCGTTGACGCCATCGATCCCGTCGATCCCGTCGATCCCGTTGGTTCCGTTGGTCCCGTCGATCCCGAGCTCTCCTACCGGGATCCGGTCCGCGCGCGACGCGGACCGGCCCGGTGCTCGCCTGTTAGCACTCGATTCTACCGAGTGCCAACGGCGGTCGTGCGGCTGTCGCTCAGCTCACGACGCCCTGGATCAGCGGCGGACTGCCGGGCGAGACGGAACCGGGCGTTTGCTCTTCGGTGATCGCGAACCCGGCCGGGGGGCCGTGGACCCGGAACGCGGTGACCCCCGGGGCGGGGCCGAGCACCCCGGCCGAGATCGGCCGTTGCGCGCTCGAGCCGCCCGTCAACGCCCAGAGCTGGTACGTCCGGCCGGCCGGCAGCGCGCGGAGGTTGTTCTGGAGGAGGAATCCGTCGCCGTCGGGGAGATACACGACGTGGGCCTCGAGCGCGCCGTCCGTCGAGGACATTGACACCTGGGCGGCGCGTGGGTCGCGCGACGCGCTCTCGGCCGCGGCGAGCACAGATCCGGCCCTGGCCTCCCGGCCGAGCTCGTCGATCCGATCGCCTTGCTGCACGACTTTCACGGTGAGCGCGCCGACGACCACGGCGGCGGCGACACCGACCGCCACTGCGACCCGGCGACGAAGCCGAGTGCGGCGCGACTCGAGCCCGACGGCGCCGGCCGGGGAGGTCACCAACTCCGGTGGCTCCTCCTCGAGGCTCTGCTCGATCCGCTCCCACAATCCCGCCGGCGCCTCGGTGTCGCTTTGCGCGAGCAACGCCGCCGTCTCGCGGTACTCCGCAACGAGCGAACGCGCCTCGGGGCTGCGGTCGAGGTAGGCCTCGACCTGCTCGCGCTCCTCGTCGTCGACTGCATCGAGCGCGTACGCGGCCAAGAGCTCGTCGAGCTCGCGTCGACTCAGCTCTCGTGCCACGGTCCCACGACTCCGCTCTCGACCAACGCGTCACGCAGCCGGCTCAGCCCCGACCGGATCCGGCTCTTCACCGTTCCCTCGGGCTCACCGAGCAGGACCGCGACCTCGCGGTACGTATGACCACCGAAGTACGCCAGCTCGATGGCCCGCCGCTCGCCGTCGCTCAGGAACCCGAGGGCGTCCCGAACGTGCTCCGCCTGGGTGAGATCCCATACCTCACGCTCGAGGTCGTAGCTGCTCTCGGACGTCATGCGCGCATCGCGCTCCTCGCGCGCCCGGCGAGCCGCCTCCGCGCGAATGACGTCGACGCTCCGCCCGTGCGTCTGGGTCAACAGGTACGTCCGGAGCGATCCCCGGGCCGCGTCGAAACGATCGGGCAGGTTCCAGAGCCGGAGGAACACCTCCTGGACGACCTCCTCGGCGAGCGCGCCATCGCCGACGATGCGGCGGGCGAGCCCGAACGCGGCGGGCGCGTGACGTCGATACACCTCCGACAGCGCGTCGTGGCGGAAACGCCCGATCGCCACCACGAGCTGAGCGTCGCTCGCGAGCCGCAGCTCTGTCGTCTTCACGTCCCCGATCCGGTGCGTACGTGCGTAGTAGTTCGCTCCCCGGCCGGTGCGCGGATGAGCGCCGCCGGAGGGCGGCAAGAGTGATGGGTAGCCTGCGGCGGGGGCGGCTTTGCCGACCGTCGCCGCAGAGCCGGAGCTTGCGACGGCGACAGGGAGTAATGCTGATGGACTTCGATCTGCCCGCCGAGGCGGAGACCTTCCGCGACGAGATCCGAACGTTCATCCGTGAGCACGCACCCGGCGGGCGTTTCCCGCCCCACTGGAACGTGCGGTTGGCCGAGGCGGGATACGTCGCACCCCACTGGCCCAAGCCCTATGGGCTGGACGCCGGCCCCGTCCAGCAGCTCGTCATCGACGAGGAGCTCCGCGCCGCCGGGGCGCCGCGGCCCCTGAACCCGATCGGCATCGGCTGGGCCGGCCCGACGCTCCTGGTCGCGGGCACGCAGGAACAGCAGGACCGGTACCTCCCCGGGATCCTCTCCGGCGCCGAGCTCTGGTGTCAGCTGTTCAGCGAGCCCGGAGCCGGCAGCGACCTCGCGGGGCTCACAACCCGCGCCGAGCGTGACGGCGACGAGTACGTCGTGCACGGCCAGAAGGTCTGGACGACGTTCGCCCACGTCGCGCGGTACGGGATCCTGCTCGCCCGCACCGACCCCAGCGCCGAGCAACACCGGGGGATCTCGTATTTCGTCGTCGACATGCACACGCCGGGCATCACGGTGCGGCCGATCAAGCAGATGGACGGCACCGCCATGTTCAACGAGGTGTTCCTCGACGGGGTCCGCATCCCGGCCGGCGAGATCGTCGGCGACGAGAACGACGGCTGGCGTCTCGCCAAGGTCACGCTCGGCAATGAGCGAGTGTCGCTCTCCGGGGAAGGGGCATTGTGGGGCCGGGGCCCGACCGCCGACACGCTGCTCGACATCGTGCGCGCGCACGGAGGTGCGCCCGATCCCCGGGTCGGCCAGAAGCTCGCCGCTCTCTACGTCGAGTCGGAGGTGCTGCGGCTGATCCGGCTGCGGACCGTGTCGGCGATGGTGCGGGGCCTGCAGCCCGGCCCGGAGACGTCGGTGCGAAAGGCGCTCGCCGACGAGCACGGCCAGCACGTGATGGCGCTGGCGGTCGAGCTGGCCGGGACCGCCGGCATGCTGGCGGAGCGCGGCCCGTTCGGCGACGCCGATGCGACGTGGGTGGAGGGGTTCCTCTACTCGCGGGCGCTGACGATCGGTGGCGGCACCTCCGAGGTGCAGCGCAACATCATCGGCGAACGCGTCCTCGGGCTGCCGCGCGATCCCTAGCTGGCCGCCGACTTTTTGGCAGCCACCTAGAATTTGCTGATGTCCGGGAGTCGCCTCAGTGCTGTCGGCTGACGGCACGACGAAGTTCGCTGTCGGCGGGGAGACCGTGGTTCGTCGTCTCGGCTTCGGGGCGGATGCGGATCACCGGCAAGGGAACCTGGGGGCCACCGGCAGACCGCGGGGCCGCAGTGGTCCTGCTCCGCCGAGCGGTCGAGCTCGGCGTCGAGCTGATCGATAGAGAATGTCGCGGCCGCTTCGCTGCGCCTCGACGACGAAGAGGTGCAGGCAATCGGTCTCGCTGCGGATTAGACGCCGGCTCGAGACAATGGCTGGCTGGAGCACTTGCGCAAGCACCTGCGACCAGAAGGTCAGTCCCCGAGGCGCAACGCGGCGACGAACGCCTCCTGTGGGACCTCGACGCGTCCGATCTGCTTCATGCGTCGCTTGCCCACCTTCTGCTGTTCGAGCAGCTTGCGCTTGCGCGTGACGTCGCCGCCGTAGCACTTTGCGATCACGTCCTTGCGGCGGGCCTTGACCGTCTCGCGTGCGATGATGCGCCCGCCGATGGCAGCCTGGATGGGCACGTCGAACAGTTGACGCGGGATGAGCTCGCGCAGCTTCTCGGTCATGCGTCGCCCGTACTCGTATGCCTTGTCGCGGTGCACGACGGCCGAGAACGCGTCGACGGGGACGCTGTTGAGCAGGACGTCGACCTTGGCGAGGTCGGAGCGGCGATAGCCGGCGGGCTCGTAGTCGAGGCTCGCGTACCCGCGGGTGCGCGACTTCAGCTGGTCGAAGAAGTCGAGCACGATCTCGGCCAGCGGGAGGTCGTAGACGAGCTCGACCCGGTCCTCGGAGAGGTACTCCATCTTGTTCATCTCGCCGCGGCGCGACTGCGCGAGGTCCATGAGGGTGCCGACGTATTCGGCCGGCGCCAGCATCGTGACCCCGACGTACGGCTCCTCGATCGACTCCACCTGGTTGGTTGGCGGCATCGCGGACGGGTTGTCGACGACCTCGACGCTGCCGTCGGTCTCGTTGGCGAGGTACTCGACGTTCGGAGCGGTGGCGACGAGGTCGATGCCGTACTCGCGCTCGAGGCGCTCCCGGATGATCTCCATGTGCAGGAGGCCGAGGAACCCGCAACGAAACCCGAAGCCGAGCGCTCCCGACGTCTCGGGCTCGTACGTGAATGAAGAGTCGTTGAGCCGCAGCTTCTCGAGCGCCTCCCTGAGGTCGGCGTAGGCGTCCCCGTCGACGGGATACAGGCCGCAGAACACCATGGGCTTCGGATCCCGGTAGCCCTCGAGCGGAGCTGCCGGATGCGACGCCGTCGTCACGGTCTCGCCCACGCGCGCCTGGCCGACGTCCTTGATACCGGCGATCAGGTAGCCGACTTCTCCGGGGCCGAGGCTCGCCACCGGCGTCGGAACGGGCAGGCGCACCCCGATCTCCTCGGCGTCGCGGACGGCGTCGGCTTGGAGGTACTTCAGCCGGGCGCCCGACACGAGCGTGCCGTTGAACACCCGCACCGCACTGACGACACCGCGGTACGGGTCGTAGTACGAGTCGAAGATCAGCGACTGCAGAGGCGCGTCCGCGTCGCCGTTCGGAGGCGGGATGCGGTCGACGACGGCGTCGAGCAGCTCCGGCACGCCCTGGCCCGTCTTGGCCGAGATGCGCAGGACATCCTCGGCGGGAATGCCGATCACGCGCTCGATCTCGCCTGCGACACGGTCGGGCTCGGCCACCGGGAGATCGATCTTGTTGACGGCGGCGACCACGGCGAGGTCGTGTTCGATCGCGAGGTACGCGTTCGCCAACGTCTGCGCCTCGATGCCCTGCGACGCGTCGACCAGCAGCACGACTCCCTCACAGGCGGCCAAGCTGCGTGACACCTCGTAGCTGAAGTCGACATGACCAGGGGTGTCGATCAGGTGCAGGACGTGGTCCTTCCAGGTGAGACGGACGTTTTGCGCCTTGATCGTGATCCCCCGCTCGCGCTCGAGGTCCATGGTGTCGAGGTACTGGGCCCGCATGTCCCGAGGGTCGACGGCGCCGGTCAGCTCGAGGAACCGGTCCGCGAGCGTCGACTTCCCGTGATCGACGTGACTGATGATCGCGAGGGCGCGCTGGGATTCGAGCGAGAGCATCGTTGCCATTCTCACGCACCGCGGGATCAGGTCGGGAACGACCCCTCTGCTACCCTGAGCCAGTCCCCAGCGGCACCACGGATGTCGAGACGCGCATGGCGAACATCAAGAGCCAGATCAAGCGGAACCGCCAGAACGAGCAGCGGCGTCTGCGCAACAAGACCACGCGGTCCGAGCTCAAGACCCGGGTCAAGCGGGCGGCCGAGGGGCTCGAGACCGGCGCCGACGACGCCGGCGATCGGGTTCGCGCCGCCCAGAAGCGGCTGGGCAAGGCGGCCGAGAAGGGCGTCGTGCACAAGAACCAGGCCGCTCGCCGCACGTCCCGCTTGATGAAGCGGGCGGCGGGCAACGGCTAGCGCCGCCGCGAGCGCTCCGGGCGCGGCGACCCGCGCCGGATCGGCCCGCCTCGCGCCCGGCCCGACAGAGCGGCCAGGCGGGCGACCAGCACCTCGAGCACCGCGTCTTCGGGGATCGCACGCGCGCCCTTGAGGTCGAGGTCGGCGGCGAACAGATAGTCGAACGCCTTCAGGAGGCCGTCGGTCTGGAGCGCCCGAGCCTGGTCGAGCGCCTTGCGGGCCGGGTACTCCTTGACCCGACCGTCCAGCGCCGCCACCGCGTCGCGGGGACTCCGAACGCGCGGGTCGTCGAGCGACGCGACTCGCCGGTAGTACGAGTGCAGCGTGCCGATGACCTGCAACGGGTGCATCGGCCGAGACTGGCCCGGCCCGGGCGCGGTGAGCATCCGCCGCAGCGTGGCGAGCGCGCCGGCCATGTCGCCCGCTTCGATCGCGTTCGTGAGCTGGTAGTTGGGCACGGATCCGGCGTCGCCGAGATAGGGCTCGACGTCGGCGACGTCGAGCGTCGCTCCCGGTCCGGCCACAGCCGCGAGCAGCTCCACCAGCTGCGGCACCCTGCCGGCGTCTTCTCCCAGATGCGTCGTGACGTGCTTTGCCGCCGCGGGAAGGAGCTCGACCCCGGCGTTAGCGAGGTGCTGCGCCAGAACGTCGCCGGTCTTCTCGGCCGCCGGCCCCATCTTGACGGCCTTCGCCGTCTTCAACGCGTTGTCGAGGCTCTTCGGCAGGCGTCCGCCCCCACCCACGAGCACGAACGCGGTGGTGTCCATCGGCTCGTCGAGGTACGACACCAGCGGCGCGGCGTCGCCTGCGCCCAGATTCCCCGCCTCGTGGAGCACGACGACGCGCCGCGCGGTCATGAACGGTGGGCTCTGCGCGGCGTTGAGCGCAGCGGCAACGACCTCCTCGCGGCCTTCCGCTCGGCTCGGAGCGTCGCTCTCGGCTTCGCCGGGGGCCGCCCGGCCCGGCACGGTGAACTCCTCCACCGCCAGCGTGCGATCGTCGTCGCCGACGAGCTCGGCGAGGAGCTGCTCGAGTGCTTCGCCGCGTAGCACTGGATCGGATCCGGTCAGTTGATAGACGGCTGCCCCCGTCAAGGGACGCTTACCCCGTCGCGCTCGAACGCCTGCACCGCCTCGATCATCCGGCACACCCTGACCGACCCGGCGACGTCGTGCACGCGCACGATGCGGCATCCGTGCATGACCCCGAACGCGACGGCCGCCAGCGACGCGTCGCGGCGATCGACGATCGCGAGGTCGAGCAGGTCGCCGAGGAAGCGCTTGTTCGACGCCGATAGCAGGAGCGTGTAACCGAGGGACGCGAACGCGTCGCTCTCGTGCAGCAGGACCGCGCTCTGCACCGGGGTCTTGCCGAGATCGAGCCCGGCGTCGAGGGCGATCTGCTCCGGCGTAAGGCCGGCAGCTTCGGCCGCGCGTGCACGGGCGAGCAGGAACGTCCGCACTTCGCCGACGAGGTCGTCGTAGCGGGGCTCAGCGTCCGGCACTCGCGGGGCGAGACGAATGTGCGTGGCGACGACCGACGCCCCGTGCTTCGCGGCGGTGGGGAGATAGTTGGGATCGGCGAAGCCGCTGATGTCGTTGCCGAGCGCGGCGCCGGCCGTGCACGCCTCCCGCAAGACGACCGCCCGCCACGTGTCGACCGACAGCGGTGTCGCGAAGCGTGCTCGGAGCGCCTCGACGGCGGGGACGACCCGGTCGAGCTCCTCGGCCTCGGTCACCTCGGGCCCCGGCCCCGCCTTCACGCCGCCCACGTCGAGCACGTCGGCGCCGGCGGCGACGAGCTGCTCGGCGCGGCTGAGGAGCGCTTCGAGCGCGAACGTCTCGCCGGCGTCGAAGAAGGAGTCCGGCGTGCGATTGAGAATTCCCATGACGAGGGTGCGGTCGGTGACGTCGTGGACCAGGTCACCGAGACGGAAGCGCATCGACTCGGAGGTTACGGCGTCGCCCCGTCCAGAGCCTTGCCGCTCCCAGCAGCGCGGCGCCCGCGATCATCGCCCACGCGGCGCGGCCGTCGACGTCGACTGGAACCCGTGAGAAGAACGCCGCCACCCCGAGCATGGCTCGGGCGAGGAGAGCCGTCGGCGCCTGGAGCAACGCGGCGAGGCCCGGCCACCAGGGATCGACGAGGCCCCCGACGATGCCCGTCGCGAGGCCGAGCACCGTGAGCGGTCCGGCGATCGGCCCGGCGACCAGGTTGGCCGGGAGCGCGGCGAGCGGCACCGAGCCGAAAACCGGGATCAGGACCGGCGCCACGCCGATCTGCGCCGCCAGCGTCACCCCCATTGGCTCCCGGAACCAGCGCGGCCCAGGGAATCGCGCCGTGATCGCGGGAGCGAGCACGGCGATGCCGGCACTCGCTCCGCACGAAAGGAGGAACCCGATCGAGTGGACGAGGAACGGGTCGGCGAGCACGAGGGCAACGACGGCGAGCGCGAGGACCCGGACGCCGGCGGTGGGACGCCCGAGGTACAACGCCGTCATCGAGCACGCGGCCATCGCGCAGGCCCGCAGGACGGACGGCTCCCAGCGCGTCATCGTGCCGAACACCATGAGGACTGTGAGGCCGGCGACCAGCTGCGCCCTGAGCGGCAGGCGTCGCAACAGCGGCCGGAAGAGCGCGAGCACGAACGCGACGTTGGCGCCCGAGACCGCAAGCAGATGCGTCAGCCCGGAGGCGCGGAACTGCTCCTCGACGTCACGAGGCAGCTCCCGCGTGTCGCCGAGCAGGAATCCGGCCATCAGCGCGCGCTCCGTCGGCGCCAGGTGCCGCCCACCGGCGAGAACCCGGCCGCGGAGAGCGTTCGCCGTACGGTGCAGCGGTGAACGGGCGGGTTCGAACGTGCGGAGCTCGACGGCATCGAAGCTCGCCACGGCGTGCCGCCATCGCAGGCGTTCGTCGTAGCCGGTGAGAGGCTGGAGCCAGCCCGACACCTCGACCTCGTCGCCCGACTCGAGGAGTCGCAGTTTGCCGGCAGCGACGCCGCCGGCGGTGACGAGCACGGTGCGGCCTCCGCCGGAAGGCCCGCCGATGTGGGTGACCCGGGCGAGGACGCGCGCGTTGTACTGCCCTCCGTCGGGATCGTCCGTGAGCGTGGCGGTGATCGTGGCGGCGGCACGTGCGTCCCTCGGTGCCGTGAGCGGTGAGTGAGCCTGCCCGTCGAGCGCTCGTTGCATCGACGCAGTCGCCAACGTCGCGACGGCGACGATCGCGAGCGCGAGGCGGGCCGGGCGCTTCGGAAGGAACAAAGCCGCGGTCGCTCCGAGCAGTCCGGCGACGATGAGGGCAATGGCCGGCCCGGGCCCGAGATGCTCACCGAGTCGGGCCCCGGCGACAACGGCCGCCACCAGCGAGATGGGGCCGGCGGCGTGACCGCCTCTCAGATCGTCACCTTGTCCTTCAGGTCGGCGAAGCGCTTGTCGCCGATGCCGCGGACATCGCGCAGCTCGTTGACGGACCGGAAACCGCCGCGTCGCTCTCGCTCGGTCAGGATCGCTCCCGCGAGCGAGGGGCCGATCCCGGGGAGGGCCTCGAGCTCCGCCTGCGTCGCGCTGTTGAGGTTCACGAGGCCCGAAGGGTCTTCGCTCCCGCCACCGCTCGCTCCGCTGCCGCCCGGTGACGCCGAGCCAGCCGGCGCCGCTTCGCCCACCCGCTGCACGAGCACCCGCTGGCCGTCGGCGACCTTGGCCGCGAGGTTGAGCCGGTTCAGGTCGGCATCGGGAGCGCCGCCGCCGGCGGCTTCGACCGCGTCGATGACCCGCGTCCCACCGGCGAGGTCGTACACGCCGGGCTTCGCCACGGCTCCCGCGACGTGCACAGTGACGCGCGCGCCCTTCTTGGTCGCACCCGCAGAGCCGCCCCTCGTCGTGGAGCCGCTCGCGACCGTCGACTCCGCTGTCGGCGCACTGGTCGCCGGCGTCCGGCGCGGCGTCGACGACGAGGCGGAGTCGCCGGACCCGAGCCGGTACCAGACGAACCCGGCGGCGAGCGCGACAACGAGAAGTGCGGCGACGCCGACGCGCGGGTCGCTGCGCAGCTCGCGCACCCGATCAAGGAACCGCTCGAGCGGACCGCCCCATTCGCTCGGACGGGGCGGGAACCCGGGCGGCCCGTCGGGGTTCGCGGGCGAGGCCCAGAACTCGGTGTCGGACGCTCCTCGCTCGACCGTGTCGGAACGGGGCAAGTCGGCCATGGCGACCTCCGGGCGCGACGAAACGGACCGGAGGAAGCGGAGGGGGAAATCGAGGCCTGGACCGGACGGCCGGGTAGGACGCTAGCGCGCTCGCCTCTGCTCGAAAAGGGGTCTCATTGCCCGCGCGCCGCGCACAAGCCCGCGGCTACCGCGTGACGAAGTTGACCAGGCGGCCAGGAACGACGATCACCTTGCGCACGTCCGACTCGCCAAGCAGTTGTCCCAGCCGCTCGTCGGCGCGCGCCGCCGCCTCGTGCTCGGCTTCACTCGCTCCGGCCGGGAGCTTTACCCGCGCTCGCACCTTGCCGTCGATCTGCACCGGGATCTCGACCTCCTCCACGACGAGGTACGCCGGATCGGGCTCCGGGAACGGCTCGTACGCGAGGGACTCGGCGTGTCCCAGCCGGGACCACACCTCTTCGGCCAGGTGCGGAGCGAGGGGCGCAAGCATGAGCGTCATCGCCGTCACGACCTCGAGCGGCGCGGTGCCGGTCTCCCCCACCACCGCCGTCAACCGGTTGTTCAGCTCGAACAGCCGGGCGATGGCGGTGTTGAACTGCAGCTTCGCCATGTCGTTTCGCACGGCGTCGATGGTCCGATGCAGGATGCGACGCGTCTCCTCGTCGGCGGACGCATCGGACACGCGGATCGCGCCGGTCTCCTCGTCGATCGCGTTGCGCCAGAAACGCTGGAGGAACCGGTGCACGCCGACGATGTCGGCGGTGTTCCAAGGCCGGCTGGCGTCGAGCGGGCCCATGAACATCTCGTAGAGCCGCAGCGTGTCGGCGCCGTAGTCGGCATAGATCTCGTCCGGGGCGACGGCGTTCTTCCGGCTCTTGCCCATGCGTCCCTGCTGGCGCGTGACCTCCTTCCCCTCGAAGAAGAACTTGCCATCACGCTCGTCGACTTCGTTCGCGGGCACGTATACGCCGCGCTCGTCGACGTACTCGTACGCGGTGATGGTGCCCTGGTTGAAGAGTCGGGCGAACGGCTCCGGCGTCGAGACGTGTCCGAGGTCGTACAGGAACTTGTGCCAGAAGCGCGCATAGAGAAGGTGCAACACGGCGTGTTCGGCGCCGCCGACGTAGAGATCGACACCGCCCGAGGGGCCGTCGCCCTGCATCCAGTAGCGCTCGACTTCGGGCTCGACGATCCGGTTCTCGTTGGTCGGGTCGAGGTACCGCAGGTAGTACCAGCACGATCCCGCCCACTGCGGCATCGTGTTCGTCTCGCGGAGGTACGTCTGCATGCCTGCGCCGAGGTCGGCTTCGACCGTGACCCAGTGCTCGGCCCGAGCCAGCGGCGGCTCGGGCAGGGTCTCCTCGTCATCGGCCACGATGCGCGGCTGGAAGTCGCTCATCTCGGGCAGCTCGACGGGCAGCATCGACTCCGGGAGACCGACCGGGAGCCCCTTCTCGTCGTACACGATGGGGAACGGCTCGCCCCAGTACCGCTGGCGGCTGAACAGCCAATCGCGCAGCTTGTACGTCACCGCGCCAGCGCCGTTGTCGGTCTCCTCGAGCCACTCGGTGATCTTGCGCTTGGCGTCGTCGACGTGCAGCCCGTCGAGGAAGCCGCTGTTGATCGCCGGCCCGTCGCCCAGGTATGCCTCGCCGTCGAAGTCGGACGGCGGTTGCACGGTCCGGATGATCGGGAGCTCGAACTCCGAGGCGAAGTCCCAGTCGCGCTGGTCCTGACCGGGGACCGCCATGATGGCCCCGGTGCCGTAGCCGGCGAGCACGTAGTCGGCGATGAAGATCGGGATGCGCTCGTCGTTGACGGGGTTGATCGCGTACGCGCCGATGAAGATGCCGGTCTTCTCCCTACCTTCGGCCTGGCGCTCGAGGTCGGTCTTCGTCGACGCGAAGTCGCGGTAGGCCTCGACGGCTTCGGGCGGCGACACATCGAGACCGAAGGTCCCTCGCCATTCGAGCGGGGCCTCACGGGGCCATTCGTTGGCGACGATCTCGTCGACGACGTCGAGCTCGGGCGCCAGCACCATGTAGGTGGCGCCGAACACGGTGTCGGGGCGGGTGGTGAACACGCGGATCGAGACATCGTGGTGTCCCTCGGCCGGGAAGACGATGTCGGCGCCCTCACTCCGGCCGATCCAGTTCCGCTGCATGATCTTGATCGACTCGGGCCAGTCGAGTTGGTCGAGATCGCCGAGGAGCCGTTCGGCGTACTTCGTGATGCGCAGCATCCATTGTTTGAGCGGCCGCTTGTACACGGGGTAGTTGCCGCGTTCGCTGCGACCCTCGGCCGTGACCTCCTCGTTGGCGAGCACGGTTCCGAGCGCCGGGCACCAGTTGACGGCCGCCTCGTCGAGATACGCCAGACGGTACGAGTCGACGATCTTTCGACGTTCGAGCGGGTCCAGCTCGCTCCATGGGCGACCATCTGGCGCGGCGCGCGTGCCGGTTTCGAGCTCGGCGACCAGCTCACCGATCGGGCGGGCCTGGTTCCGGTCGTCGTCGTACCACGCGTTGAACATCTGGAGGAAGATCCACTGCGTCCAGCGGTAGTAGTGGACGTCGGTGGTCGATACGCCCCGGCGAGGGTCGTGCCCCAGGCCGAGCCGGCGCAGCTGGCGTCGCATCGTGGCGATGTTCCGGTCGGTCGTGACCCGCGGGTGCTCGCCAGTCTCGAGCGCGTACTGCTCGGCTGGGAGCCCGAACGCGTCGTAGCCCATCGCGTGGAGCACGTTGTGGCCCATCATGCGCTGGAAGCGCGCGTACACGTCGGTGCCGATGTAGCCGAGGGGATGTCCGACATGCAGCCCTGCGCCGCTCGGGTACGGGAACATGTCGAGCACGTACAGCTTCGAGTGCTCGGCGACGCGCTCGTAGCCGTCGGACAGCGGGCCGCTGGGGTTCGGCGTCCAGAACGTCCGCTCGTCTTCCCAGCGGTCCTGCCACCGATGCTCGATCTCGTCGGCGAGGCGCGCCGTGTACCGGTAAGGCGGGGCGTCGTCGGCGCGCGCTGTCGTTTCACTCATCGCGCGGCGAGCGTACCGGTCAGCTGGACCCGTCAGCTCGACCAAACCGAGGAGGCCCGCTGGTACTCTGCGAGGTCTCGGGGATGTAGCTCAGTCTGGTAGAGCGCCTCCATGGCATGGAGGAAGTCGTGGGTTCGAGTCCCATCATCTCCACTCCTCCTCCTCCGCCCTCGTCACCGAACGCGGACGCTGTAACAAGCTCCTTAGGTCCGACGCATCGTCACCCGGGCGAGCCGACGGGGGAGCTCGCCTTCGGTGAACTCGCTGACGTCGAGCAGCTGGAAACCCGTTGAGAGGCGCTCGATCAGGGTGCGGTCGAAGAAGTGCACCACGAAACCGCCGTGCTCGTACATGTCGTCGCCGTGCGCGATGCCGGCGCCGTAGTGAGCGTCGTCGGTGGTGCGGACGGTGTAGACGACGAGACCGCCGGGGCGCAGCACGCGGCGGAGGTCGGCAACGATCGTGTCGAGCTCGTCGGTCGTCAAGGCCATGCAGAGCAGCATGTGAGAATAGGAGGCGTCGACGGCGGCGTCGGAGAGCGGCAGTCGCTGGCGGACGTCGGAGAGCTCGACCGTCACTTGATCGGCGAGACCGACCGCGCCGGCCCTGGCTTCGATCGCGTCCAGACCTTCCGGCGCGTAATCGAGCGCGTGCACGTGAAACCCGCGTCGGGCGAGGTACAACGTGTCGCGGCCTTGCCCGGCACCCAGCTCCAGCACGGTCTTGACGCCTCCGGTCGCGAACGCGTCGGCAGCTGCGACCGCCGCATCGCTCGGATCGTCGCCGTACATGTCGGGATGGGCGGCGAAGGCGGCCGACCAGTGCCGACGCTGCTCGTCCGCGGTCATGGCGACAGTGTGATCCTCATTCCGGGGGGACGTTTCGAAACCCGTCCGTAGACTGACCTTGCATGATCGACGTGATCGACTACCGGGCCGGCAACTCCCCCAGCGTCATCTACGCGCTCGAGCGGCTCGAGCTGCCGTGCCGGCTGGTGGCGAAGCCGGAAGAGGTCGCGGAATCAGAACGGCTCGTCCTCCCGGGCGTCGGGGCGGCGGCGGCCACGCTCGACTCGCTACGCGAGTCGGACCTCCTCGATGCGCTCACGCAACGCGTGCAACGCGATTCGGTGCCATTCCTCGGGATCTGCATTGGGCTCCAGGTGCTCTTCGAGCACAGCGAGGAGGGGAACACCCCGTGCCTCGGTTGGCTGCCGGGAAGGATCCGCCGCTTCGCCGACGGGCTCCGCGTTCCCCAGATCGGCTGGAACGAGGTGCGATTTACGCGGTCGCACCCCGTCACCGCCGGGCTTCCCGATCGGGGCCACTACTACTTCGTCAACTCCTACTACGCGGACCCCACCGACCCCGACGGCGCGCTCGGACGCACGGAGTACGGCATCGAGTTCGCGTCGGTCGTGGCGCACGACAACATCGTCGCCACGCAGTTCCACGCCGAGAAGAGCGGGAGCCTCGGCCTCCGGCTCCTCACCGACTTCGCGGCCTGGGACGGGCGATGCTGACCAAGCGCCTCGTCGCCTGCTTCGACGTGATCGGCGGCCGGGTCACGAAAGCGCAGCAGTTCCAGGACAACATCGACGTCGCCCCGGCCGAGGACCTCGCCGCCCGCCTGTACGACGACCAGATCGACGAGATCGTCTTCTACGACATCACGGCCAGCGCCGAGAAGCGCAAGATCGACCTGGAGACCGTGCGCCGCGTCGCCCGCCACGTGTTCGTCCCGTTCACGGTGGGCGGAGGTATCCGCTCGGTCGACGACATGTTCGAGGTGCTCAAAGCCGGCGCCGAGAAGATCAGCGTCGACTCGATGGCCGTCCGCACTCCCGAGATCATCCGCGAGGGCGCCGGCGCCTTCGGTCGCCAGTGCATCGTGCTCAGCACGCAGGTGAAGAACGTGGGAGCCCGCCTCGGCATCCCGTCCGGATACGAGGTCTTCATCGACGGCGCCCGCGAGCCGACCGGCCTCGACGCGCTCGAGTGGGTCCGTCGCGGAGAAGAGCTCGGTGCCGGCGAGATCGTCGTCAACAGCATCGACCGTGACGGGACCGCATCGGGTTACGACCTCGAGATCACCAGAGCGGTCGCCGACGCGGTGAACGTGCCCGTCATCGCGTCGGGCGGCGCCGGCAGCGTGGAACACATCGCCGCCGGTCTCACGGACGGCGGCGCCCAAGCCGCAATCATCAGCTCGATCCTGTACTCGCCGCGCTTCGACCGGAACCTCGGCGTGCGCGAGCTCAAGACTGGGCTCGCCGAGCACGGTGTACCCCTGCGCCCGTACGTCACACCTGACTAGCTGGTTAGGCCGACGCGCTCTGCGAAGCGGGGACTAGCTGCTCCCAGTCGATAGAGGGCGCGTCGGCCCACAGCCGCTCGAGCTCGTAGTAGGCGCGTGTCTCGTCCAAGAAGACGTGGACCACGATGTCGCCGTAGTCGAGCAGCACCCAGGTGGCGTCGTCGAGGCCTTCGACGCTCGTCGGTGGCGTCGACGCGTGCTCCTTCATCGCCTTTTCGATCTCGTCCACGATCGTGCGCACGTGCCTCGTGTTCGTCGCGCTGGTGATCACGAACGCGTCCGTGATGGAGATGATGTCGCCGACATCGAGGGCGATGATGTCCTCGCCCTTCTTGGCCGACGCCGCGGCGGCGGCGACGGCAACTCGGCGGAGCACGGCCGGGGCGCCTGTCAAGCAGCAGCCTCGGCGGTCGTCATCAGTGACGATTGTAGAGGCCGCGTTCGGCGATGGCACGGATCACCGCCGGTGGCACCAGCCCGTCGATCGGGCGCCCCTGCGCCAGCCTGGCCCGGAGGTCTCGCGACGCGATGTCGAGGCGCGGGATCGTGACGCGCTCGACCCGCCACCCCGGTGCAGGCGCCTCAGCGTGCGCGTCGCCGGCTCGCTCGACGATCACGAGAGTGGCCAAGTCCCGGGTCTCCTCCAGCTTCCGCCAGGTGGGCATGTTGCGGGCCGCATCGGCGCCGAGCACCAGGAAGAGCTCGCGTCCCGGTGCGCTGAGGACCGCGAGCGTGTCGTACGTGACGGACGGCTCGCCCCGCTCGATCTCGATCGCCGACGCCTCGACCCCCTCGACACCCTCGACGGCGGCGGCGGCCAACGCGAGCCGGTCGGCCGCAGAGGCCACCACCTCGCCGCGCTTCTGCCACGGGTCGCCGGCGACGACCATGAGCACCCGGTCCAGCCCGAGCGCGGCCCGGGTGTCGACGGCGGCCACGACGTGGCCGACGTGCACCGGGTCGAACGTGCCACCGAAGACACCGACTCGCTCGATCCGGGGAGTCTACGGGCGGCGTCTCGTCGAGCGGCTGCAAAACAATGCGTTCACCGTTCCGGAACGCCGGCGACACGCACGCGTCCTACGCTAACCAGATGCCCCTGGACGACCCGGCTCCGAGCGCGGCGGCGCACGTCCTCGTGCGGGTTTGGCTGCCCGACCGGCCGGGCGCGCTCGGTCTGGTCGCGTCACGCATCGGCGCCGTGCGCGGCGACATCATCGGCGTCGACGTGCTCGAGCGCGGCACGGACATCGCCGTCGACGAGTTCGCCGTCGACCTCACGGACCCGGACCTGGTCCCCACGTTGGTTCGCGAGATCGAGGAGGTCGACGGGGTGTCGGTGGAGGAGGTCAGGCTCGTCGGCCACTTCCCGGACGCCCGCCTTGATGCGCTCGAGTCCGCCGCTTCGTTGTGCAACGCCACCACGGTCGAGGAGCTGCACGCGGCGCTCGTGGCGCAGACCAACCGTGAGTTCCTTGCCGACTGGACTGCGCTTGTCGACGGTTCCCGTGTGCTCGACCAGGCCGGCGACGAGCCGCCGAGCCCGGACGTGCTGGACGCGCTCGTCGCCGGCACGTCCGCCTCGACCCTCGTCTCGGATGGCGTGACGGGGCCCGACGATCTCGCAGTGGCCGCGTTCCCCGCCCACGAGGCCGCCTTGCTGGTCGGCCGGGCCGGGCATCCGCTGCGCCGGCGCGAGCGCGGTCAGCTGTTGGCGTTGGTCCGGATCGCGGATCGCGCCTGGCAGCTGCTCGGGGACTACAACGTTTCCCGTGGCCACGATCGACACGCTTCGGCGTGACCAGCTCGAAGACTCGGCGGCCGTCCTGGCGCGAGCCTTCGACGACGACCCCGTGTTCCGGTATCTGTATCCCGCGCCGCGCCGCAGGGGATGGTCGTGTCGCAGCTTCCTGCAGGCGATCGTCCGCGACGGGCTCCCGTTCGGCGAGGTGTGGGCCGCCGTCGAGAAGGGCGCGGTCGTCGGCACCGCCGGCTGGCTGCCGGAGGGCGCGTACCCGCCGTCGCGGCGGCGGGCGACGCGTCAGCTCGTGGCGGCATGGCAGGCGTTGCTCACACCGCACACGTTCCGCGACGGGCTCCGTTACCTGACGGAGACCGAGAAGCTCCACCCGAAAGCGCCGCACTGGTACCTGGCGGTGATCGGCGTCGAGCCCGCGCACCAGGGCGAAGGGCTCGGCGGCAAGTTGCTCGCCGCCGTGCTCGGCCGTCTCGACACCACGGGTGTCCCCGCGTACCTGGAAACCTCGACGGAGGCGAACGTCGCCTGGTACCGGCACCACGGGTTCGAGATGCAGCAGGAGATCCGACCCGCACCGGCCGGCCCGCCCGTCTGGACCATGTGGCGCGAGCCGAAGACCTGACGGAACCCGCACCGACCGTCGCCGCAGTCAACCTTCGACGATGGTGGTCACGAACCGCTCGAGCTGACGGAGATTGCGGCACTCGTAGACACCGTCGCAGTAGATGCCGAACTCCGAGATGATCGAGTCGCCCGTGTCCCAGTAGCCACGCGGCTCCGGATTCAGCCAGTAGAGGTGACGAGCCCGCTGTTGCAACTCCTTGAGCACCCAGTTCTGGGACGCGTGGTAGTTGTTGCGAGCGTCGCCGAGCAGGATGATCGACGTCTTGGGCGTCACCTCTTGGTAGTGATGCTCGTGAAAGACCTCGAACGCGTGCCCGTAGTCGGAGTGGCCATCGACCCAGACGACGTCCGCCTCGGTGTTGACCCGGTGCACCGCCTCCGTGACGTCGTCCGATTCCTGGAAGAACCGCGTGACCTCGTCGATGCCGTCGATGAACACCCAGGACCGCACCTTCGAGAACTGACTTGCCATTGCGTAGACGAACTGCAACGTGAAGCGGGCGAAGCTCGCGACCGATCCGGAGATGTCGGCGACGACCATGATCTCGGGCCGTGACGGGCGCGGGTGGCGGAACTTGGGCTCGGCCGGCACGCCGCCGTACGACAGCGAGTGCCGCACGGTGGACCGGAAGTCGAGGTGGCCGCGGTTGCGCCGCCGCCGGCGTTGGGCGAGGCGCGCGGCCAGAGCGCGAGTCAGCGGGTAGATCGCGCGCTGGAGCGCGAGCATCTCCTCGCGCGACGCGTGCATGAAATCGACGTCCTCCGGGAGCGGCTTGCGCAGGGTGCGCGCCATGGCTTCGGCGCCGCGGTCGGCGACAAGGCGGCGACGGATCTCCGACTCGACCAGCTCCTTCAGCTCCCGTAGGCGGGCCTGGAACTCCTCCTCGGCGAGTCGCTCGGCCAACTCGCCGTCGCCGACCTCGCCGCGCTCCCGGGCCTGGCCCATCAGCCGGGACGTGAGGCCATCGAAGTCGAGCTGCCGCAGCGTTCGATAGAGGTAGTAGGTGCCGCCGACCGGCCGCCCGGGCTCCATGCCCGCGAAGCGGTCCACGGCCACGCCGGCCAGCTGGCGGAGCTGGTCGCGGTCCATGCTCGCGAGCGCCTGAAGCAGCATCTGCGCCAGCTCCTCCGGCGAGACGTCGCCCATCGCGCCGCCGCCCTGGGCGCGCATGGCCTCCATGGACTCGAGGTCGAGCGGTTGGCCGTCCTCGCCTTCCTCGCCGATCCCCGCTGCGTGGAGTGAGAAGTAGACGTCGAACACGGTCTCGAACGCACGCCAGTGGTGGTGGTGCTTTACCAGCGTCGCCCCGAGCGCGGCCTTGAACGTGTCGCGTTCGGCGATGTCGACGTGCTCGACGGCGCGCATGGCATCGAGGTTCTCGGTCATCGACACCGGGAGCCCGGCGGCGCGCAGCTCGTGGATGAACCCCTGCAGCACGTCGAGCATGGACTCGCGGTCCCCCACCGGCGGAGCGTCTGCGGATCCGAACCTCGACATGGCGTCGTTCAGCTTCGCCGGGTTCACATGGTGCACGGCGTCACGGGCCGGGTGACGGCGAGCGCGCCGGCAGCGGGCCGCCGTCGACCTGCAGCTCCTTGCGGGCCTTGGCGATGTCCGACTGGTACTTGAGGAGCACGTGCAGGGTGTCGCCGATCAGCTCGGGG
The DNA here is from genome assembly GCA_046724435.1 of Actinomycetota bacterium. Lineage (GTDB taxonomy): Bacteria > Actinomycetota > Acidimicrobiia > IMCC26256 > JACDBD01 > JALZAA01. The sequence continues at coordinate 20,407 of JBKOWN010000043.1, forward strand.
TCGATCTCGTTCTGGCCCAGGTACAGCAGGGTCTTCGCCCAGTCGATGGTCTCGGAGATCGAAGGCGCCTTCTTCAGCTCGAGCTGCCGGATCGAGCGCACGACGCGTGCTACCTGCTCCGCGAGCTCGTCGTCGACCTCGGGTACGCGCACCCTCACGATGTCCTTCTCGCGCTCGAGGTCGGGGTAGTCGAGGTGCAGGTACAGACAGCGCCGCTTCAGCGCCTCCGAGAGCTCGCGGGTGTTGTTCGACGTCATGACGACGAGCGGGCGCTGCTTGCCCGCGATCGTGCCCAGCTCGGGGATCGAGACCTGGAAGTCCGACAGCACCTCGAGCAGCAGCGCTTCGGTCTCGATCTCGACCCGGTCGACCTCGTCGATGAGGAGCACGATGGGCTCGTCGGCGCGAATCGCCTCCAACAGCGGACGGGTCAGGAGGAACGGCTCCGAGAAGATGTCGGCCTCGACGTCGGCCCAGCTCGTCTCGTGCTCGCGGTCGGCCTGGATGCGGAGGAGCTGCTTCTTGTAGTTCCACTCGTAGAGGGCCTTCGATTCGTCCAGGCCCTCGTAGCACTGGAGCCGGATCAGCCGCGCCCCCACTACCAGGGCGAGGGCTTTGGCCAGCTCCGTCTTGCCCACACCGGCGGGGCCCTCGACGAGCACCGGCTTCTCGAGCCGGTCGGCGAGGTACACCACGCCGGCGATGTTCGCGTCGGCGAGATAGTCGACGGCGCGCAGGCGCTCGACGACGTCGTCGACGGACTTGAAGCGATCGGCCATCAGGCTCCCGACGGTCGGAGGATGTGGGTCACTCGACCACCTGGCCGGCGCCCCACACGACGTACTTGTAGGTGGTGAGCTCGCGCAGGCCCATGGGCCCCCGGGCGTGCAGCTTCTGGGTCGAGATGCCGATCTCGGCCCCGAAGCCGAAGCGCTCCCCGTCGGTGAACCGCGTCGATGCGTTCACGATGACGACGCCGGCGTCGACGTCGCCCGTGAAGCGACGGGCCGCATCGAGGTCGCGGGTGACGATCGCCTCGGTGTGCCCGGACCCGAAATGGTTGACGTGGCCGATGGCGTCGTCGAGCGAGGCTGCAACGGCGACGGTCATCCGCAACTCGAGGAACTCGCGGGCGTAGTCGTCATCGGTCGCGATTCCCATCGCCGGCCACAGTTCGCGCGCCCGCTCGTCGCCGAGAAGCTCGACGCCGAGCTCGGCGAGCGCCGCGCAGGCTCGGGGCAAGAACGCG
>JBKOWN010000098.1:0-11959 GCA_046724435.1 Actinomycetota bacterium
GCTCCGGCCCAACGTCGAGCGCGTCCCCGCTCCATGTTCTCCATCAGCTCCTGATTCGCTATCCGGCCGTCACTGTTGCTTCCATGCCGGCGGCGCGGTGGCCCGGAATGGTGCAGTAGATCGTGTACGTCCCCGGCTTGAGGTCGACCTTGCCCGTCTTCGGCCCCTGCGGGACGGCGAGCTGGAACCCGCTGAACTTCGGGTCCGAGAAGACCAACGTGTGCGACGCCCCCGCGGCCTGGTCGACGTAGTTGATCTGTATGACACCGGCCGGGACGCTGAACTGCTTGGCCTGGAAGGTCAGCGACGGCAGGGCGTCGACCTCCTGGGTGGCAACGGGCGGCCCAGCCGGCTGCTTGAACCCGCCGCCGCCACCGGCCTTCTCTTCGCTCGGCCCGAGCGACAGGAGCCCGGCCGACAGGATGAGCACCATGAAGCCGGCGAGCCCCATGACCAGGGTCGAGGAGCGCAGCCGTGGGCTGGCGGAGATGGCTGCCCCGCCGGCCAGGATCCCGACGGTCACGATCGTGCCCACCAGGACGGAGGTGTTCTCGCCGCTGGCGAGGAACACCCGCGACAGGTTCACGACGTACAGGAACACCGCGAATATCGAGAGGAGCGGCAGCGCAATCGGCAGCAGCAGACGGTCGCGCACCGGATCGACCGCCGGCGGGCCGGCCTCGAGCGCCGCCGGCGATTCCCCCTCGGCGGCCTCGAAAGGCGGCTCGGCTTCGAGCTCCTCGCCACCCTCCGGCTGATCGCCGCGCTCTGGCTGTTCGCTGCTCGTCGGCTGGTCGTCGGGCGCCGGCGCGTTGCCGGCGGGCGCGTCGCCCTGCTCGGCCTGGTCGGTCTCGTCCGTCTCGTCCGTCTGGACGTTGTCGGTCATGAGGTCGTGGTCCCCATCCGGGAGAGCTCGCGATCAAGATCCTGCCACTGGCGGCGCGCTGCGATGCGTCGGTCCTCTTCGCCGGCCCACCGGAAGAAGATCACCGCGATCAGCAGCCAGAGCAGCAAGCCGGCTCCGATCTTCATGATCAGCCCGGCCACGCGCTGGTCGTCAAGCGTCGAGAGCCCCCAGAGGTGCGGGACATGCTCGTAGAAGCGGTAGAGCGGTGAGCTTCCGAACGTCAGGAACGACGCCGGGATCGTCGGCACGATCGACTGGGCGAACAGGAAGAGCATCCGGGGCAGCGGAGACAGCCGCGGGATCTCCGGGAGCGGGCTCACCACCGGCATCCACACGACGAGCGCGGTGAGGAAGATGAGAGCGTGCACGAGGAAGTGCAAGAAGCCGTTGCGGAGGCTGGCGTCGACGATCGCGGGCCAGTGCGTGAACACGAGGACGAGATTGAAGACCAACAAGGCCGGGAGGAAGCGCGACAGGAAGCGCACGACACGGAACACCTGCGACGGTGGTCGCAAGATCACGCGCAACAGCCACGCCGGCGTGCCGAGCACGAGCAGCGGCGCGGCGACCATGGACAGCACGAGGTGCTGCACCATGTGCATGCTGTAGTTGAAGCGCTCGGCGATGTCGTGCACCGGCCAGTCGGCCGCGACCCAGATGGCCAACACCCCGAGCGCGAAGCACACTGCCTGCAACCGCGTGACCGGCGCACGTCCGGGCGCCGCGTACCGGGGGCCGACGCGGACGACGACGACCGCGTACGACGCCGCCAGCGCGGCGACGAGCAGCCACACGTCGACGTGGGGGTGCCAGCTCGGGTAGGCGACGGCGAGGTCTGACATCAGCTCAGGGGCTGAAGACGTGCAGCATGGTCAACACGATCAGGTACAGCGAGATCGCGGCCACGATGCCGAGCACGAAGAAACGGCGGAAGACGGGCTTGTCGGTTTTCAGGTGCATGTACCACGAGGCCACGAGCGCGAACTTGATCACGGCGAACGTGAGCAGGAAGACGATGATCAGCCCGTCGGGAACGTCGCCCTGGAGGTAATAGAGACCGATCTCGGCCGCGGTGACCGCCACGAGGATCACCGCGATCATCACGTATTTCACCGGCGTCGGATGCGGCTGGACCTCGCCCGGCAGCATCGGCAGGGGCGCCTCGACGGGCGCGGGGGCGGTTCCCTCCGTCGCCGCGAGCGCTGTGCCGGGCTGCTCGTCGGCGGGCGCCTCGGCCGGTTCGGCCTCGGTCGCGGTGCCGGTGGGTGCGGCTTCGTCAGCCATGGCGATCGACCGGTCCACTCCTACTTGGGGATGAGGTAGACGACGGTGAAGATGACGATCCAGACCACGTCGACAAAGTGCCAGTACAGCCCGGCGATCTCGACGCGCTCGGAGTCTCGACTGGTGAGACGGCCCTGAGTCGCGAGTCCCCACAGCGAGAGGAGCCAGATGATGCCGGCCGTCACGTGAGCGCCGTGCAGGCCCGTCAGCACGAAGAAGGTCGAGCCGGAGAGGTTCTTCGAGAGGGTGAACCCCTGCCGGTAGAACTCGGTGAACTCGAACACCTGACCGCCGATGAACGTGGCGCCGAACAATGCGGTGGCGAGCAGCCAGACACGCAACCGGCGGTAGTCCCCGCGCATGATCGCGGCCAGCGCGAGCACCATCGTGAGGCTGCTCATGAGCAGGATGAACGAGGTGACGGAGGTGAACGGGATGTTGTAGACGTCGACCGGATGCGGCCCCGGCTGGGGCCGTCCTCGGTAGAAGAGGTAGGCCGAGATGAACGCGCCGAAGAACAGGCAGTCGGACGACAGGAACAGCCACATCGCCAGCTTCGTGTTGGTGACGCCCAGGTTCGTGGCGGGCTTGTCATGGCGGGGCTCGGCGACGTCGTGCGACGGCGGGACGGCGACCTGATCCGTGGTCATGGCTCTGTCTGGGGCTCGATACCCCACGCGTACATGCCGAACAAGAGCACCAGCGCGCCGATCGGGACGAGCCAGACGGCCTGGAAGACTGCCGCGTAGCCCAGGATCGGAAGCCCGAGCGCGACGATGAACGGGAAGTAGGACGGCGACGGCATGTGGATCCCGTGTCCGTCGTCGTGCCCGTCCCCGGCGTGCCCGTCGCCGCCGTCACCTCCGGCCGGACGCTCCTCGACCGCGACCGCTGCCCCGCTCGGGAGCCGCACGGCGTGGCCGGTCTCGTCCTCGGTGTACTTGTGGTGCCAGAAGTCGTCGCGCGCCTCGACCTGCGGGATCTCGGCGAAGTTGTACATGGGCGGCGGCGACGGCGTCGTCCATTCGAGTGTTCGCGCGTCCCACGGGTCGTCGCCCGACACCTGACCGTGCCGGCGGCTCACCATGACGTTCACGATGAAGACGAGGACCGAGAAGGCGATCACGAAGGCGCCGATGGTCTCGAGCTGGTTGAGGAAGTCCCAGCCGAGGCCGGCGTCATAGCGGTAGGTACGACGCGGCATGCCGAGGAGCCCGACGAAGTGCATCGGGAAGAACGTGAGGTTGAACCCGAGGAGCATCGTCCAGAAGTTGATCTTGCCCAGACGCTCGTCCAGGAACCGGCCGTAGAGCTTCGGGAACCAGTAGTAGAAGCCGCCGAAGAGCCCGAACACCAGCCCGCCGAACAGCACGTAGTGGAAGTGCGCGACGACGAAGTACGTGTCTGTTTGCTGCGTGTCGGCCGGGACGACCGAGTGGAGGACGCCGGACAACCCACCGAGGGTGAACATCGCGATGAAGCCGAGCGCGAACAGCATGGCCGTCGTGAGCTTCACTGCTCCGCGCCACACGGTCGCGAGCCAGTTGAAGATCTTCACACCGGTGGGAACGGCGATGATCATCGTCGAGAGCGCGAACGCCGAGATCGCGACCGGCCCGAGCCCCGTAGCGAACATGTGGTGGGCCCAGACGCCCCAGCCGATGAAGCCGATCGCGATGCCGGAGAACACGACGACGGGGTAGCCGAACAAGGGCTTGCGCGAGAAGACGGGCAGGATCTCGGACACGATCCCCATGCCCGGCAGGATGAGTATGTACACCTCGGGATGGCCGAAGAGCCAGAAGAGGTTTTGATAGAGCAGCGGATCAGCACCGGCGGCGGGTTGGAAGAAGTTCGTGCCGAAGTTGCGATCGAAGAAGACCATGATCAGCGCCGAGGTGACGATCGGCATCGCGAACAGCGTCAAGAACGCGGTCACCAGCATCATCCACGTGAACACGGGCATCCGCATGAGCGTCATACCCGGCGCGCGGAGTTGGAGGACCGTGACGATGAAGTTGATCGCCGACGTCGTCGACGCGATTCCGAGCATGACGATGCCGACGGCCCAGAAGTCCGCGCCGTGCCCGGGGAGGAAGCCGCGGCCGAGCGGCGTGCTCGTGAGCGGCGTGTAGCCGAACCAACCGCCGTTCGGCGCGCTCCCGCCAATGAAGAAGCTCGAGTAGATGAACAACCCGCCCATGAGGAAGCCCCAGTACCCGAACGCGTTCAGGCGCGGGAACGCGACGTCTCGAGCGCCGATTTGGAGCGGGATCAGGTAGTTGCCGAACGCCACTGCGAGCGGCATCCCCATGAGGAAGATCATGGTGGTGCCGTGCATCGTGAACAGCTCGTTGTACTGGGCTGCCGTCAGCAAGCTGCCGTTGGGCCCTGCGAGCTGGAGCCGCAGCAGCAGCGCCTCCACCCCGCCGATCACGAAGAAGGCCAGCGCGGTGGTGCCGTACATGATGCCGATCTTCTTGTGGTCGATCGTCGTGAACCAGCTCCAGAAGCCGGTCGTCGCCTGCGGCCGTCGCAGGACGCGCAGGCGCCGCGCCGGCGCCTGGAGCGTGTCGGAGACGGTCGTCATCGGGGCTCTCCCGCGCGCTCGTTCACTTCAGCTGGAGCAGGTAGTCGGCGATCTGCCCCGCCTCCTGCTGCGTCATGGTCGGTTGCCCGGCCGGAGTATCGCGGCTGAACGACGGCATGCCGACACACTTGCCCGCCGCCGGCTCCCCCGCCTCCCGGCACGCCTTGGACTGCATCGGGATCAGACCGGGGGCGTTGTGGATCCATTCGACGAGCCGGTCGCGGGTCAGCTCGTAGTAGCCGCTCGCGAACGTGGTGCGGCTGGCGAGGTGGGTGAGGTTCGGGCCGTAGCTGCTCACCTTCGAATCCCCGACCGAGTGGCAGTTCGTGCACTGGAACTTCGTGCTCATGAGCTCCTGGGCGGGGCCGGCTGCCTGCGTCTCGGCGCCCGTACCGGTCTGGAATGGGACCGCCGGGCCTTGCTGTTGCTCGCCGACCCACCGGTCGAACTCGCTCGGTTCCTTGGCGATCACGCGAAACCGCATGTTCGCGTGCGACAACCCGCAGTACTCCGCGCACTGCCCGAGGTAGGTCCCTGGCTTGTTGGCCTCGATCGTCGTGAAGTTGTTCCGGCCCGGCACGACGTCAGTCTTGCCGTTGAGCTCGGGGACCCAGAAGCTGTGGATCACGTTGCATTTGTTGGGCAGCGACTCGTCACACGCCTGGAGGTTGACCCGTACGGTCCGCCCCGCCGGGATCACCAGCTCGTTGGCGGTGACGACCTTCTCCTTCGGGTACTTGAACTCCCACCACCACTGCTTCCCGACCACGGTGACGTTGAGCACGTCGCCTGTCGGCTCCTTATGCAGGTCGAAGACGGTGATGATCGTCGGGACGGCGATGACTGCGAGGATCAGCGCGGGGACGATCGTCCAGCCGATCTCGAGCCGGGTGTTGCCATGGATCTGCTTGGGGTTCTCGTTCCTCCCCGCCCGGTAGCGGAAGCGCACGGCGAACACGACGACGGCGCCGAGGACCAGCACGCCGATCACGACCGAGACGAAGAAGATCGGCGTGAAGAGGTTGTCGATCTTCTGGGCCGCCGGGCCCTTGGGCTTCAGCGAGTTCTGCCCGTTGTTCTCGGCGGAGCAGGCTGCCAGCAGCAGGCCGGCGCCGACGACGACGGCCAAGCCCGCCCATCGCTTGGAGCGCGACCTGAGGTGCCTCATTCTCCTCGTCTTCCGATCACGTGTCCGGTAATTGCTCGGGCGACCTCGTGCTCGGCGGCCTCGCGGGCCGGGCGACCTCAAAATCGGAGCCTATCCGCGGGCTTCTCCGCCGGAGCAACTCGGACAGGCCCTGTGACCAGCGGTTTCAGTACCCGAGCCGGTCGAGGGCGTAGGCGCGACGCTGCCAGTCGCGCTCGACCCGCACGCGCATCTCCAGATAGACCCGCACGCCGAGCAGTGCTTCGAGCTCCTGGCGAGCCGCGGTTCCCGCGTCCTTCAGGACACCCCCGCCCCGTCCGATGACGATCCCCTTCTGCGAGTCGCGCTCCACGCTGATATCGGCCCGAAGCCGGAGGATCCCGTCGTCCGGATCGTCGCCGTCGGGGGCGTCCTCGAGCTCCTCCACGGAGACCGCGATGGAGTGCGGGAGCTCGTCGCGTGCGACCGCGAGCAGCTTCTCGCGCACGAGCTCGGCGGCGACGAACGTCTCGGGCTGGTCGGTGACGACGCCCTCCGGGTAATACCGCGGTCCCTCCGGCAAGCGGCTGTCGATCTCGCCGAGCAAGGGCTCGATCCCGTCGCCGGTGCGCGCCGAGAGGGGGACGTACTCGTCGAAGTCGCCGAGGTCGCGTGCCGCCGTGGCCAGGTGCTCGGCGATCGCGGCCCTTCCGGCCCGGTCGATCTTGTTCACGACCAGGAGCTTCGGCGTCGTGACTTGCTGCACGAGCCCGGCGACGAACCGGTCTCCGGCACCGATGGGTGCGTCGGCCTCGACGAGCAGGCAGACGACGTCGACCTCGCCGAGGGTCGCGACCGCCCGCTCGTTGGTTCGCTCGCCGAGCGGCGTCCGCGGCTTGTGGATGCCGGGCGTGTCGACGAACACGATCTGGTCGTCGGGCGTCGTACGCACCCCGCGGATGGCAGTGCGCGTGGTCTGCGGGCGGTCGGAGACGATCGCGACCTTCGAGCCGACGAGCTGGTTGAGCAGTGTCGACTTGCCGACGTTCGGCCGGCCGACGAGGGTCACGAACCCGCTCCGGAAACCCTCCGTCACTTGGCGCCGACGGGCTCAGCGGCACCGGCCGGCGCCGGCCGGATCTGCACCGACACGATCCGGCGCCCCTGCACCCGTTCGGTGCGGAACTCGAGCCCTTGGAAGCGGACGCACTCGCCCTCCTCGGGCACATGCCCGAGCAGGTTGAACACGAGCCCGCCGACGGTGTCCCACTCCGTGTCGGGCAGCTCGATCCCGAGCTCGTCGCTGACGTCGTCGATGGAAGTGCCGCCGGGCACGCGCAACCCCCCGTTGGGGAGGCGCTCGACACTCGGCTCCTCGACGTCGTACTCGTCGGCGATGTCACCGACGATCTCCTCGAGGAGGTCCTCGAGGGTCACGAGCCCGGAGGTCCCGCCGTACTCGTCGATGACGATCGCCATGTGGAAATGCTTCGTCTGCATCTCGCGCAGCAGCTCCGCCACGCGCTTCTGCTCCGGCACGAACACCGCCTCGCGAAGCGCAGTTCGAACGGGCTCGTCCCGCTTGCTGGCACGGGCGAGCGCGACGAGATCCTTGAGAAAGACGAGCCCGATGATGTTGTCGGTCGATTCCTCGTAGGCAGGTATTCGCGAGAACCCGCCCTCGATGGCGGCGGTGATGCCCTCCTCGATGGTCGCGTCGGCCGAGATCGACACCATGTCGGTGCGTGGCGTCATCGCCTCACGGACGACCATGTCGCCGAACTCGAAGATCGAGTGGATCAGCTTGCGTTCGTCCCGCTCGATGACCTCCTCGTCGGCGGCAACGTCGGCCATCTGGCGGATCTCCTCCTCGCTGACGAAGGGGCCCTCCTTCAGCCCGCGCCCCGGGAGCAGGACATTGGCGAGACCGATCAGGCCCCGGGAGAGCAGCCGCAGCGGCGGGAAGTTCGTCAGGAAGGAGAGGATCGGCGAGACGAGCAGCGCGGCGCGATCCGTGTGCAGGATCGCGAAGGTCTTCGGCACGACCTCGAAGAAGACGAAGAAGACCGCGATCTCGAGCACGATCCCGAGCACGAACCCGATCGTGCCGAGGTGCGCCTCGAGCAGGACACCCGTGAGGTTGGCGGACACGAGCTGGCACACCAGGATCACCAGCAGCAGCGAGTTCAGCGTCCGCTCCGGTCGTTCGAGGAGACGCGCCAGCCTCGTCGCCCTGCGCCGGCCCTCCTCCTCGAGCGCCAGGGCACGGACACGGCTCATGCGCGTGAACGCCGTCTCCGCCATGGCGAGGACGCCGGAGACCAGGAACAGCGCGGCGATCGCCGCGACGAGTAGCCAGTCCGCTCCGGTCATGTCACGCCGGTATCTGGACCCGCGCTCACCGTCCCTCTTCTCGCTCGAGCTCCCGGAAGCGCGCCAACAGCTCGCGCTCCCGCTTTCTCATCGCCTCGGACTCGTTGTCCTCGGCATGGTCGTAGTTCAGCAGATGCAGGACGCCGTGGACGACGAGGAGCGCGACCTCGTCCTCCACCGACCCCTGCGCACCGGTCTGGCGCCTGGCGACCTGCGGGCACACCACGACGTCGCCGATGACCGTGGGAGGGTCGGCGGCCTCCGCCGGCGAGCCGGGCCCGCGCCCGCCCTGGTCGGGTTGCCGCCCACCCGGGGCGACGTCGTCGTCCATCGGGAACGCGAGCACGTCCGTCGCCCCGCTGCCGCCGAGGAAACGCTCGTGCAGGTCCGACATCGTCTGCTCGTCCACGAAGATCACCGACATCTCGGACTCCTCGGGAACCCGCTCCTGGTCGAGCACCATGCGCGCCAGCCGTACCCAGCGGAGGACGTCCACCTCCACCTCCGACTGCTCGTCGGCCCCGAAGACGGTCCTCATCGCTGGCGCGGTTCGTGTCCGGGCCCGGGGGGCACGGGGGCTGCGGAACCGCCGGCCACGACGCCGAACCGGCACCGCTTTTCCGTCCGAGCCCCTGCTCGCCGCCCTCCGGGCGGCTCGGGTCTCCGACCCGGGTCTCGGCCGGGCGGGCCGGACTGTTCGGCGTCGGACCGTCGGCCCTCCGCCCCCTCGCAGATGCTTCGCGCGCGGGTCGTCATCGGCGGCGGTCGTCGCGTTCGTAGGCGTCGACGATGTCCTGCACGATCTTGTGGCGGACGACGTCGGCCGAGCCGAGCTCGACGAACGCGAGCCCCGGGATGCCGTCGAGCACGTCGCGCACGACGAGGAGCCCGGACCGTCCTCGGCCCTCGGGCAGGTCGATCTGGGTGACGTCGCCGGTGACCACGATCCTCGAGCCGAAGCCCAATCGGGTCAGGAACATCTTCATCTGCTCGGGCGTGGTGTTCTGCGCCTCGTCGAGGATGATGAACGAGTCATTAAGCGTCCGACCTCGCATGAACGCGAGCGGCGCGACCTCGATGACGCCGCGGTCCATCAGCCGGGTGACGACCTCGGGCTCGAGCATGTCGTACAGCGCGTCGTACAACGGCCGGAGATACGGGTCGACCTTGGCAAGGATGTCGCCGGGGAGAAAACCGAGCCGCTCCCCTGCCTCGACCGCCGGGCGCGTCAGGATGATGCGGTTGCTCGCCTTCGCCTGGAGCGCTTGCACCGCCAGCGCGACCGCGAGATAGCTCTTGCCCGTCCCCGCCGGCCCGATGCAGAACGTCACCGTGTGCTCGCGGACGGCGTCGACGTATTCCTTCTGGCCCGCGGTCTTCGGCCGCACGCTCTTGCGGCCGCGCAGGACCTCGGTCGTGAAGACGTCCGTCGGCCGCTGATCGGCCTTGAGCATCTCGATGCTGCGGCCGACGCCTTCGCGATCGAGGCTGTGGCCCTGCTCGAGGAGGATCACCATCTCCTCGAACAGGCGGCCGACACGCTCGGCCTCCGATGCGTCACCCGTGACGGTGATCTCGTTGCCACGGACGTGGATCTCGACCGGGAAGGAGCCTTCGACGAGGCGCAGCAGCTCGTCACGTTGACCGAGGAGGCCCACCATCAGATGGTTGCCCGGAACGAGGATCTTGACCTGAGTCGGCGACGGCGAGGTCACGTCGCGGCGATGGTAGCTCTGCGCGTCCGGTCTCCGGTCGAGAGATCGGCTCAGGTGGCGCGCAGGCCGAGCTCGTCGAGCCGCCGTGCGAGGTCCTCGGCGCGACGACCGAGCACGGCGGCGAGGACTCGCAGGTCGTCGCGGCGAATAGTAAGAAGCCGGCCGTTGAAATCCTGGCGTTGGAGCTGGATCGTCTCGGCATAGCGTGAAAGCACCGACGCTTCGGGGTCGTCGAGATCGCGCAGGCGCTCGAGATCGATCGTGAACCCCTCGTCGAACGTGTCGTCCCGCTGGGTGCGGTCGACGTCGACGTCCGAGCCGCGCGGCAGCAGCTGATCGCTCGGGACCTGGTAGATCTCGGCCAGGCGGAGGAGGCGCGGCACCGAGATCGCGCGTTCGCCCCGTTCGTACGCGCCGAGCACCGAAGCCTTGAACTCCATGCCCGAGCGCGCCTCCACATCGTGCAGCGACAGACCCTTCTGGCGCCGAATCAAGCGCAGCCGCTCACCCACCATCGCCTCGCTCATGTTCACAATGCGCCCCTCTCGCTCCCCGCCCTCGGACCGAGACTCCCATGCGGAGGCTACCACTCTCCGCCGCCATTCTCACCCTCCGTGGTCGCAAACGTGGCATCGCTGACTGCGGAGAGTGTCAGACGCGGTCAAGCGCCCTCAATCGTCCCAGCCGGGTGCGCGTCGCGTGGCCAGCACGGCGGCGCCTGCAATCGCGGCCGTCTCCGCCCGCAGGACGTGAGCCCCGAGCCGCAGCCGGACCGGCACCTCGCCGCCTGGCGCCGCCGACCGGACCGCGGCCTCCTCGTCGGGGTCGAGCCCACCCTCGGGCCCGACGACGAGCACCCACTCGCCTCCCGGAGGCGCAGGCAACCGCCCCGGCTCGTCGCCGGCGGGGTCGGCCAGCACGAGCCCGCGACGGCCCCGCAGCTCCGTCAGCGGCCGCATACCTTGAATCTGGGGCAGCCGCGCCCGGCGGCACTGGGCCGCGGCCTCACGCGCGATCCGATGCAGCCGGGCGACGGCCGCCTCGGCGCGGCTCTCGTCCCAGCGCGGAACGGAACGCCGGGTCGAAAGCAGGATGACGGCGTCGACGCCGAGCTCGGTGAGCTTCTGGACAGCGAGGTCGGGCTTCGCCCCCTTCGTGAGCGCGAACGCGACGACCAGACGCGGCTCGAGCTGCGGTTCGACGACCGGCGCACCCTGGGCGTGCAGATCGACGGCACCCGGGCGGACGTCGACGATCGTGTAGGGGCGCCAACGGCCGTCGCCGTCGGCGGCGGTGAGGGCTTCGCCGTCGCGCACGCGCCGCACCCGACTCAGGTGATGCCCGGTGTCGTCTTCGATCGTGACTTCGTCGTCGAGCGCAGGGAGGAACGTGTGCGCGGTCGCCGGGAACCGGGCCGCGAAGCGCGTCACTACTGGAAGGCGGAGCGCACCCGGCCGAAGAACCCGCGATCGCTCGGGGCGACCTCCTCGCCGCGCAGCTCGGCGAGCTGGCGGAGCAGGTCCTCCTCTTCGGGTCGCAACCTCGAAGGGATCTCGACGTCGAGACGCACGAGCAGATCGCCGCGTCGGCGACCGTGCAGCGACGGCACCCCCTTGCCCTTGAGCCGCAGCACCTGGCCCGGCTGCGCGCCCGGCGGTACGAGGATCTCCTCCTCGTCGCCGTCGAGTGTCTCGATCGTGAAACGGGCGCCGAGCGCGGCTTGGGTGAAGGGAAGCTTGCGCGCGTGCACGAGGTCGTTGCCCTCGCGTTCGAACTCCGGGTGAGGCGCGACCGCGATCGTGACGTACAGATCGCCGGCGATGCCACCCCGCGGCTACGACGCCGAGGTCGCCGTCGAGCTGACGCTCCGGGAAGCCGCGTTCGGTGTCGTCCACCCGGTGGAGGTCCGGTTGCCCGTCACGTGCGAGCGCTGCGACGCTTCCGGATGCGAGCCCGGGACGCAC
>JBKOWN010000179.1:0-8212 GCA_046724435.1 Actinomycetota bacterium
CTCCGGCTCGTCTAGAGACGGCGCGTCAGACGCCGAGCAGACCGGCGGAGGATCGCATCTCGTTGTAGACGGTGAGCACCTTGTCGGCGTAGTCGGACGCCGCGGCCCAGTTGCCGTTCCCCATGTCGTTCCAGTTCGGCGGGGCGAGCCGGCGGGGAAGGCGCACGAAACGCGTCATCGGTCTGTGATCGGCCTACCTCGAGGGAAACGTTGCAAGAGTGGTTCAAGGGGCCTCTGAGGTTAGCTCCGATCGACAGGTACTATCCGGCCTCGTGACCACAGCGCCCCGCATCGGGCTGGTCCTGGGCGCCGGCGGCGTGACCGGCCACGCGTTCCACGCCGGCGTGCTCGACGGTCTGGCCGAGGCGACGGGCTGGGACCCGCGCGACGCCGAGGTGATCGTGGGGACGTCGGCAGGCTCGGTGGTCGGCGCGCTGCTGCGGGCGGGTTTCTCCGCCCGGGACCTCGCGGCCCGCTCGACCGGCGAGCCGCTCTCTCCCGAAGGTGCCGAGCTCGTGGCCCGATCCGAGCTCGCGGGGTCGTCCCGCGTGCCGAGCCGGCCGCCCGGTCGGCGGGGCCTGCCCCGCATGGCGTCACCCTCCCTGCTCGTGCGGGCGGCGTTGCGGCCGTTCTGGATGAATCGGCCCGGGGTGATGCTGGCGGGTGCGCTGCCCGCCGGAGGAGTGCCGACCGAGCTCGTGGCGGGTGCGTTCCGGCCGCTGTTCGGCGCCGACTGGCCCGATCGCGACCTGTGGCTGACGGCGGTGCGCCTCCGCGAGGGGGCTCGCGTCGTGTTCGGCCGCGACGGCGCGCCGCCGGCGCACGTAGCCGACGCGGTCGCCGCCTCGTGCGCGATCCCGAGCTTCTTCGCACCGGTGGCGATCGGCGGCGTCACGTACGTGGACGGGGGCGCGCACTCCCCAACGAATGCCGACTTGTTGGCCGACCGACAGCTCGACCTCGTCGTCGTGAGCTCGCCCATGTCGGTGGCGGGGAACCGGCTCCGGCCGTCGCTCGACCTGCCCGCCCGACGCCTGTGCCGCTTCTATCTGGGTCAGGAGGTTGCGCGCATCCGGCGCCGCGGCGTACCCGTCGTCGCCTTCCAGCCCACCGGCGACGACCTCAAGGCGATGGGGATGAATGCGATGGACCAGTCGCGCCGGGCACTCGTGACGAGGCGGGCACGCGTATCAGCCCGAGAGAAGATCGAACGCGACGACGTCCGCTCGGCCCTGGGCGTTCTGAGCGGCGTCTAGGTCCTGTCAGCCGGCCCGCTGCTCCAGTTGCATGCGCTCGTACTCGGCGCCCGTGTCCTCCCAGTCCTCGTACTCGAGGACCCCGAGCTCGCCGAACTTCTGGCGCAGCCAGCCGTCGCCGGCATCGAGGAGACCGAGCTTCTTGAGGTTGGGGACGATCTTGGAGAACAGCATCTTGCGAAACTCGCGCTGCATCGGCGCGTCGAGCATCACGCGCGTGCACTCCTTGACCGGCAGGCCCCTCCACTCCCAGACCTCTTGGCCCAGGAAGCGGTCGCGCATCTTGACGGCGGCCTCGTAGCAGAACTCCTGGCGCTCGCGGACGCCGGCGGCGTCGAGGTCCTGGTACGCCTCCTTGAGTGACATGACACCGAACGCGACGTGCCGTGCCTCGTCGGCCATCACGTACCGGGTGATCTGCTTCAGCAGCGGATCCGGTGACGTCTGGTACTGGAACCCGAACGCGGCCAGGGCCAGGCCCTCGATCATGATCTGCATGCCGAGGTAGGTCATGTCCCAACGAGAGTCGGAGACGACGTCGTCGAGCAGGGCCCGCAGGTGCACGTTGATCGGGAACTCGTGCGCCAGCTTCTCGCTCAGGTACTTGGAATAGACCTCCACGTGACGCGCTTCGTCCATGACCTGCGTGGCGGCGTAGTACTTGGCGTCGATCCAGGGCACCTGCTCGACGATCTTCGCGGTGCAGATGAGCGCGCCCTGCTCGCCGTGCATGAACTGCGACAGGACCCACGCCTGCTGCGCGGCGCCGAGGTCGAACCACTCGTCCTCGGAGAGCTTCTCGAACGGCGTGCCGGCTCGCTCGAGCGCCATCGTCGTGTTCAGCGGGTTGTTCGGGTCGCGGGCGATCTTCCACGGGTCGACGTCGATGTCCCAGTCGATGTCGGTGGAGACGTTCCACATCGACGTCTTCGCCTTCTCGTAGAGCTTGCTCAAGGCGTCGCGGCTGCGTTCGTAGTCCCACGTGAACAGGGCGTCTCCGGCCGAGCGCACGTTGTGGACGGCCTCGCGCTTCTCTGCGTCGGACACGGTCTCGGCAAGCTCCTCGACCGTGCCGGAACGGATCTCTTGTTCCTCGACCGCCATGCTGCGCGTCCTTTCCCGTGGACCCCAGCAGGGCCCGTCCGTCTCAGTCTGTCGCAGATCCGTTCGCCGCCGGGACACCCGCGGATGCCCCGCTTTCAGACGGCCGCTCGTCTCCTGCCAATTTCAACAATTCAGCCATACCGTCCTCGACGCCGCGAGACAGGTCGCCGATGTCGGGCGCGGTGTCGTAGTCGCCGGTGACGCCGAAGTTCAGCATCCCGTTGTACGAGAAGATCGCGACGCCGATGCGCACATGGCCGGCGATCGGCACGAACGGAAACGCCTGGAGCATCTGCCGGCCGCACGCGTAGAGCGGGAACTGCGGCCCGGGGACGTTCGTGGTCACTGTGTTGATGTTGCGCTGCGGGATGCGGAACGCGACTCGCGTCCCCAGCGCGAGGAGCAGCGCGGGCGCGAACCCCGACAGTGACGTCAGCACTTCGCCCGCGACAGCCTGCTTGGACTCCTTGAGGCCGCTCATCTGCGCCCGGATCGCGCCGAGCCGTTCGACGGGATCCGTGATCCCGACCGGCAACTCGGCGAACATCGCCGACACTCGGTTGTTGTAGACGCCGCGCTCGTCCGCGAGCCGCACCGAGACCGGCACGAGCGTACGGACGACGCGACCTTCGGGAGATTCGTCTCGCGCGATGATCAGGTCCCGGAAGCCGCGGGTGAGGACGGTGAGCACGACGTCGTTCACGGTGCCGCCGAGTGCCGAGCGGACGCGCTTCACATCCCCCAACGTCGTCTGCGCCCAGTCCCACCGCCGATGCGGACCGATCGGGCCGTTGAGACTCGACTCGGCGGTCGGCCGCACGATGCCCGCCATGGAGGCCACGCCGCGGGCCGCGTCGACGAACAGCTCGCCGAGCTGACGCCATCCGCGGGCAGCGGCGCGCATGGCGCGGAACTGCTCGTAGGGGCTCGCAACGAGGTCTCCGATCGCCTCGCTCACGAGTCGCACGTCGGACGGCTCGGCCTCGGGACGCCACGTGTCGACGTTGGCCGGCGGCGGCTCGCGCTCGGGATCGAGCATGACGGCGAGCAGGTCGGAGCCCGAGACGCCGTCGACCATGCAGTGATGCACCTTCGAGACGAGGGCCCAGTGGCCGTCCTGGAGGCCCTCGACCATCCACATCTCCCAGAGCGGCTTCGTGCGGTCGAGCTGCTGGGCCATGAGCCGGCCGACGAGGTTGCGCAGCTCCTGGTCGCCGCCCGGCGGCGGCAGCGCGGTGTGCCGCAGGTGGTACCCGAGGTTGAAGTGCGAGTCGTCGACCCACACCGGGCGGCCCAGGTCGAACGGGACGAAGCGCACCCGCTGGCGATAGCGCGGCACGAGCGGGAGCTTGCCGGCGACGAGATCGGCGAAGTCGCCGTAGTTCGGGGCCGGGCCCTCGAAGATCCCGACCGAACCGATGTGCATGGGGTTCGCGGCGTTCTCGACATGCAAGAACGAAGCGTCCAGCGGGCTCATGCGGTCCATCGACGACCCCCGGTCAGGTCCGCGGAGGGTACCGCGCGTCACAGGTCGGCTCGACGCCGTCCGATCAGTACGCCAGCAGGGCCCGGAGGTCGCGGGCGATGTCGTCCACCTGCGGGAGGACCGCCTGCTCGAGCGTCGGCTCGTAGGGGACGGGCGTGTCGAGCGCGGCGAGACGCCAGACGGGAGCGTCGAGATCCTCGAAGCACTCGTCGGCGATCCACGCCGCGATCTCGGCGCCGAAACCGCAGCGCAGGGTGTCCTCGTACAGGACGAGCACGCGGCCGGTCTTGGCCAACGACTCGGCCACGATGTCCTGGTCCCACGGCACGAGGGTCCGCAGATCCACGATCTCGACCGCACCGCCGTTGGGATCGATCTCACGGGCGGCGAGCTCGGCGCGGTGCACGGTTGCTCCGTACGTCACCACCGTGACGCGTTCGCCGCGCGTCACGTATGCACCCTTGCCGAACGGCAACAGCCAGTCGGGCGGGGGCAACGGATCACGGTTGTAGCCCTGGCGGTACAGGTGCTTGTGCTCGAGGAACAGCACCGGGTCCTCGTAGCGGAACGCGGTCCGGAGCAGGCCGGCGGCGTCGCGGGCGCGCGAAGGGAACGCGACGAGCAAGCCGGGAACATGGGCGAAGATCGACTCACCGCATTGCGAGTGCCAGATCGCGCCGCCGGTGAGATACCCGCCGATGGGGACACGAAGGACCATCGGGCAGCTGAACTCGCCGTGCGAGCGCCAGCGCAGCGTCGCCGCCTCCGATTTGATCTGCTGCATCGCCGGCCAGATGTAATCGAAGAACTGGACCTCGGGACTTGGGCGCAGCCCGCGCGTGCCCTGGCCGATCGCTCGGCCGACGATGTTCGCCTCGGCGAGCGGCGTGTTGTAGCAGCGCGCGATACCGAACTCGCTCTGGAGCCCGAAGGTGACGCCGAACACACCACCTTTGCCCGGCACCTTTCCCAGCACGCGCGGGTCGGCGTCGGCGACGTCCTCGCCGAACACACGGATGCGGGAGTCGCGCGCCATCTCCCCGTGGAGCGTGAGGCGGATCGCCTCACCGAACGCAACCGGCTCGGATCCCTCATCCTCCGGGTCGGGTGGCAGTTCGGTGACCGGCGGGGGCCCGATCAGATGATGCGAGATGCTCTGCGGATCGGGACGGGCTGCGGCCAGCGCGTCCTTGGCGGCGGCGGCCACGAGCTCGTTCGCTTCGGCCCGGATCTCCTGCGCGCGCTCGGGCGTCAGCACGCCGAGCCGGACGAGCTGACGCTCGAGGAGCAGGATCGGGTCGTGCTCGGCTTCGTCGTCGAGCTCTTCGGCGACGCGGTACTTCTTCTGGTCGTCGGAGAGCGAGTGTGAGTACGGGCGCGTGACCGTGGCGTGGATGAGCCCCGGCCCCTGGCCGGCTCGCACGCGCTGGACGGCCTCGGCGCCTCGCTGCCGCACCTCGAAGTAGTCGCACCCGTCGATCTGCGTGACGTGCAGGCCGCGGATGCCCATCACCATCTCCGACACGGGCGCGGGCGCCTGATCGCTCGCGCGTACCGAGATCGCGTACCCGTTGTCGGCGACCACGTAGAGGACGGGGAGCCCGAGGCGGCAGGCGGTGTTCAGGCTCTCCCAGAACTCGCCCTCCGAGCACGCGCCCTCGCCGAGCGACACATAGGTGACCTCGTCGCCGTACGCGGTGCAGCCGGGAAGGTCGCGCCCGACGATGTAGCGGCCCGCCTCGGCGCAACCGACGGCGGGCAGGCATTGGCTGCCCGTCGGGCTCGACTGGCTGACGATGTGGCGCGCGGCATCGCCCCAGTGGCACGGCATCTGGCGACCGCCGGAGGCGGGGTCGTCCGCGCTGCCGACCGCCTGCAGCAGGATCTCCAGCGGCGTGACGCCGAGGCCGAGCACGAGGGCGCGGTCCCGGTAGTAGGGGAAGAACCAGTCGTAGCCGGCGCGCAGGGATCGGACGAGGCCGAGCAGCAGCGCCTCGTGCCCGGCGCCCGAGATCTGGAAGAACACCTGGCTCTGCTGACGGAGCGCGATCTCGCGGTCGTCGATGGCGCGCGAGATGCAGGCCAGGCGATGGTCGGCGAGCGCTTCGTCGAGCGGCACGTCGCCGTGCCCATTGCGACCGTTGGGATGGTGCGCGAACCGGTCGAGCAACCTCACCATGCTTCTCCCTGTCGAAAGGGTACGACTGGAGGAACCGCGGTGGGTGGAACCCGCGTGACTACCGTGTGAACCGTGGCCACCGTCCATCCGGCCCGCCTCCGTCGACCGCGGCAGACGCGACCGGAGTTCCGGTCACCGGTGGTGCGGCGCTTGATCGCCGACCACGAGCTCGACGCGGTCTCGATCGACGGAACTGGAACCGCGGGGCGGGTCACTCGTCAGGACGTGCTCCGGCTGCTCGAGACGCCTCCGGGCACGGAGATCGTGCCGCTCAATCGGGTGCAGCGGCTTACTGGCGAGCACATGCTCCGTTCGCTGCACGTCGCGCCCCACGCGTTCATCGCGCTGGAGGTCGACTTCGAGCTGGTGGACCGCGCCCGTCGGGTGAAGAAGCTCAGCTATCTCCCGTTCGTCGCCCGAGCCGTCGTCGATGCCGTGGCCGAATACCCGCACGTGAACGCTTCGGTCGGTGACGGCGACCTCGTCGTGCACCACGACCTTCACCTCGGGATCGCCGTCGATCTCGACAATCAAGGTCTGATCGTGCCCGTCGTGCGCGATGCGCAGGACAAGCGTCTGGTCGCCCTCGCCGACGAGATCGCCGACCTCGCCGCTCGCGCACGGGCGAAGCAGCTCGCGCCTGACGACGTCACCGGCGGGACGTTCACGATCACGAACCCCGGCCCTTCCGGCACGACGATCTCGGCGCCGATCATCCACCAGCCGCAGGTCGCGATCCTGTCGACAGACGGGGTCAAGCGCCGGCCCGTAGCCGTCGAGCTCGACGACGGCGGCGAGGCGATCGTCGTGCACGCCGTCGGGATGCTCGGGCTCAGCTTCGACCACCGCGCCCTCGACGGCGCCTACGCGTCGGCGTTTCTCGCCCGTGTGCGCGACACCATCGAGACGCGGCCGTGGGACGTCGAGCTCTGACGTCGAGCTCTCCTACGCGACCCAGCCGGCATCCGAGAGCTTGCGGTCGATCGCGTACGCGGCACTGATCAACCCGAGATGCGTGAATGCCTGCGGGAAGTTGCCCAGGTGCTCACCATGGGGGCCGAGCTCCTCGGCGTACAGCCCGACGTGGTTCGCGTAGCCGAGCATCTTCTCGAACACGAGCCGCGCCTTCTGCACGTCGCCCGAGCGGGCCAGCACCTCCGCGTACCAGAACGAGCACATGTTGAACGTGCCCTCTTCCCCCATGAGGCCGTCGGCGGCGGCGTCACCGATGCGGTACCGGAACAGAAGTGGGTCCTCGACGAGGTGCTCCTCGATCGCCTGGAGTGTCGAGAGCCAGCGGGGGTCGGTCGAGCTGATGAACTTGACCAGCGGCATCAGCAGTGTCGACGCGTCGAGCGTCTTCGTCCCCTTGTGCTGGACGAATGCCTGCTGTTCCGGATCCCAGAAGTTCGCGTAGATGTCCTCGTAGATCTCGTCGCGGGTCTCGCGCCACCGGTCGTGCGGATACGGGAACGAGCGACGGTCGGCCAGGCGGATCCCCCGGTCGACGGCGACCCAGCACATCAGCCGCGAGTACAGGAACTCCTGCCGCCCGCCGCGTACCTCCCACACGCCCTCGTCGGGAAGCTGCCAGTGGTCGCTCACCCAATCAACGAGGCGGACCAGGTTGTGCCACAGGTCGTGTGAGATCGGCGCGCCGTACTTGTTGTACAGGTAGACCGAGTCCATGAGCTCGCCGTAGATGTCGAGCTGGAGCTGGTCGTAGGCGTCGTTCCCGATGCGCACCGGCGACGAGCCGGCGTACCCCTCGAAGTGGGTGAGGACCTCCTCGGTCAGATCCTTGTGCCCGTCGATGCCGTACATGATCTGCAGTGAGCCGTCCGGCTCGAGGTCGTTGCAGCGGTCTTCGATCCAACGCATGAACGCGCCCGCCTCGCCGGTGTACCCGAGCCTGATGAGCGCGTACAGGGTGAAGGACGCGTCACGGATCCAGGTGTAGCGGTAGTCCCAGTTGCGCTCGCCGCCGAGCTGCTCCGGTAGACCGCACGTGGGCGCGGCGACCAGTGACCCGAACCGGTCCGACACCAGCAGCTTCAGCACGAGGGCGGAGCGGTTCACGGTCTCCCGCCAGCGACCTTGGTACTTCGAATGACCGATCCAGTTGCGCCAGTAGTTCACGGTGTCCTTGAACGCCTCGGCGACGTAGTGGGGAGACTCCGACGGGCT
>JBKOWN010000085.1:0-12372 GCA_046724435.1 Actinomycetota bacterium
CTGCTGCGGCCGGGCGGGTTACTCGCCTTCAGCCAGACGACGCCGCTCCTGTACCTGACCTGGGACGAACGGCGCGAACGTCAGGACACGCGGTTGCGCCGCTCGTACTTCGGCCTCGGCCGCCTGGACCTCGGCGACGGCACCATCGACTTCCAGATCCCGCACGGCGAGTGGTTCCGGCTGTTCCGGGAGCACGGGCTCTTGGTCGAGGACTTCATCGAGCTGCGACCGAGTGAACACGCCACGACGACTTACGACGAGTTCGCGCCCCGTGAGTGGGCCCGCCGCTGGCCTGCCGAGCAGATCTGGAAGGCACGAAAGCGCGCGTGAGCGAGGAGCAGCTACCAGGCGCGGACGCGCCGCGGCGTCAGGCGCACAGTCGTGCTGTAGTCGGCGATCATCGCCTCGGGCGTGTTGCCCTCCTCCCGAATTCTCCGTTCGTACTTGGCCAGGTATACGTCGGCGACGCCTCCCGGGGCGCCGTCGAGGAGCTCGGCGTCGGCGTCGATCGTGACGATGTCGCCGCCGCTGCCGTTCCCGTCGAGGTGAAAGCTCACCTTGGGGTTCGCGCGGATGTTGGCGAGCTTCGCGGCATCGGGCTGACTCTGGAGGTACACGGCGTCGTCGTGGACTGCGAACCAGACGGGCGACGTCTGCGGGCGGCCGCTCGCCGTGACCGTCGTCAGCCAGCCCATCACTTCCCGGTCGAGTCGCTCGGCTGCCCGGCCGGAATCAGGCAGGATGCCCATGGCCGCATACTTGCACGGAGGAGCGGGGCGAAGGCATGACGAGCTCGGAAGCGAAGCAGTGGGACCCGGATCAGTACGAGCGCTTCCGGGCCGAGCGCGCCCGGCCGTTCTGGGACTTAGCCGCGCTCGTCCAACCGTGCCCGGGCGGACGCGTCGTCGACCTCGGCTGCGGCACCGGCGAGCTCACCAAAGAGCTGCACCAGCTATTGCAGGCGTCCGAGACGGTCGGCATCGACAGCTCACCGGCGATGCTCGAACGTGCGAGCGCATTCGCCGGCGCCGGCCTGCGCTTCGAGCGGGCCGACATCGGGACGTGGGAGCCCGCGCCCTTCGACGTCGTGTTCTCGAACGCGGCGTTGCACTGGCTCCCCGACCACCGCAGCCTCCTCGCCCGCCTGACGCGCGCGATTCCCGTCGGAGGACAGCTGGCGGTGCAGGTCCCGGCCAACGGCGACCATCCGTCGCACACGGTCGGGATGGCGATCGCCGCCGAAGCGCCGTTCGCCGAAGTCTTCGCCGACGACCCGCCACCCGATCCGGCGAAGCGCGTCCTCGCACCCGAGACGTACGCCGAGGTCCTCGACCAGCTCGGGTTCGGCGAGCAGCACGTCCGGCTGCAGGTGTACGTCCACCACCTCGCCTCCTCGGAGGACGTCCTCGAGTGGGTGAAGGGAACGCACCTCACCTACTTCCGGGCGCGCCTCGACGACAAGCTCTACGAGCTGTATCTCGAGCGCTATCGCCGACGGCTGCTGGACGAGATCGGCGAGACCCAGCCCTACCTCTACACGTTCAAGCGCATCCTCTTCTGGGGCCGGCGCACCTGAGCGAGCTAGTCGTTTACCCGCTGATACGTGAGGATGACCACGCCGTCGGGACCGACCTGGTTCGCGTCCGAGAGCTTCAGCGGGATTAGCCCGCCACCGTCGGCGAACAGACGCTTGCCCTTGCCGAGGACGACCGGAAACACCATCAGTCGGAACTCGTCGACAAGGTCGTTTTCCTTCAGCGTGTTCACGAGCTGCGCGCTGCCGTGGACCACGACGTCGTTGGCGAATTCCTCTCTGAGCTTGCGGACCTCGCCGCCGACATCACCGCTGATGACCCTCGTGTTGTTCCATTCAGGCTTGTCAAGTGTCGTTGACACGACGAACTTGGGCATCCCGTTGAACTTGTCGGCAAACTCTCCTTCCCGTGAAGGCCAGGAGTCTGCGAAGCCTTCGTACGTCACGCGCCCCAGAAGGAGGGCGTCACTCGCCATCGCCTCGTCGAGCTTGAACTTGTTTCCTTCTTCTCCTCGGTCGAACTGAAAGCTCCAACCGCCGTGCTCGTAGTTCTCGGAGCCGCCCGGATCCTCGATCACGCCGTCCATCGACACGAACTCCGTTACGACGATCTTTCCCATGGGAACCTCCGTTGTCGGGGATCAGTCGAGAACAACTTCGATCAGCCCGTTGGCCGACGCCGCACCGCTCCGGCGCGCTCATCCAGCCAACGACTCCGCAAGCTTGTCGAACATCGTCGACCACCCGTCGTACGCCTGGGCGCCGCCGGTCTTGCCGACGACGTGGCAGGTCATCTCGGTGCGCCCGTCGAGGTCGGCGAACGTGATGGTGACCAGTAGGTCGATGTCGCGGTCGCGCCAGACGAGGCGCTCCGGCTCCTCGACTTCGAGGAACGTCCCGCCCGACGGGATCTCATTCCCATCGTCGTCGGAGACCATCGTGAACTCGAACGTGCCGCCCGGCCGGACGTCCATGCTGATCGTCGACCGCGGCGTCATGAAGCCACGCGGACCGAACCAGCGCGCAACGTGATCCGGGTCCGTCCACGCCTTCCACACGAGCTCACGCGGGGCGTCGAAGACGCGGGTGATCGTGAACTCCCGGTCGATAGGTGGAGTATCAGCCATCGCTCCCTTTCTGGATGGCGCGCAGGTGATCGTCGAGCCGGTCGAAGCTGTCCTCGAAGAACCGCTGGTAACGCGCCAGCCAGCCGGCGGCGTCTTCGAGCGGACGCCCTCGGAGCCGCGCCGGTCGCCACTGGGCGGCCCGCCCGCGCGTGATGAGCCCGGCGTGCTCGAGCACCTTCAGGTGCTTGGAGACGGCCTGCACGGTCACCGGGAACGGCTCGGCGAGCTCGTTCACGGTCGCCTCCCCATCGGCGAGCCGCTCGAGGATCGCCCGGCGCGTGGGGTCGGCGAGGGCCGAGAAGGTGCTGCTGAGCTGGTCGACCGCCATCGCGTTCACCTGACAAGTTGATGAACCAGTCAGTTGATTACACCGCCGCGGCGACGGCGGTCAAGTCCCGCGCCGCTGCCGCAACGCCTTCAGCGCCCCCTCGGCGCTCTCGAGCTCCTCCCGGGCTCGGGCGACGCGCGCCTCGGCCGCTTCGATTGCAGCCCGGGCCTGTGCCTCGCGTCGTTCGGCGACGCGGTCCCTTCGCTCCGGTTGCTTGGCCTGCCGCTCTGGGAGCTCGAGGTCGTCGCGAATGCCGAACGTGCCGCCGGATGCAACCTCGGCGGTGACGTCGGCCTCGATCGCGCCGAGCACCTCGTCGTGGTGGTGGCCAGGACGATCGTCGCGGGCGAGTACGTCGTCGACCGCTCGGCCCACGGCCGTCATCGCGTCGCGCCGCTGCACGGTGGCGTCGGTGAGGGCGTCGCGGTCACCGCGGGTGATCGCCGCTTCCTGCGCCTCGGCGACCTTGCTCATCGCCGTCCGCAACGCGTCGACCTCCCGGGCGTGCTGCCGGAGCACCTGGTCGGCGACCCACCGTGTCACCGTCGGCTTTCGGCGCTTCTTCACCTCCGCCGCCTCGGTCGCCTTACCGTCGGCCTTCAGCTGCTTGGCCAGCGCGTCGCGGGCGGCGACGAACTCCTCCGGAGGAACGTCAGCGAGATCGTCCGGCTCGTCCGGCATGGTCAAGAGCCTCGCACGGCCGGCCCGACCCGGTCGATCGGTAAAGCCTCGTTGCCCTTCGGCGGGCCGAGTTAGGTTGCCGTGACGTGGACGATCGCCGAATTCACCGACCCGCGACTCGTCGCGATCTACGACACGGTCAACGCGTACGCCGCAGATGCGCAGCCTCGCTTCTATTCCGAACTGGCCCTCGAGGTCGGAGCAGCATCGATCCTCGACCTGGGCTGCGGTACCGGGCTGATCACGTGCGAGCTTGCCCGCGCCGGTTACCGGATGATTGGGGTGGACCCGGCGCCGGCGATGCTCAGCGTCGCCCGGCAACGGCCGTACGGCGATCGGGTGCGCTGGATCGAGGGAGACGCCAGCCGGCTCGGCGCGCCGGACGCCGACCTCGCGATCATGACCGGCCACGTCGCCCAGTTCTTTCTCTCTGACGAAAGCTGGCGTGCGGCTCTCGCCGCCCTGCACGCCGCACTGCGACCGGGCGGACGGCTCGCGTTCGAAAGCCGCAACCCCGGCGCACGTGAATGGGAGAGCTGGTCTCGCGACGCTCGCCGGACGGCAGACGATCCCGTGGCCGGGCCGGTTGACACGTGGTGTGAAGTCCACGACGTGCGGGACGGCATCGTCTCGTGCACGAACCACTACGCGTTTGCGTTCACCGGCGAAGAGCTCGTGTCACCGAACCGGCTACGGTTCCGCACCGAAGACGAGTTGACCCAATCGCTCGCGGACGCCGGCTTCACGATCGAGCGCGTGTACGGGGACTGGGACCGCCGCCCGGCGAACCCGAGCACGGGAGAGCTGATCGTCGTCGCCGCCCGCTGACTGTCCGGCGCGAACCTCAGCGCGCCGACTCAGTCGTTCGCGCTGAAGAGGGCCACCCTGTTGCCGTCGGGGTCGTGCACGATCGCATAGCGCTGGCCCCAGAAGGCATCCCACGGCTGCTTGTGCCCGTGGTAGCCGAGCGAGGTGAGCTTGCCGTAGAGGTCGTCGACTTCGGCGGGTGAGCCGAGCTGGAACGCGAGCTCCGTCCGGTGGAGGCCGTCCGGGGGCGGCTGCCAGTCGGGGTCGAACGACCGAATCTCGTCCACCGTGTCGAACATCAGCTGCACACCACCGACGAGATCGGCGTTGGCGTGCGGCTGCCCGTCGGCCTCAGGAGGCAGGTCGACCCCGAGCTCCCGGTAGAAAGCGAGGGAGCGGCCCATGTCGTCGACGACGATTCCGATGGCTGCGAGTTGAGCGGGCATGTGATGGCTTCTCCTTGACCGAAAGGCTGCGTGTCCTTTGATCCTGCGGCAGGGCCGCCCACCGCGTCTTGAACAGATCGGACACCTCGGAGCGGGCCGGTGTCCGAACCGTTCAAGACGGCTAGCGCCAAATCGTTGACGATGGGCTCCATGGATCGCATCGACCACGATCACGACAACCCGACAGAACTGCGGATCGGCCTCGGTCTACCGGCGGCGATACCGGACGCTCCGGGCGGCGCGACCGTCCAGTGGGCGAGCCTCGCCGAGGAGCTGGGTTTCGCATCGCTGGGCGTGATCGACCGCCTCGTCTACGACAACCTCGATCCCTTCGTGGCGCTCGGAGCGGCCGCCGCCGTCAACGAGCACGCCGAGCTGTTCACGACGGTGCTCAACGTGCCGTGGCGCCAGGGCGCGCTGATGCTGGCCAAGCAGCTGTGGTCACTCGAGCGAATCTCCGGCGGCCGGCTCACCGCCGGTCTCGGGCTCGGCGGCTGGCCCGAGGACTACCGGGAGAGTGGCATCGACCTCAGCGGTCGTGGCGCCGCTTTCGACGACATGCTCGAAGTCATGCTCCGCGCGTGGAGGGGCGAAGTATCCGGCGCGGCCGGGCCGCTGCCGGCGTTGCCGCCCGGTCGCCCGGGTCTCCTGTTCGGAGGGTTCGCCCCGCGCTCCTTCGAGCGGATGGCTGCGCTCGGCAGCGGTTGGGTCGCCCCGCTGTTCGGTTTCGAGGCGCTGCTCGGCGGAGTCGCGGCGGCACGGGCGGCGTGGTCGGACGCGGGCCGCGCCGGACGACCGCGCATCGTCGTCGGGCGCTACTTCATTCTCGGGCCTGATGCCGAAGCCATTGCCGACGAGTACATCCGCCACTACTACGGTGATCAGTTCTTCGCCGCCGCGCGCGCCGACGTCCTCACCACTTCGGCTCATCTGGATGGCGAGCTGCAGCGGCTGCGTGACGCCGGCTGCGACGACGTGCTGCTGTTCCCGTGCTCGGCCGACCTCGACGAGCCCGGTCGTGTCGCCTCCGCCCTCGAGGCGCCCACTGGTGCCGGCTGACTGACGGCGCGCGTCTCAGAGCAGCTCGCTGAGGGGAACGCCGGCCAGGCGGCGGGTTTCCCGAGCCATGTGAGCTTGGTCGGCGTAACCGACGACCGCAGCCACGTCGGCGAAACGCCCGCCGGCGCGCGCCAGGCGCAACGCGCGCTGGAAGCGGAGGACCTGGTGGAGCGTCTTCGGCCCGTAGCCGAAGGCGGTTCGGCAGCGTCGCTGCAGCTGCCGCTCCGACACACCGACCTGCTCGGCCACACCCGACACGACGCCCGGCCCGATGGCGAACTCGAGCTGGCGAGCGATCGCAGACGCGGTCGGATCCGGCCGCGCGTCGATGCGCTCTCGAACCAGCGTGGCCAGCGTGTGCGCGGGGCGGTCAGACAGCGCCACCCGTTCGACGAGCTCATCGGCGATCGTTCCCCACAGCTCGCTCAATGGCACTCGCAGATCGCGCAGCTCGTCGAGCGGGACGCCCAGCACCGCGTCGGCCGCGCCTGGGGCGAAGCGGATGCCGACCATGCGGCTTCCATCGGGGAGCGGCGAGAGCTGCGCCTCGGTATCGGGACCGGCGGTGAAGGCCGTGACCGACCGCCCGTCATCGCGCCAGATGATGTCGGCGCTGCCGTCCGGCACGACGCGCACCGGCGGGCTGCCGTTCGAGGCGCCATGACGCTCCCAGACGACGGCGACGTGCTCGGCCAGCGCCCGTGGAGGACTCGACTCGCGGTACGTGGGATCGGCAGCCAACGTGCAACGAGATTACGGCGTGCCATCACCGCCCGGTCACGCGGACTTCTTCCAGACCGACACGTGGCTCCGGCTGTCGCCGGTGAAGGGCTCGCGGGTCCAGCCGCTCCAGCGCTCGCGCAGGGTCATTCCGGCGAGACGCGCCATCAGGTCCAGCTCGGAGGGCCACACGTAGCGGAACGGTGCCGAGAACGTCTCGAGTCGGCCGTCCACCACCCAGTAGTGGTGAGAAACGGAGATCTGCGCGACAAGGTCGACGAACTCGTCGAAGCCGAGGTGCGTCGGGGTCAACGTAGCGACGATCTGTCGCGGAAAAGGCGCTAGCGACGTTCGAACGTGACGCCGGCGGCTTCGCGGTCCCAAGTCGTGGGGGTGACGCCGTCGTCGCGCAGCTGGTACTTGAGGACGCGGCCGACCGGGTTGCGCGGAAGGTCGTCCCGGAACTCGATGTAGCGCGGGACGGCGAAGTACGGGACGCGCTCGACGCTCCACTCGCACAGTTCGGCCTCGGTGAGCGTGACGTCGGGTTGGAGGACGGCGGTGACTTTGACGTCGTCCTCCCCCACATCGCTCGCCACCGAGTGCACGGCGACGTCCTTGATCGCCGGATGCCCGTGGTAGGTGCGCTCCATCTCGAAACTGGAGATGTTCTCGCCTCGACGCCGCAGGTAGTCCTTCTTGCGGTCGACGAAGGAGAGGAAGCCCTCGTCGTCGAGGCGGCCGAGGTCGCCGGTGTGGAACCAGAGGTTGCGCAGCACTCGCAGCGTCTCCTCGGATCGGCGCCAGTACCCGGCGAACATCAGGTTCGGGCCCGTCGGGCGGCACACGATCTCGCCGATCTCCCCCACCGGGACTTCGACGTCGTCGTCGTCGACGAGGCGTACGTCGAAGTCGACCGTGTTCGGCTTGCCGGCCGCGCCCGGCTTGTTCGCCTCGCCGGCCGGGAGCATCGAGATGAGCGACGCCTCGGTCAGCCCGTAGCCGGCGCTGAACGTCTTGCAGCCGAAGCGTTCGTTCCAGATTCGGTCGATGTCGGGCGGCATCGGTGCCGCCGCGCACAGGCGCAGCCGGTGCCCCTGCTGGTCAGGATGATCCTCGGCGTCGGCGACGAGGATCGCCAGCGAGCCGAGCATCGACGCGATCGTCGCCCCCGTCCGGCGGACCTCCGGCCAGAACCGTGACACCGAGAAGCGGCGCGCGATTGCCGACTTGCCGCCGACGACGAGCGTCCCAACCACACACACCGAGATCGCGTTGAAGTGGAAGAGCGGGAGCGGGGTGATCACCACGTCGTCGGGCCGGCGTTGCCAGGCGCGGGCGATCTGGTCGGCCAGCGCAACGATGTA
Organism: Actinomycetota bacterium; assembly: GCA_046724435.1. Classification (GTDB taxonomy): domain Bacteria; phylum Actinomycetota; class Acidimicrobiia; order IMCC26256; family JACDBD01; genus JALZAA01. The sequence continues at coordinate 8,070 of JBKOWN010000085.1, forward strand.
ATTGTGCGGGAGCATGCAACCCTTCGACGGACCCGTCGTTCCCGCCGTGTAGATGAAGCACGCCAGGTCTGCGGGCCGCACCCCGGCATCCGGCACGGGCACGTCGGACGACGACTCGAGCAGCCGGTCCCAGTCGTGGGTGGGCACGGCGTCGATGACCTCGTCGGGTGGGCCGACCACGACGGCCGCTGCCAGCTCGGGGACCTCCTGGGCGACCTGGGCGACGCGTCCCGAGAAGTCGCCCTGGACGACGACCACCTTCGAAGCGGAGTCGGCCAGCTGGTGCCGCAGGAAGTCGCCCTTGTAGGCGGTGTTCACCGGTACCTGGATGGCCCCGAGCTTGAGCGCGGCGAAGAAGCTGACCACCTGGGCGGGGCTGTTCTCGAGGAGGGTGGCGACGCGATCGCCTTTCCCGACGCCGAGCTCGCCCAGCGCGCGCGCCAGCCGGTTGCTCTCGGCATCCATGCGGCGGGCGCTGTACTCGTCACCCTCGAAGTCGAGGTAAGGGCTGTCGGGATCGGCGTCAAGGCGGCGTGAGAGCGCCTCGAGCACGGTTGTCTGGGGCCGTTCACTCACGAACCTGACACTATCGTCATGTCCGCAGTGTCGAGTATGCGATTCGTAAGCTTCCCGGCGTGAGCGACCCGGCGAGCGTGCACCGCTACACGACCTCGTGCAGATGGCGCGGCTCGACCGGCGGAGGCTACGAGGCGTACGACCGATCACACGAGATCGAGGCGACACCCGCCAAGGCGACGCTCGCGCTCTCGAGCGATCCCGCCTTTCGGGGGGACGCGACGCTGCTCAACCCCGAACAACTCCTGGTGATGGCGGCGTCGTCGTGCCAGCTGTTGTCGTTCCTCGCCGTGGCGGCCCGGGCACGGATCGACGTCGTCGAGTACCGGGACGCGGCGGAGGGCGAGATGCCCGAGGACGACCGGCCCATGCGCATCACACGCATCACCCTGCGGCCCCGCATCACGATCCGGGGTGACGTCGACGACGCCCGCGTCCGGCACCTGGTCGAGGTCGGGCACCGCGAGTGCTTCATCGCCAACAGCCTGAAGACCGAGGTGGTCGTCGAGCCGGAGATCTCGATCATCGATTGATCGTCACGGCCGGATGCCGTGATGGCGGGCCGGTTCAGGGGGCTCGGATCGGCGCTGGGAAGCGAGCCGGAGCGCCGCGAGGAGCGCGTTGCGGAGCTCGCGGGGTTCGATCACCTCGTCGTAGCTCAGCGCGTCGGCCGACGAGTACGCGCCGCCGAGCTCGGCATGATCGAGGACGCGCTGCGCGTCGTCATCCACACCCGCGGCGGCGCCACCGCCTGTCGCCGGCATCGCGCCGAGGCGGGCGCCGGGCAACGCCAGCGTGACCGTCTGCCGGTCGAACGGGTTCATAGCCATCAGCGAGCTGCCGAACCCGTATGCCTTGCGCAGCGTGACGTGCAACTTCGGAGAACGAGCGCGAGCCTGCGCTGCGAACATGCGGGCGGCGTGCCGAAGGACGCCGCTCCGCTCGGCAGCCGTTCCCGCGAGCACGCCCGGGTTGTCGGCGAGGAACGCAAGCGGAAGATGGAACGCGTCGGCGACGTCGATGAAATGTGCAGCCTTGTCGGCAGCCTCGCTGTCGATGGCGCCGGCCTTGGCCGCCGGCTGGTTCGCCACGACCGCAACGGGCAGGCCTCCGAGGCGCACGAGCGCGGTCACGATCGGCCGCCCGAACGCGGGCTCGATCTCGAGCACCGAGCCACGGTCCGCAACCAGCTCCACGACAGGCCGCACGTCATAGCCGCGACGCGGATCGGCCGGGATCAGGTCAGTAAGCGTGTCGACATCGCGTGGCGCGGTGTCGGCGCCGCCGACCGGCGTGGGGGGAAACTGCCACGCGTTCGACGGGAGGTAGCCGAGGTAGTGGCGCACGAGCTCGAGCGCGTCGCGGTCGTTGGGAACCGCGTTGTGGGCGACCCCGCTCACCGTCGTGTGCACGGCTGTTCCTCCGAGCTCTTCCTTGGTGACCTCCTCCCCCGTCGCGTCCTTCACGAGCGGCGGCCCGGCCGAGAACAGCGAGGCGCCCTCGACCATCACGACGAAGTCCATGAGCGGCGCCGTGAGGGCGCCGTGCCCGGCCGACGGCCCCATGACCACCGCGATCGTCGGCACGAGCCCCGAGAGATTCGCCAGGGCTTGCAGGTCGTTCGGGGCCCGGCCGCGGGGCTCGAACGCGTTCTGCGTCCGCTCCCCCGCGCCCTCGAGGAGCATGACCAGCGGGACGCGCTCCTGCCCGGCCAGCTCGGCGAGTCGCTGGCGCTTCGCCGTCGTGCCGCGGCCGATCGAGCCGCCCATCACCGTGAAGTCCTCGGCGCCGACGAGGACGGGCCGGTCGTCGATCAGCCCGTGCCCGGCAATCAACCCGTCGGCCGGCACCGGCGGCACGACGCCGCGGTGCACCGAGCCGACGAGCGTGCCGAGCTCGACGAAGGTGTCGTCGTCGAGCAGATGGTCGACGCGCGCGCGGGCGTCGAGGCGGCCGTCCCGGCGATGCTGCTCCAGCCGCTCGCTCCCGCCCATCGCGCGAGCCGCGTCGCGCCGGTCCTGGAGATCCTTGATCAGCTCGTCCCAGTCGCTCATCCCTCGATGGTCTCAGCCACCGCGTCGGCGTGCTCGTCGACCGAGCCGAGCGCCGTGTCGAGCACCCACGCCCGTTTCAGGTACAGGTGCACGTCGACTTCCCACGTGAAGCCCATGCCGCCATGGACCTGGGTGGCCGCCTTGCCGTTCGTGATCGCCGCCTCCCCCGCGAGCAGCTTGGCGCCCGCGACCGCGCGGGCGACGTCCCCTACCTCCGGGTCGTCGAGCGTGCACGCAGCCGCGTGCACCGAAGCGCGCGCCACCTCGGCGCGGACGAGCATGTCGGCGAGGAGATGCTTGACCGCCTGGAACGAGCCGATAGGCCGGTCGAACTGCCGGCGCTCCTTGGCGTACGCGACGGAGAGCCCGGTGCACGCCTGGGCGGCACCGACGAGGAACGCCGCCGTCACGACCGCACCCTCGAGCCGCCACCGGGCTACGACTTCGGCGTCGCCGACCGTCTCACCCGCAGGGAGCTGCTCGACGCGATGTACCGGCGTCAGCGGGTCGAGCGGGCGGGCTACGGGCACCGCGCCCGCGACCGTGCCGGCCGCTACCGACCGCACGCCGTCGTCGTCGACGAGTAGCAGCGTGTCGAGGACATCGAGGTGCTCCACCATCCACGGCGAGCGACGGTGCGCCACCTCGAGTCCACTGACGACGCCATCGACGAGCCCGTTCGCGAGGTAGAGCCACACCAGCGGCCCGGGCACGACCGCCCGGCCGAGCTCCTCGAACACGACAGCGGCGTCAGCCACGCCGAAGCCGTCGGACCGCAGCGAGAACACACCCGCTTCGGCGAGCTCGGCGTGCGCGGCGCGATCGAACCCCTCGCGGACGCGCTTGATCGGGAACCGGCCCTCGCACAGGCTGCGGATCCCATCGCGCAGCGCGACCTGGTCGGCGCTCAGCTCGAAGTCCACTGCTGCTCCCTCGGAAGACCGAGCAGGCGCTCCGAGATGATGTTGCGCTGGATCTGCGAGGTCCCCGCCGCGATCGTCAGCGCGAGTGTTCGGAGGCGCTCGACCACGAACTCGTTGTCGATGTCGAGGGCGCTGCGGTCGAGCACCCGCACCGACAGGTCGCCGAGCTTCTGACGGCTCTCCGAATACGCGAGCTTCACCATGAGCGCGCCGTCACCGGGCGAGCCGTCTCGGGCCGCGCGCGTCACGTTGCGCTTCGTGAGTGCCCACACACCGTCGAGCTCGGCAACCACATGACCGAGCTCGTGCCGGTGCGCCGGGTCATGCGCGAGCGCGGAGAGATCCTCGGCCATGCGGCGTGCCTCCACGAGCTCGCTCACGAACGCCGTCCCCCGCTCGAACGCGAACGTCACCTGCGTGATGCGCCAGCCGTCGTTCTCGACGCCTACCCGGTTGGCGACCGGCACCCGTACGTCGTCGAGGAAGACCTCGCAAAACTCGGACGAGCCCAGCACCGTGTCGATGGGTCGCACGTCGATGCCGGGCGTGTCCATGGGCAGGATCAGCCAGCTGATCCCGCGATGCTTGGGCGCGTCGGGATCGGTACGTACGAGCAGCTCGCCATAGTCGGCGATGTGCGCGAACGAGCACCAGATCTTCTGACCGTTCACCACGTAGTCGTCGCCGTCGCGCACCGCGCTCGTGCGCAGCGCGGCGAGATCCGAGCCGGCGCCCGGTTCCGAGAACCCT
>JBKOWN010000096.1:0-9276 GCA_046724435.1 Actinomycetota bacterium
GTCAAGCGCTCGGCGGTCTCGTTCACGGGGGCCTCCCTGGGCTTCCAGGGCTCTGATTACAGGATTACGAGTAGAAAACGGGCGGGATCGGTCTTTCATTCCCGAGCCAGACGCCCTGGAATGGCCCCTGAAACGGCGAGAACGAGGAGAAGGAGAGGAGAGAGATGGCCAAGCGAGTCGTGGTCTGGGGCACCGGCTTCGTCGGCAGGCTGGTGATCCCCGAGATCCTCCCCCATCCGGCGTTCGAGCTCGTCGGCGTCGGCGTCAGCAACCCGGCCAAGGTGGGAAGGGACGTCGGGGCGATCTGCGGCCTCGACCCCATCGGTCTGGAGGCCACCGACGACGTCGATGCCCTCGTCGCGCTCGAGCCCGACGCCCTGGTCCACTACGGGCCGACGGCTGCCCACCCCGTGGACAACATCCGCGACATCGGGGCCTTCCTTCGTGCCGGCATCGACGTGTGCTCGACGGCGATGACGCCGTGGGTCTGGCCGGCGATGACGCTCAACCCGCCCGACTGGATCGCGCCGATCACCGATGCGTGCGAGGCAGGTTGCGCGTCGTGCTTCACCACGGGAATCGACCCCGGCTTCGCGAACGACCTCTTCCCGATGACACTCATGGGCCTCTGCGCCGAGGTTCGCGTCGTACGGGCGCTCGAGATCGTCGACTACAGCAACTACGAAGGTGACTACGAGAACGAGATGGGCATCGGGCGTCCGCCGGAGTATCAGGCCATGCTCGAGCATCCGGAGATCCTCATCATGGCGTGGGGCGCGACGGTGCCGATGATTGCGCACGCCGTCGGCATCGATCTCGACGAGATCACGACCACGTGGGACAAGTGGGTCACGGACGAAGAGATCAGGACGGCGAAGGGTGTGATCCAACCCGGTGAGGTCGCCGCCATCAACTTCACGATCAATGGCGTCTACAACGGCGAGACCCGCATTCAGCTCGAACACGTGAACCGCGTCGGCGCGCACACCGCGCCCGACTGGCGCCGCGGGACGCAGGACGACGTCTATCGGGTCGAGATCGAGGGAACGCCGTCGATCACCCAGGAGACCGCGTTCCGATTCACCGACGGCAGCGGTCGAGACGCGGCGGCTGCCGGTTGCCTGGCGACGGGGTTGCGCGCGCTCAACGCAGTCCCGGCCGTCAACGATCTGCCGCCGGGTTGGGTCACGCCGCTCGACCTGCCGCTGATTCCCGGAATGGGCACCATTCGTTGACGTACCCTCACCGTCTGTGGCAAGCGTCCTGATTCGAGCTGGGCGATGGCGCAACCTCGCGCCAGAGCACGACGCGTACGGACTCGACTTGATCATCGAGCGAGAAGGTGAACGAGCGAGATGTCTGGCCGTCGTGACGGGCGCCGCTTTGGCCACGCTCTCCCGGACCGACGGCCCGAGCTCCGAAGACCCTTTTTGGGTAACGCTCGGATATCTGGGAGCCGAGCGGCTCCGCAATGACCTCGCGGGCGGCGGGGTGACACCCGGGGAAGTGTTTCCGAACTGGCACGAGGCCGATGCAGCCGCCGCCCTCGAGCCGAACCGCTTCCCGCCGTTTCAGCCGGGAGATGTCATCCTTCGTTTCGAGATCCGCTAGCGACAGGAGATCGATCAGACTGGTCGTGTGCCCGATTGGCGGCTCGATGAACGAGTCCACGCCGGAGACGAGCACCTGGATCCCGATTACGTCGCCGGCTACGAGCGCAAGTCCGGATTCGATCCGGCCGACGATGTCCAGACGCTTCGTCGAAACGGTCTCACGCCTGACTCAGTTCTTGTCGACATGGGCGCGGGCACCGGGGTCTTCGCGGCCGCAGTCGCGCCAATATGTCGTCAGGTGATCGCCGTCGACGTGTCTCCGGTCATGACCGCCGCTCTCCGGGCCCGTGTCGAACGGGACGGTCTCGACAACGTCCTGGTGGTCGATGCCGGGTTCCTCTCCTACGATCACGATGCCGCACCGGCGGATGTCGTCTACACGAATCAATGGTCGAACGGGTTGGATTCACGATCCTCGACCGGCACTACCGACGTTCGGCGTATGGCACGTACACGTGCGCTCGGCGCATGACCTAGAGCCCCCATTGACAGCGGCCGAAGCGGGCTGTACTTTCCTGATCAGTTAATTAGCCGGTCGGAAAAGTACAAGGCGGACCCATGACGCTGGTGATCGACGAGGACCGACTCAGCGAGACGTTCGCCGCACTCGCCAACTCGACACGGCGAGCGATCCTGGCCCGCCTCGCCGAAGGGAACGCGAACGTCAACCAGCTCGCCGAGCCCTTCGACATGACGCTTCCGGCCATCTCGAAGCACATCAAGGTGCTGGAACGGGCCGGATTGGTCGTCCGGGGTCAACGAGCCCAGTACCGGCCCTGCTCTATCGACGCTGCGCCTCTAGCAGAGATCTCGAGTTGGGCCGAGCAGTACCGGCCCGTCTGGGAGGCACGCTTCGACCGAATGGACGACTACCTCACGCAACTCCGACCGCAGCGAAAGACGGGCGAACACGATGAGTGACGACCAAGGTTCCCGGGACGCGGTGGTGATCGAACGGACCTTCGAAGCACCGGTCGATCTGATCTGGCGCATGTGGACCGATCCGAAGCACTTCAAGGCTTGGTACGGCCCGGACGGTGCCAACATCTCCGTCGCGAAGATGGACGTGCGCGTCGGAGGCAGCCGTCTGGTCTGCATGGAGATGGCGACCCCGGACGGCGTGATGCAGATGTGGTTCACCGGCGAGTACGGCGAGGTCGTCGAGAACGAGCGCCTCGTCTATACCGAGTCCATGTCTGACGAGAACGGCAACGTCCTGTCGCCCGCCGACATGGGCATGCCTCCTGGGCATCCGATGACGACCGAGGTCATCGTCGAGCTCGAGGAAGACGGCGGTCGCACCAGAATGGTGATGACCCATGCCGGCATTCCCGCGGACTCTCCGGGCGCGGCCGGGTGGACGATGGCGCTCGACAAGCTTGCCGTCTACGTCGAAGCACAGGGCGCCCGCTAGTTCGCCCGCGGTTCGAGACCCTTATGTCGAGCCGCCGCTCTCCGAGGCGGCCTGTGCGGCGCGCAGTTGCACCAGGCCGGGCGGATCGGCATCCGTCTCGTGGGGTTCGTCGTGCCAGGTCCACCACGCGTATGGCGGGGTCTGGGGGTAACCGGTGGGCGAGTCCTCCCACTCCTCCTGGCGCCCCAGGGCGGTGATGTCGAGGTAGCTCCAGGTGCTCCCCAGCGCCTCGTCGCCGCGGGCGTTGATGAAGTAGGTGCGGAACACGCGGTCGCCGTCGCGGATGAACGCGTTCGTGCCGTGCCACTCGTCCACGCCGAAGTCGGCGTCGAAGTCGTCCGTCATCGTGTACCACGGCATCTCCCAGCCCATGCGCCCCTTCAAGCGCTCGATGTCCGGCTGGGGCGCCCGTGAGGCGAACGCGAGCGTCGTGTTGCGCCTGTTCAGATGGGCGACGTGAGCGACCTGGTCGGCCACCATCGAGCAGCCGACGCAGGCGTGCTCGGGCCAGCCATACACGCCGGGCTCGAAGAAGGCGCGGTAGACGATCAGCTGATCGCGGCCCTCGAACACGTCGATCAGGCTCGCCTTGCCCGCCGGCCCGTCGAACTCGTACTCCTTCTCCACGGCCACCCACGGCATCCGGCGACGCTCGGCGGCCATCGCGTCACGGGCGCGGGTCAGCTCCTTCTCCTTCACGAGCAGTTGCTGGCGCGCAGCCTCCCACTCCTCCGGCGACACGATCGGGGGTGTGTTCATCGCGGACTCCTCTCGGATGTTCTCGTCCTACATCGTTACGGTTCGCGCGCAGGCGACGGAACGCCGCTCGCAGCGCCATGGCGATACCGCCGCCCATCGCAGTCAGAGGTGCGAGCCACTCCTCGAACGGAACCCCGGCGATGTGAGCCATCGTCATCGATCGATCGTCCCGTCACGCATGATGCGGTCGAGCTCACGCAGGGCGTCCGACCATCCCGCGTGATGCGCGGACTTCGCTTCCTCGTCCGGAAGTCCGACCTGATTGATCTCGACCAGCGTCGAAGTCGATGACGGCTGGAAGGTCACGGTCACGATGGAGTCCCGGAAGTGCGTCGCGGGCGAAGACCACGTGAAGACGAGACGACGGGGTCGGTCGATCTCCCGGTAGGTGCCGGTGTGCACGGTGGAGGACTCGTCGTCGGTCATGACGATGCGGAACGCGCCGCCCTCCCGCGGGTCGGTCTCGGCACGAGTCTCCCGGCAGCCGGAGGGCTTGAGCCATGTACCGAGGCTGTGCGCGTCCAACCATGCATCGAAGAGAACTTCGGCCGGGGCGGCGATCTCGCGCCGGACCGAGACCGCGGACTCGTCCGTCACGACGGCCTCGCAGTGTTGTCGCGGTCGGTGACGAACGCGTCGAGCGAGGCGAGCTGCTCGGTCCAGAACCTGCGGTAGTGCTCGATCCAACGATCCGCTTCGGCGAGCGGCGCCACATCCAGGCTCAAGAAGTGCTCGCGACCCTGCACCCTCCGTCGCACCAGCCCTGCTCCCTCGAGCACGCGAATGTGCTTCGAGGTCGAGTTGAGCGAGATCGGAAAGGCACCGGCGACATCCGTGACGCGGGCGTCCGAGTCGGCAAGACGCGCCAAGATTGCGCGGCGCGTGGGATCGGAGACGGCCGAGAAGACCCGGTCGAGCACGCCAGGAGCATATTCACCCATCGGGGTGAATGTAGCGCCTCGTCGGCGGGACCGCAACCGTCGACACCGAGGAAGTCGGCCGCAGCCCGGGCGGCTTCACGGTCAGCTTTCGATCTGCAGAAGCGCGAGCGCTCAGCGGGCCGGCTCAACCTTTCGGCATCCGTGGACACGGCCGCAATACACCAGTCTTGTTCTGGCCCACTGACACGAGGTCGATCGCCTGGCGCATCTCCTAGGGGTGTACTTGCGCGCCGACGCTGAACTCGACGGCAGAGACCAATGACGGGCTGCCGGGAAGCGCGGGCCAGTTCCTCGCCTGCTCGTTCTGGCTTGCAAGCGCCCTCGCGCTCAACGGGCGGGTCGACGAGGCACGAGCGCTTTTCGAGCGACTGGTCGCGCTGGCCAACGATGTCGGGCTACTCGCGGAGGAATACGACGTAGCTCGCAAGCGGCAGGTCGGAACTTCCCGCAAGCGTTCAGCCATCTTGCACTGATCCAGGCCTCCAACTTCATCAATCAGGCCGGTCAACGCTGAACGATTGACGGGCCATCTCTACGGCCGAACGGTGTCGCCTCCCGCACGCGTCACCCGCTGTCGTATTCGTCGTGCCGGCGAAACCAGTTCAGCGGGTCGTCGGGGGCACGCGCCTCGTTTCGTCCTCGCGGTGCCCGGTCGAGCCACTGGTACATGCCCCAGAGACCGTCAAGCCCGCGCGCGTACGCGGAGTAGGTGTGGTAGACGACGCCGTCCTCGAGCGCGAACGCGCTCATACCCGGACGCTCCCGCGTATACGTCAGCCAGTCCGTACCGACCGTGGCTGCCCATTCGGCGAGGGGCCCCTCTTTGCCCGTATGGGACGGCGTCGCGTCCACGGGGCGGAAGTTGTACTCGCCACCGCCGGACTGCTGCTGCTCCTCCGTCTGCGACACCTGGAAGTCGTAGTTGAAGTCACTGCCGAAGGACGACGCCCACGGGAAGCTCCATCCCATCCTGCGCTTGTACGCCTGCAACTTCGACAGCGGGGCTCGCGAGACGGCGCAGAGGGTGACGTCGTGGTTCGCGAGGTGGACGACAAAGCCGTCGAAGCCGTCCGCGATCGCCGAACAGGCTGGGCAGCCCGCCGTGTAGTCGGGCCCGAACATGAAGTGATAGACGAGGAGCTGCGAGCGGTCTCGGAAGAGATCCGCTAGCGAGGCGCTTCCCTCGTCGGTCTCGAACCGGTACTCCTTGTCGACGGGAACAGAGGGCAGCTCGCGTCGCTGCTGCGCAAGCTCGTCGCCAAGCCGGGTGTGCTCCTTTTCGCGGACGAGGAGCCGCTCGCGAGCGGCGACCCATTCCTCACGTGTGCCGACCTTGTGATCCGTCATTGCTTCTCTCCTTCCTTCCCCGTAGGCATCGATGCGCCAACCGACTAGGACACGACCTCGCGGAGCGTGCTGAAGAACTGGTGCGCCGTGTCATCCCATGTGGGGAGGACCGCCCCACGTTGTCGCGCCGATGCTGCCATCGCGACCCGACGTTCGTCGTTTTTCGCCAGCTCTTCGAGCGCGAGCGCCAAGCCCGCAACGTCCCCCACGGGCAGGATGATTGCTTCACGCCCGTCGGTCGCGAGGTGGGGAAGGTTGCCGGCGTCCCAACCGACGAGCGGAAGCCCGGCGGCCAGCGCTTCGCCGAGCACCGTGCCGTACGGCTCCTTCGTACTCGGGAGGACGAATACGTCGGCGGCTTCGTACATCGCCACGACCTCGGCGGCGGTGCGTGGGCCGTGTACGACGACGCGGTCCGCAAGTGCCGGGTCACGCAGCCGGGCCCGAACGCGATCGCCGTAGACCGTGTCTGCGACGTCATCGCCCACGAGATGGAGCGTCGCGGCGTCATGCGGAAGCCGGCTCATCGCGTCCAGCAGGTCGAGGATGCCCTTGCGCGGGATCCAGTTCGCGACGCACAGAAAGGCGGCGCTTCGCCCGGCCCGCAGATCGGGCGGTGGGAGGATCGAACGCGCGGGATCGCGACCGGGCGCTACGACTCGGATCTTCTCCCACGGGAATCCACGGGCGCGCAGGTCCGCCGCGAGCGTGTCGCTCGCCACCATCAATAACCGCGCGCTCCGGTACGTCCGCTCGTCGAGGCGTGACTGCACGCGCCTCCGGAACCGTCCCCCGTCGATCCCGCCGGGCACCTGATGGAGCATCGCGACCAGAGGGACGTGGGCCCCGCGCGTCCACGGCGCCGTCTCGGCCGCCACAATGCTGTCGATGACGACGACATCGGCGTCCCGCGCCGCTCGGCGCAGGACACCATGTGCAGCGAACGCCCCGATGGGGAATACGAGTTCTGGACACGACTCGAATCGCAACACGGCGTCATACTTCCCGGCCGCTGCAGCCATCCGGCGGTGATAGAGGTACCCGCCGGTCAGGCGCTCCGGGTCACCCAGCGTGATCAGCGAGGCTCGCAGCATGAGAGTTACCCACGTTGCGCCGACCGTGTTCGGCGATTGTGGACTCTTCGGAGGAGGCGAACGATATCCGCTGGAGCTCGCGCGAGCACTGGCGCGTGAGGTGTCCTGCCGACTCGTCACATTCGGACGCGATGCACAACACGCGCGCGAGCCCACCGGCCTCGAGGTCGTCGTGCTGGGCGCACGCGGGTACGCACGCGGACACCCGGCGCATCCGCGTGGCGGCGGCCTCGTGCGGGCCCTGAGACCGGCAGATGTCGTGCATGCACACCAGCTCCACAGCCGGGCGACGACGATCGCGTTGTGGACTGCGAAAGCGTCGGGTCAACGTCGAGTCATGACTGATCACGGCCTAGTCGGACGACGCAAGCACTGTCGTGCAAGTCTCGTCGAGCGCTTCCTCACGGTCTCGCGATACTCGGCCGATGTTCTCGGTGCGCCAAAAGATCGCACCATGACGATCTTCGGGGGCGCCGACACCGAACGGTTCTACCCCGATCGAGATGATGCGCGGGCCGGGGTGCTGTTCGTCGGCCGGCTCACACCCCACAAGGGCGTCGACCGGTTGATTCAGGCCATGCCCGCCGGCATCGAGCTCACGATCGTCGGCTCGGCCGGGCACGACGCGACGTGGCCGGAGAGTGAGTACGCCGAGTTGCTCCGCCGGCTCGCGGCGTCCGCGCCCGGGCGCGTCACTTTTGCCGGTGCCATCGCCGAGGACGAGCTGCCGCGGCTCATGCGGCGGCATGCTGTGCTCGCGCTCCCCTCCATGGAATACACGTGCTACGGCCGTCAGGTGCCGGTGTCCGAGCTGCTCGGCCTCACGGTCATCGAGGCGATGGCCAGCGGCACGCCCGTCGTCTGCAGCCGCATCGGCGGGGTGCCCGAGGTGGTCGACCACGGGCGCACGGGGATTCTGGTTCCCCCGGGGGACGTCGACGCTTTGCGTGACGCCTTGGGGATGCTGGTCCATGACCGTTCCGGCCGCGTGGCGATGGGACGGGCGGCCCGGGAGACGGTATGTGATCGGTTCACGTGGAAGGCCTGCGCGCGGCGCTGCCTCGAGAGCTACGAGGCATTGCTGCACGCCGGCGTTCAAGCCAAGCCCGCCCCGTAACCTCCGAAGGCTTCCGGCGTCTCCCACACACGGACCTGCAGCGTTCCCCCACCGTCGCCCGGTGCGACGGCAGCAGCCAGCTGATCGTGGATCCAGCGGGCGAACATCTCTACGGTCACGGAATCCGCGCCCTCGGGTTGAATGACCTCGAGGTTCCGGTCGCGTACCTGCGTCGTGGCACGGGCCAACGCGGCACGCAGGACGTCGAGGTCGCACACCATCCCTTCGTCGTCGAGCTCCTCACGACTGACGATGACGTCAACGCGGTAGTCGTGGGAATGGAGCTCGCCCTCCGGGCCTTCCATGCCCGGCATCACGTGCCACGCGGTCACGAACTCGCTTGCGCCCACCTCGTACATGCCTCACTCATAACACAGCGCGGCGTGGAGCAAGCCTGGTTCGGCCGCATCGACGTGCAGATAGGCCGCCTCGGCGTCGGCGAACGGGAACTCGTGCGTGCCGATGACCGCAAGGGGTAGCTCACCCATCAGCTCGAACGCAGCTTGACGCCGCCGCTTCAACGACCACTCGCTCGCGAGTCGCGCCGGGATAGTCGAGACCTGTGTGCTGCGGATCGTCAACCGGCGCCGGTGAAACTCGGCGCCCAGGGGCAAGGCCACGGGCTTCGTGCCGTACCAGGACACGACGAGCGCCGTGCCCTCGTGGGCGATCACCCGGAGGCCGCTGGCGAGCGCGACCGGGTTGCCGCTGGCCTCGATGAACAGTGGCGTGCCCCGTCCGCCGGTCGCGGCGGCAACGCGATCATCGAGCTCGTGGGGGGCGACCGATCGGATGCCGAATGACGCTGCCAGCTCGCGGCGCCATGCGACCGGCTCGCTTCCGAGCACCTCCATACCGTCCCGCAGCAAGAGCAGGCAGACGAGCAGGCCGACGACACCGAGGCCCGCGACGACGACGGTGCGGTCCGGCTCGGCGTCGACTTCCAGGCGCACCTGCAGCGCCGTCTCCACCAGGGGAAAGAGCGTCGCAG
>JBKOWN010000186.1:0-17565 GCA_046724435.1 Actinomycetota bacterium
ACCGACCGCACCGGGACGTGGGGCTCGCTCGCCGTGCGGGGTCCGGGCGCGGTCGACACCGCGCCGTTGCTGGGCGTCGCGGTCCCGGCCGCATCTCATGCGCACGTCGCTTTCGACGACGCGGTCGTCGTTCGCGCACCGTGGCCCGGCGGCGACGGGTTCGATGTCGTGGGTCCGCCCTCGACCGTGGCCCAGGCGGCTGACCGGCTGTCGGCCGCCGGGGTGCCGGTCTGCAGCGCCGAGGCGTACGACGCCCTCCGAGTGGAGGCCGGGATCCCACGCCAGGGGTTCGATGTCGACGAGAAGACGATCCCGCAGGAGGCGTTCCTGGAGCGGGACGCGGTCTCGTTCACGAAAGGCTGCTTCCTCGGCCAGGAGCTCGTGTGCCGCATCGACACGCGCGGGCGCGTGAACCGGTACCTCCGGCGCCTCACCGCGATCGCGGACGGACGGCCGCCGCGCGGTAGCGAGATCGTGTCGGGCGACAAGGTCGTGGGCACGGTGACGAGCAGCGTTCCTTCCGCCGACGTCCCCGCCGCTGCGCTGGGCTACGTGCGCCACGAGGTCGATCCACCCGCGGAGGTCGAGCTGCGCTGGGACGACGGCTCCGCCCGCGCGGTGGTCGAGGCTCTCCCCGTACCCGCGTGAGCGCCGACGCGACGGCGACGGCGCTGTTCGTCTTCGGCTATCCGATCTCGATCGTAGTGATCCTGCGCTTCGTGCCCGTCGTGCGCGAGCGACGCCTGAAGTGGCTCGTTGCGCACGACCTCGCGGTGGCGGCGATCGTGGCGGGCTGGGCGCTCAAGGGCGACCGGCGCGCCGTCGCGATCAACGCGTCCTGGTTGGTCGCCGCCAACGTCTGGTACGCGCTGGGCGGCCGCCGCCGCGCCCGCGCCTGAGGCGGATCAGGAGCCGGCGGGGATCCGGACGACGAAGCGTGTGCCCTGGCCGTCGAGGGCGCGCACGTCGGTCGTGCCGCCCATCGCGGCCGAGAGCTCGTGCACGATGGCGAGGCCGAGGCCGGTGCCGACCTTGCGTCCCGGAGCGGTTCGGGACGTGTACAGCCGTTCGAAGACGTGCGGCAGGTCGGCCGGGTCGATGCCGGGCCCGTCGTCGTCGACGCGCACCTCGAGCGTTCCGTTCTCCGACGACACGCCGACCGTCACGCGTGCACGGGCGTACTTCAGGGCGTTCTCGACCAGGTTGGCGACGATCTGCCCGAGCCGTTCGGGGTCGGCGTCGACCGGCGCCGTCGCCGGACCATCGACGGCGACGGTGACACCGAGGTCCCGAGCCGATGGGTGAAAAGCCTCCACTGCCACGCTGACGACCTCGGCGGCGTCGAACGGCCGCGGCGTCAGCGAGAACTCGTGCGCGTCGAGCCGGGCCAGGTCGAGCAGGTCGGCGACCAGCCGCTCGAGCCGCCGGGCCTCGGCGGCGATGATCTCAGCGGCGCGCTTGTGGGCGTCGCGACCCTCGGCCGCGCCGTCGGCGATCGCCTCGGCGTAGCCGCCGATCGACGTGAGCGGCGTGCGCAGATCGTGCGACACGCTGAGGAGAAACCCGCGCTCGAGCCCACGCGCCGCCTCGAGCTGCGCCGCCATGCCGTCGAGCGCCCGCGCCAGCCCCGCCAGCTCGTCGTCGGGGTGCTTGCCGAGGTCGACGCGCGCCGACAGGTCGCCGGCCGCGATCCGGTCGGCGGTCTGTCCCATCGCCGTGAGCGGTCGCGTCAGCCGCCGCGCGAGGTAGAACGCGACAATCGCGGCGACGACGAGCGCCAGCGCCCCGGCGAGCAGGAAGAAGGGACCGGCGCGGCCGAGCGGCTGCGTCTCGACCTGTTGGGTGAGGATCACGACCGGTGTGTTCCCGTTCACGATGTCGAGCGGCGAGGCGACGAACGCGGTGCGGCCCTGGCGCCCGCTCTGCTCCTTCCCGGCGAGGAGCGCCCTCGCGTCGAGGTCGCCCGGGCTGAGGCCCGCGGGCAGGTCGGTGAGGCCGGCCTGTGCCGCCTGGTTCCCGAGGAGCGGCGCGATGCCCTCCTGCACCTCACCCGTCGGCGTCACCTGCACGACGCTCACGTCGCCGGCGCGCAGCGTGTTCGCGACGATCGACCGCAGGTTGCGTCCCAGCCGGCGCTCGGCGGCCGACTGCCCGGCGGCGGGGTTGAGCGAACGGAACGCGGAGAGGCGTTGGACCGAGGCGCTCACCGTCGGCGCCTTGTCTCTCAGGTCGTGGAGGGCGGAATCGGTGGCGGTCTGGCGGAAGAGCGCAGCTGTGCCTGCCGCGCTGAGCACGAGCACCCCGAACGCGATCGCGAGCATCGCGACGAACAGGCGGGTGCCGAGGCGACGCGCGGGCGGCTTCAGCGCCGGCTGGTCCGAGCTGGGTGTCACGACTCCAGCCGGTAGCCGACCCCGCGCACGGTCTTGATCTCGACGGCGTCGCCGAGCTTCTTGCGCACCTGCGCGATGTGCACGTCGACGGTGCGCGCGTCCCCGTACCACTCGTAGCCCCACACGCCATCGAGGATCTGCTGGCGGGACAAGGCGAGTCCTGGACGCTCGGCGAGGTACCGGAGCAGGTCGAACTCCTTCGTGGTGAACTCGACGGGGTCGCCCGCGACGCGCACCTCGCGCCGGCCGGCGTCGATCGCGACCTCACCGGACTGCATGACCTCGGCGGCGGGTCCACCGTCGACGCGTCGCAGCACTGCCTTCACGCG
Source organism: Actinomycetota bacterium (assembly GCA_046724435.1). Taxonomy (GTDB): domain Bacteria; phylum Actinomycetota; class Acidimicrobiia; order IMCC26256; family JACDBD01; genus JALZAA01. The sequence goes on from JBKOWN010000186.1 coordinate 2,723, forward strand.
GGCGACGAGCTCGGCGGGGGAGAACGGCTTGGTGAGGTTGTCGTCGCCGCCGAGCTCGAGGCCGAGCACCCGGTCGACCTCGCTGTCCCGGGCGGTGAGGAAGATCACGGGGATCTGCGACGTGGCGCGCAGCCGTTTGCAGACCTCGAGGCCGTCGACATCGGGCAGTCCGACGTCGAGCACCACGAGCCGGGGTCGATGGTCCTTGACCGCTTGGAGACCCGCCTGGCCCGTACCCGCCTTCAACACCCGGAAGCCCTCGCGCGCGAGATAGAGGTCGACGAGGTCGGCGATGTTCGGCTCGTCGTCGACGACGACGATGGTCCCCTTCTGGTCCTGCACGGCACCCATGGTTCCATCTCTCTCGCCAGAAGGCGTGCCGGGACCCATACGTATCCGAGGGACGCTATGCGTCCCTCAGGTACGGATCATGGGAACGTCAGGAGTCGAAGTGGTTCGCCCGCGCGATCTCGCCCAGCCAGCGGGCGCTCGGTTTCACCGTGCGCGCCTGGGTCTCGCGGTCGACGGCAACGAGGCCGAAGGTCGGGCGGTAGCCGAGCGACCATTCGAAGTTGTCGAGCAGCGACCAGTAGAAATAGCCGCGCACGTCGAGGTCGTCGTCGAGGCAGCGTCCGACTCGGCCGAGCGCGTCGGTGACGTACTGCACGCGCTGGTCGTCGTCGGCGGTGCCGATCCCGTTCTCGGTTACGTAGACAGCCGTTCCCGCGACCTCGATCGCCCGTCGGATCGTCGTCTCGAGAGCCTGGGGCCAGAACTCGTACCCCATCTGGAGCGCAGGCACGCCGTCAGCCGGGCCGAGCAGCCCGTCGGGGCCGAACCGGAGTCGCGTGTAGGTCTGCACGCCGACGTACTCGTCGCCGCGGCACGCGTCGAGCCAGACATCTTCCATGCGGTCCCGCGCCCGTGCCATTTGCGCGTCCCCTCCGGGCTCGGCTGCGAACTCGTGCATCGACAGCGTCATGCCGACGGGGGCGCTTCCGGGCCCCGCCTTGATCGTGTCGCACGCGAGACGGTGGGCCCGGATCAGGTTGTCGGTCGCCTTGCCCATCGCGCCTTCGTCCCGCGTACCGGGCGGGAAGACGCCGAGATAGAAGCCCATCAACGCTACGACGTTCGGCTCGTTCAGCGTGCAGTGGATCCCGACGCCGTCACCCAGGTGAGCGCTCGTGCGCTCGCAGAAACGCGCGAACCGTTCCGCGATCGTCGGGTTCTCCCAGCCGCCGTCCGAGGCGGCCCAGCGGGGCGTCGTGAAGTGGTGGTACGTCACGACGGGAAGGACGCCGTTGTCCCGGCATGCGTCGATCATGCGCCGGTAGTGGTCGAGGGCGCTCCGAGAGAACTCACCGTCCTCCGGCTCTATGCGCGACCACTCGATCGAGAACCGGTACGCGCCGAAGCCGAGCTCGGCGAGCAGCGCAATGTCCTGCGGGTAGCGCCAGAAGTGGTCGCACGCGTCGCCGGAGGGCTCGGCGCAACCCGAGCCCGGCGTGTGCTCCCACGCCCACCAGTCGTTGTTCCAGTTGCCGCCTTCGACCTGGTGCGCGGCGGTCGCCGTGCCCCAGAGAAAGCCGTCCGGGAATGAGATCGCCATGGGTGGGGATCCTAAGCCGCCGTACACTCACGAGCGCATGAGCGTGCTCGAGGAGATCCTCGCCGCCAAGAGGGCCGAGCTCGCACTGCTCCAGGAGTCCGAGGCGCGCGACACGTTACGGCGCGCCGCCCTCGACGCACCACCGGCGCGCGACTTCGCGGCCGCGCTGCGCCGTCCCGACGGCCGACTCGCCGTGGTCGCCGAGATCAAGCGGCGCTCGCCGTCGAAGGGGGATCTCGCGCCCGGCCTCGCCCCGCGCGTCTTCGCGAAGGCGTACGAGTCGGGCGGCGCCGCCGCGCTCTCCGTCCTCACCGACCGGCCGTTCTTCGGAGGGTCCGTCGAGGACCTGCAAGCGGCGCGCGCCGCCGTCGAGATCCCCGCGCTCCGCAAGGACTTCACGATCGACGAGACCCAGGTATACGAATCGCGGGCGATCGGCGCCGACGCCGTGCTCCTCATCGTGGCCGCGCTCACCGACGACGGGCTACTGGCGGGCCTGCGCGAGCTTGCGGAGGAGGTCGGCATCGTGGCGCTGGTCGAGGCGCACGACGCCGCCGAGCTCGACCGCGCGCTCGGTGCTGACGCTTCGGTCGTCGGCGTGAACGCGCGTGACCTCGGGACCTTCGGGGAGGACCTCGGTCTGAGCGAGCGGCTGGCCGATCGCATTCCCGGCGACGTGACCGCGGTGGCCGAGAGCGCCATCCGCACGCCCGCGGACGCCGAACGCATGTCCGACGCGGGGTATGACGCCGTCCTCGTGGGTGAGGCGCTCGTGCGCAGCGACGACCCGTCCGAGCTCGTCACCGCGATGAGCCGGCCTTTGGTGCGAACACGGAGGTAGTCGGTGACTCGAATCGTCCTGTCGGAAGAGCAGATGCCGACGGCTTGGTTCAACGTGCTGCCGGTCATGCCGGAGCCGCTGCAGCCGCCTCTGCATCCCGCGACTCGCGAGCCGGTTGGGCCCGACGATCTCGCGCCGCTCTTCCCGATGGGGCTCATCGCGCAAGAGGTGTCGACCGACCAGTGGATCGACATCCCCGGCGGGGTCCTGGACATCCTCCGCCTCTGGCGTCCGACGCCGCTCGTGCGCGCCGAACGGCTCGAAGCCGCGCTCGGCACGCCGGCGCGCATCTACTACAAGGACGAGTCGATCTCGCCCGCCGGATCGCACAAGCCGAACACTGCCGTAGCCCAGGCGTTCTACAACAAGGCCGAAGGCGTGCAGCGGCTCACGACCGAGACCGGCGCCGGGCAGTGGGGGAGTGCGCTGGCGTTCGCGTGTGCCCAGTTCGGGATCGACTGCAAGGTGTATATGGTCCGCGCGTCGTACGGCCAGAAGCCGTACCGCAAGATCCTCATGGAGACGTGGGGGAGCGACGTCGTCCCCTCACCGATCGACCAACCCGACCACCCCGGTTCGCTCGGACTGGCGATCAGCGACGCGGTCCGCGATGCGGCCGGTCGCGACGACACGCATTATTCGCTCGGGTCGGTGCTCAACCACGTGCTGCTGCACCAGACGGTGATCGGGCTGGAAGCGAAGGAGCAGCTCGCGCTGGCGGGCGATGCGCGTCCCGACGTCGTCATCGGCTGTTGTGGCGGCGGATCGAACCTGAGCGGCATCGCACTCCCGTTCGTCTCCGACGACGGGGTCCGGCTCGTCGCCGCCGAGCCGTCGTCGTGCCCGACGCTGACCGAGGGCGCATTCGACTACGACTTCGGCGACACCGCGGGCATGACGCCGCTGCTCGCGATGTACACGCTCGGCCACGAATTCGTGCCGCCCCCCATCCATGCGGGCGGGTTGCGCTACCACGGCGACGCGCCGATCGTCTCGAGCCTGGTACGGAGCGGTCGCATGGAGGCGGTCGCCTACCCGCAGGGCAAGACGTTCGAAGCGTCGATCCAGTTCGCCAACGCCGAGGGCAAGCTCCCGGCCCCCGAGACGGGGCACGCCATCCGGGCCGTGATCGACGAGGCGCTGGCCGCCAAGGAGACCGGCGAGGAGCGCGTGATCCTGTTCAACTTCAGCGGCCACGGGCTCCTCGACCTGTCGGCGTACGACGACTACCTCCACGGCCGGCTCATCGACGCTTGACTACCGTCCACCAACTCCCGGGCCCGGTGCGCTACCTATAGAGAGGAAGCGAAAGCGACCCGACGGAGCGGTGGCAGGCGATGTTCGTCAAGATCTGCGGCATCACGACGGCGAAGGACGCGCTACTCGCGACCGCGCTCGGCGCCGACGCGCTCGGCTTCGTCTTCGCGCCCGGCAGCCCCCGCATGGTCACGGTCGACGAGGCCACGGACATCGTGAAGCGCTTGCCGTTCGACGAGGTCATCACGCTCGGGGTCTTCCGTGACGAGCGGCCCGAACGTGTCGCCGAGATCGTGAACAGGGTCGGGCTCAAGGGCGCGCAGCTCCATGGCCGGGAGCCCGTCGCGGAGGTCGTGCACGTCCGCCAGCGCGTCCCTCTCGTCATCCAGGGATTCGCCGCCGGTGACCCAGCGATCTCGATGGCTTCGGAGAGCCCCGCCGATCTCGTGCTCCTCGACGCGCCCAACCCGGGAGCGGGGCGCGTGTTCGACTGGTGCGAGGTCGACGGCGCGTTGGACGGCGTCCGCCTCCTGCTCGCCGGCGGGCTCACGCCCGACAACGTCGCCGAGGCGATCCGGCGCGTCCGGCCCTGGGGCGTCGACGTCTCGACCGGCGTCGAGACCGCGCCCGGCAGCGGCCGCAAGGACCCGCGCAAGCTGCGCCGCTTCATCGCGGCGGCACGAGAGGCGGGCGCCGCACTCGAGCACGAGGGCACGAACGGCGACGGCCACGGCCCCTACGACTGGCAAGCCGAACGCGCCTGACGACGCGTCCAGCGGCCTCGCGCGCCGGTCGTAATCTGCCGGTCATGGACACTTCCAGCACTCCCACAGCTGCTGCCGCCGGCACCATCACGATCGGTGGCGACCTCACCGTCAATCGCCTCGGGTTCGGTGCGATGCGCATCACCGGGCGCGGGATCTGGGGCTCGCCGCCCGACGTCGACGAGGCCAAGGCGGTGCTGCGCCGAGCCGTCGAGCTCGACGTGAACTTCATCGATACCGCCGACTCCTACGGTCCGGAGGTGAGCGAGAAGCTCATCGCCGACGCGCTGTTCCCGTATCCCGACGACCTGGTTATCGCGACAAAAGGAGGCCTCGAGCGCCCCGGCCCCGGGCGGTGGCCGGCCAACGGCCGACCCGATCACCTGAAGGAAGCGTGCGACGGCAGCCTCCGCCGCTTGCGGCTCGAGCAGATCGCGCTGTACCAGTTCCACCGGCCGGACCCGTCGGTGCCGTTCGGCGAGTCGATCGGCGCCCTGCTCGAGCTCCAGCGAGAAGGGAAGATCCGCCACATCGGGCTCAGCAACGTGACCGTCCAGCAGCTGCGCGAAGCGCAGCGCCTCACACCGATTGCGTCCGTGCAGAACCGCCACAACCTCGGGGATCGCGGTTCGGACGCGGCGCTCGATGTGTGCGAGCACGAACATCTGGCCTTCTTACCGTGGGCGCCGATCCAGGACCACGAGTCATCGCTCGTCCGGGCGGTCGCCGCCCGTCACGATGCGACCGCCCATCAGGTGGTGCTCGCCTGGTTGCTCGCACGGTCGCCGGCGATGCTGCCCATCCCGGGCACCGGCTCGGTCGCGCACGTCGAGGAGAACATCGCCGCCGCCGCACTCCAGCTCGGCGCGGACGAAGCGCAGTCTCTGACGAACGCCGCCTGACCCCCAGAGCGCCAGACCGAAAATCGAGTGCACGGACGATCTCCGTCTGGTCCAATGCGCGCTCACCTCGGAGGGATCCCCATGGGCGTGGTCGTCCGTGTCCGGGCACGTACCGTCCGGACGCGCCAAACGGAGTCGGCTCGGTCAGCACTTCCTCGGTAGCTCGCGACTCGCTTCTCGACTCGTCGCCGACGCCGGCATCACGGGCGACGATCGCGTCGTCGAGTTCGGAGCAGGTCGCGGCACGCTCACCGATGCACTCGCGGACCGAGCGGCTCTGGTACTGGCGGTCGAGCTCGATCCCAAGCTCGTCGCGATCCTGGCGCGACGGTATGCATCGGTCCCAAACGTCGCGGTGCTGCGCGCCGACGCGCGGGACGTACCTCTTCCGGCCAACCCCTATCGGGTGCTCGCCAACGTCCCGTTCGGCGTCACGAGCGACGTCCTTCGTCGACTCCTCGATGCGCCCGCGAGCGGGCTCCAGCGCGCCGACCTCATCCTCCAGTGGCAGGTGGCACGCGCACGCGCGGGTGCGAGTCCGCCAATCGACCTGCTCGGCGCCCGCTGGGGACCGTGGTGGGAGTTCCACCGTGGCCGACGGCTCACGGCGGATTGCTTCCGCCCGCCGCCGTCGGTCGACGCCGCCGTTCTCGTCGTGACTCGCCGGGCCCCGCCGTCGCTGCCGATCGCGGTAAGCCCGCGATACGCCGCGTTCGTCGCTCGGGCCTTCAGGTCTAGGGCAGACGCCCGCATGCTCGGCGTCGACCAGTGGATCGAGCTGTTCCGTGCCTTCGATGGCCGGAACCGACCGGGCTAGGCGGCGAGGACCCGGGCCCGGTGCAGGATCTCGGCCGAGTCGTCCTGATGCTGGCGCCGGGCGATGTTCTCAGCCGCCGCGATCATGTCGACGTCATCGTCGGCCCACTCTCTGACGGCCGACGCCGCCTCGTCGACTCCGCCCTGACGGTGCGTCTCGGGGGCGAGAAAGTCGCCGATACGAACCAGGTCCCGCAGATCATCGGCTTGCTGACGGTGCACCCGCTCCGCCACGGTCAATTCCAGCTTCTCGGCTTGCGCGAAGCCGAGAGGGTCCAGGGTGTCCGAACGTTTCATTGCGCCCCTCCTCGATGGTTGCTTCGTCGCCGTCGCAAGCTCCGGCTTTGCGCCGACGGTCGGCAAAGCCGCCTTCGCCGTCCGCCCCGTAGAGCTTCCCCGCGAGGAAGGGGCCGAGAAACCGCTGGTAGACCGTACAATCCGCTCATGACAGCGCCCGTTCGCGGCGAGCCGGTCCGCCTCGATCCGCCCGGCCCCGAGCCTGTCGGGCTCGGTCGCTACGGCGAGTTCGGGGGCCGGTTCGTGCCCGAGACGCTCGTCCCCGCCCTCGAGGACCTCGAGCGCGACTTCCGCGCCGCGTGGACAGACGACCGCTTCCGCGCCGAATACGCCGACCTGCTCACGATCTACGCCGGGCGACCGACGCCCGTCACGGAATGCCGCCGGCTGTCGGAACGCCTGGGCGTGCGCGTGCTGCTCAAGCGCGAGGACCTGACGCACACGGGCTCCCACAAGATCAACAACGTGCTCGGCCAGGCGCTCCTCACCCGGCGGATGGGCAAGAAGCGCGTGATCGCGGAGACCGGCGCCGGTCAGCACGGAGTGGCCACGGCGACGGCCGCCGCGCTCTTCGGCCTCGATTGCACCGTGTTCATGGGCGCGGTCGACATCGAGCGCCAAGCCCTGAACGTCTTTCGGATGAAGTTGCTCGGCGCCGAGGTCGTGCCGGTCGAGTCCGGCAGCGCGACGCTCAAGGACGCCATCAACGAGACGCTGCGCGACTGGGTCGCCAGCGTCGAGACGACCCACTACTGCATCGGTTCCGTGGTCGGCCCGCACCCCTTCCCGTGGATGGTGCGTGAGTTCCAGCGGGTCGTCGGCGACGAGGCGCGCGAGCAGTGCCGGCAGATTCTCGACGGAGCCGACCCCGCCTTCGTCGTCGCGTGCGTCGGTGGAGGGTCCAACGCCATCGGCACGTTCGCCGGGTTCGTCGACCTCCCGCACGTGCGCCTCGTCGGCGTGGAAGCGGGAGGGCTGGGGCCCGAGACGGGGAAACACGGCGCGTCGGTGAACCGCGGGGTCCCCGGCGTCCTCCACGGTGCGAGGTCGCTGTTCCTCCAGGACGAAGACGGCCAGATCCGGGAGGCCCACTCGATCAGCGCCGGGCTCGACTACCCGGGCGTCGGGCCCGAGCACGCCCAGCTGGCCGCGAATGGCCGGGCCGAGTATCCGTACGCGACCGACGACGAGGCCGTCGCCGGCTTCGAGCTGCTCTCGGTGACGGAGGGGATCGTGCCGGCGCTCGAGCCCGCCCACGCCCTGGCGTGGCTGGCGCGTGAAGCGGGCCGGTCCGTCCGCGCCGGGGCGACGGTCCTCGTGACGCTGTCGGGCCGGGGCGACAAGGACGTGGCCCAGGTCGCCGAGCGCGTGGCCGGCGAGCCACTGGCGTGAGGCTCGAGACCCACCTGCGCGAGCGACGCGACGCCGGACGCGCCCTACTCGCGCCGTACGTCACCGGGGGTCTCGGCTCGGGTTGGCTCGACGTCGTGCGAGCCGTGGCCGACGCCGGCGCCGACGCCATCGAGATCGGCATCCCGTTCTCCGACCCCGTCATGGACGGGCGCACGGTCCAGGAGGCGTCACAACGGGCGCTCGACCTCGGCGCCACGCCGGCGAAGATCGTGGCCGAGGCCGCGCAGCTCGATGTGAGCGTCCCCCTCCTGGTCATGACGTACTACAACGTGATCGCCCACGCCGGTACCGAGCGGTTCGCGGCTCAGCTCGCGGACGCGGGGATCGACGGCGCCATCGTTCCCGACCTGCCCCTGGACGAGCTCGGCGGTTGGGGTGACGCCGCCGATACCGCCGGCGTCGAGACCGTTCTGCTCGCCGCGCCGACGACCCCCGACGATCGCCTCCGTGCCATCTGCGATCGGACGCGCGGCTTCGTGTACGGCGTCGCGCTGCTGGGCGTGACCGGCGAGCGGGCGACTCTGGGCGACAAAGCGGTCGAGATGGGCAGGCGCTGCAAGGCGACCACCGATGTGCCCGTGCTGCTCGGTGTGGGAATCTCGACCCCCGAGCAAGCGGTGGCAGCTGCGAGGACGGCCGACGGTGTCATAGTCGGGAGCGCGCTCGTGCGACGTGTGCTGACGGGCGGGGGACCGGACGAGGTAGCCCGGTACGTCGCAGAGCTGCGCACCGCCCTCGACGCCGCCGCCCGACACTGAAGGAGCAGCCGTGGAAACCCGAACAGTCGAGCTCGAGACCACGCACGGAACGATGCCGCTGTACGAAGCGTGGCCGGACGGCGACGCCCGGGGCGCGGTCATCGTCGTCCAAGAGGCGTTCGGCGTGAACTCGCACATCGAGGACGTCACGCGCCGGTTCGCCGACGCCGGGTACCACGCGGTGGCGCCGCACTTCTTCCACCGAGCCGGCGGCGGCACCGCGCCCTACGGCGACTTCTCCAAGGTGCTCCCGCTCTACGAGCATCTCGACGACGACGGCATCCTCGTCGATATCGACGCCACACTCGAGCACCTTCACGCCTCTGGATGGGAGGACTCCGCTGTCGGGACCGTCGGGTTCTGCTTCGGCGGTCGTGTCACGTTCCTCGTCGCGCTGCGTCAGCGGCTCGGAGCCGCCGTTGGCTTCTACGGTGGAGGGATCGTCACGCAACGGTTCCCGCAGTTCCGCGCACTGATCGACGAGGTGTCGAAGCTCCAGACTCCATGGCTCGGCCTCTTCGCCGACCGCGACCAGTCCATCCCCGTCGACGACGTCGAGCAGCTCCGCGACGCGTTGAAATCTGCGCCAGTTCCTACCGAGGTCGTGCGGTATCCCGAGGCCGAGCACGGCTTCCATTGCGACCAGCGCGATGTGTACGACGAAACCGCCGCCAAAGACGGTTGGAACCGAACGCTCACGTGGTTCGAGGCGCACATGGCGGTCGCGACGTGAAAGACATGGAAGACGCGCCCGCCTCGGACTGCGACCTCTGCGAGGCGGCGCGAATCACTCCGTGGTACCACGAGGACGCCATCTGTTGGATCGCCGAGTGCGAGATCTGTGCGGTCCCGATGGTGGTCTGGCGTGAGCACGGGCGCGAGCCCTCCGCCGCCGATCTCGAGCACATGCTCGACCAGCTCGGCCGCATCGCCGCCGAGCAGCTGACCGTCGAGCACTACGTCGACGACAACATGCGCAACATCCCCGATCACTTCCACGCCCACGCCCGGCCGAGGGGCGGGTTCTTCGGGCACGGGTTCCGGCGGACCTAGCGGGGGACGCCGACGCCGGCGAGGGCTACGGTGAGCAGCGGCGGCGCCCAATCCGGGCGGGACTCCGGAGCGTATTGAGTATGTGGGCTGTCTCCGACGACGCGCTGCTCGCGGGCCTGGCGACGGGGGACCCCGACGCGGCCGCAGCCTTCCTCCAGCGCTTCCAGCGCCGTGTCTTCGGCCTCGCCGTGACGATCGTCGGGGATCCGCGAGCCGCCGAGGACATCTCCCAGGAGGCGTTCGTGCGGGCGTGGCGACACGCCGGCGCCTACGACTCCCGCCGGGGAACGGTGGCGACGTGGCTCCTGACGATCACCCGCAACCTCGCCATCGACTCGGTGCGGGTGCGTCGACCGGTCGTCGTCGATCCCGACTCGATCCTGGCGCTGAACCTCAGCTCGGGCGGCCCGTTGCCCGACGAGCTTGCCGCGCTGCGCGACGACGCCGATCGCCTGTGCGCGGCATTGATCCAGCTTCCTGTCGAGCAGCGACGGGCGCTGGTCATGGCCGGTCTGCTCGGGCACACCGCACGCGAAGTGAGCGAAGCCGAGGGCATCCCGCTGGGCACCGCGAAGACCCGCATCCGCACCGCGCTCCTGCGCCTCCGATCAGCCCTGACCGAGGAACGAACCGAATGAGGCGGCGTCGGTGAGCGGTTCCATGTGCGCCGAGGTCCGCGAGCTCGCACCCGAGCTCGCCTTGGGCGTCGTCGGCGGTCCCGAGCGCGCCGAGGCCATCCAGCACGCCAGCGAGTGCGGCCCGTGCCGGGCCCTCGTCAGTGAGCTGGCCGAGGCCGCCGACGCGTTGACGCTCCTCGCCCCCGAAGCGGAGCCACCGCCCGGATTCGAGGACCGTGTGCTCTCGGCGCTGCGAGCGCCACGACGACGTCTGCGCCGTCGCGCCGCGATCATGGTCGCGGCTGCCGCCGCCGCGGCCGCCATCGTGAGCATCGTCGGCGTGCGCGTCGTCGAGAGCGTCCAGGACACGAATCGCGTCGTGGCCGCGGCGAGCAGTGTGCGTTCGGCGCAGATGTCGGGAGCCAACGGCGTCGACGTGGGGAACGTGTTCGTCTCGAACGGCAAGCCGTCGTCGGTCGTCGTCAACGTCAACTACGGGGTGCCGTCGGGTCGTTACGGAATCGAGTTCCGCACCGGCTCGGCCACGAAGCACCTCGGCTCGGTCAGCATCCACGACGAACGCGGCGCGTGGGGTGGCGTCGTGGCGCTGCCAGGAGGCAGCGGTGCGGCCGGTTCCGTGGTGCTCGTCGGCACCGACGGCGCCGTCGTATGCGAGGCGCTCCTCTCGCCCGTCACCTGACGGCTTCGGCGTCAGCGCACCGGTTGGCCGATGCCGACCAGGTTCCCTTCGCTGTCGCGGAACCACGCGGCCCGCTCGCCGGCACCCTTTGACGGATAGTTGCCCGCGATCTCGGCGATGCCGTCGACGGTGCGAAGGCCGGGAACGTCGACCGCCTCGAACACCACGCCGCGCCGTCGTAGCTCGGCGACGACCGACTCGAGGTCGTCGACCTCGAACGCCATTTGCGTGTAGTCGCCCGACGCACGGCCGGCCGATTGGAACACGGAGAAGAAGCAGTTGCCGCAGCGATAGCGCAGGCCGCCCTCTCGTTCCTCGACCGGTTCGAGGCCGAGCTTCTGGGAGTAGAAGGCGCGGGCCCGCTCGAGGTCCTGGGCCGGGAGGCGGGTGGAGACTTCAGCGTTCTCGAGCAACGTCATGTCTGATACGACCGCCCGTATCCGAGGGGATCATCGGTGATGCGGGTGTTTTACCCGGGCTCGAGCAGCCGCTCCCGCAGGAACCCCAGCACTCGCTCGAGCGCGGCTCGGGTTGGATGCCCGGGCTCGTCGACCAGGTCGAGCGTGAGCACCGAGTGTGCCCACCGCTTGATGCCGTGCGGGTTGCCGCGTGACGAGTCGATCTCGATCGCGATGAACGCGTCGCCCAGCTCGCGGCGCAGCGTGTCGAATCGCTCGACGGGAACCGCCGGGTCGGCGGTGAACCTCAGCCCCATCAGGCACGCGCCCTGAGCGGTCCGCTTCTTCACCCGGTCGAAATCGGCATCACTGATCCCGACCGAGGCTCTGCGCTCCTTGCCGACGGAAAACGGCAGCGACGGCTGGCTCATAACCGGCGCGAGCATTGTCTCATCGACCATCATCCCGAGCGCGAACCCGCCCGTGAAGCACATGCCGACCGCCCCGACGCCGGGTCCCCCGCACTCGGCGTGAGCATCGGCGGCGAGCTGTCGTAGCCAGTTGATGATGGGGCCCGTCCGATCGGAGGCCATGGTGACGAACTCGCGGGCGACGCACGCGCCGGCGATCGTTCGCATCGTGTAACCCCAGCCGAACGGCTTGCCCGGGGTCCCGAAGAGCGAGGGCATGTAGACGCTGAACCCGGCGTCGACGACGCGCCGCCCGAACGCGATCGCTTCCGGATGGAGGCCGGGGACCTCGTGGATCACGATCACCGCCGGTCCGGTGCCGGCGCGGAACACCTGCCGGCCGATGCCGTCATGCGTGAACGTCGACGCGTGGAATCCCTCCAGCGGATCCTGAGGCATCGCGATTCATACCTCCGATATGAGGGGACTGTCCTCTCCCGTCCGGACTCGTGACACGCAGTCCCAGTTGACCAGCACTTTCGCGGTCGCGAGCGACCCGGTCATATTGTCGTGTCCGGGCTCGTGGCGTCCCGTTCGTTTGCATCGTGTTTGCATTTCGTCGTCGGCGCGGCCGGCTCGATGCTCAGCGAGATCCGAAACGACCGGTAGGGGCGCGTCATGAGCCGGCCCCGGAGCGGGTCCGCTGGCGTCCGCAACCGGAAGTGTCACCGGAAGTAGCCCCGGCGCGTGACTCAGCCGCAGTCGGCACTTGTCGGAGCGTGTGCAGTCCGTTCGCGATCCGAGGCGTACCCCCGGAGTCGGGGTGGCCGAGCGCTGCCCGGCGTCAGCCGAAGTTCGCCTCCCGCTTCGTCAGATAACCGGCCCGAACGCACGCGACGACAACCTCCGCAGCCGTGGTTGGGTTCACACTGTCCTTGAAGGACTCCACCTCGCTGCGGATCTTGGCGGGCACCTCCCCGTCGAAGGCGGCCGCGGCGCGATGCCAGCTCCGATACACGTCGAAGGTCGGGTCCTGCGAATTCGTGAATTGATCCGCTCCGAGACCAGCTTCGGCGGCGGCAAGACGCATGGACTCATGGCCGTCTATCACCTCGCAACCGGAGCGCGGCCGCTCAACATCGGTGAGTTCATTGACCCCGGCTTGATTCCGGAGCGCTGCCAGATCGCGGCGGTCGTCGCAGACACACTTGACCCGGAGAATGGCCTGCTTACCAAGTCGATGCGCACCTACACGATTTGGGGAGAGATCGGCGTGCAGCTTGGCGAGGAGGCCTACAGCACTTGGCGACGAGCGGGTAGATCTCCGTGTTGTGGTGCACGAAGTCCTTGGCGTTCACGACGACTCGCGCCGGCCAGTGCGCGACGTGCAGTGCCCAGTACTCCGTCATCGCCCGCTCGCCGCGCCGTAGTCCGAACTTCCCCGTGTTGTTCGGGTGCAGCGGCCGGTCGTCGGCGAGGATCGCGGCCGGGTCGTCGGACTGTGCCCGCGTCTTCGCCAGGCAGTAGCGGTAGTTCCTGCGCCGTGACCCGTCGCGGGCGACGAAGGGTGAGCTTCCAGCCATTGCTCGTTGTGGGTGCGTAGCCCTTAGGGAGCGGTCGATCAATGCTCGCCCCGAGCGGCAGGGACGTAGGGCTGCTGAAGAATGTCGCGGGCGGCCCCGTGATAGCGCGGGTGGCAACTGGCGGCGTGCTGCTGCCTCCGCCACCGTCGCCGCCAGCTTCGAACACCACGAACAGCACGACCGCCAGCGCGATCGCTGCAGCTACGCCGGATGCAATCAAGCGTCGCCGAAAGCGTCCCGCGTCGTGGGGTGCTTGCTTTTCAACCGCAGCCGCCGTCTCGTTCCCCGTCGGTGACGGCGCTACGGGCTCAGACGATGCGGCGTGCGACGGGGCCAGGCGCGCCCCGCAGTCACCGCAGAACTGCTGGCCCTCGGGGTTCTCGTGGCCGTTCGCACGTCGCCATCGTGCTCCCGCCCCCCCTGTTATCGAGAACCTCGACTGCGACCGTCTGGCACCGCCCGGCGATGATGTCCGCGCCCGCGCCCCCGCTCCACCTCGAACACTCGGGCCGGGAGGCAGCGGCAGCCTTGAGCGCGAGCTTTCGTGACCAATCCGTGACCAGCGGCGCTCGAGCTCGTGCCGGTCACGATCTCTGACCTGCGCTAACGCTTCCTCGCGGGCCTCAGGACATCTAACGCCCCGTCAGAACGAACAATCGTCTCCGGTCCGGGCTGGTGTCGTCGAGTACGGCTGACCAGCGGTTTCGCGCATCTTGGCGTGACCGAAATGTCGTCCCGTCCGGGCTCGTCCCGTCCAGTGCGATAGCCGCGGGATAGCTAGGTCGTCCTGTCTCCGAGCTGGCGACGAGGCATTGGACGCAGAACGGCAGCCATGGCGCGTGTGCCCGGGGCCGAACCCGAAGGTCCGGCCCCCGACGCCGCCCTTGGAAGTCCGGGATCGTGCCGATCCGCTTGTCCAGCACGCGGATGAGCTCGGGGTGGAAGGGGTAGCTGCTCAGGACCTGCTCGCCGTATCGGGTCGGGGCCTCCGCGCCACCGGCCAGATGCTCGCCCTTCGCGGTGAGGCCCTGATAGAGCACCTCGTACGCGTCGCCGGCTTGCGACGCGGCTTGTGCGTCGATGCTGGAAAAGAGGCGTCGTTTGAGAATCTCAGCGATCTCGTCGTCCGCCGCGGGTGTAACGATTGAGCCTCCCGAAGTCGGCCGTGCGACCACCGATTGGGTCTCTCGGGAAGCCTCTCGTGCATCGGCGGCCGCGGCGGCGTCGAGCGCGTCGGTCAGCTCATCTGTCTCTTTTCCGAATGCGTCGGAGCGCGTCGCGAGTGTGATGATCACGACCACGTCTGGGCGTCCGGCCGCAAGGTCGAAGAGGTTCTTGAGGAAGACTGGAATCGCCTCGGCCATCCGGCGCACGTCTGGATTGCCCGATGAAGTGAGCTGCCGGAGATGCTGAGCAATCTCG
>JBKOWN010000108.1:0-5904 GCA_046724435.1 Actinomycetota bacterium
CGTAAACCGTGGCGCGTCGCGACTACTCGGCGCAAGGCCGGAGCGCGCTGCGTGACCACGATGTCCGATTGGCCCGCCTTTTCGTGCTCGCCGCGACTGGCGCGCGTGGCTCAGCGGGTGCAGCGGCCACCGTGAGAGGCCGCCTGCCGCGTCGCGATCGCTGTGCATCGAGCCTCCCGTGGTCGGTGCGAACCGGCGGACCGTACGGGTGCTTTGTCCTCGGAAGACTCTGACGCCAAGAAAGGCTGGCACCAGGCCCGGGACCGTCGACGCGTCGATGTCGCTGAGCGGAGGTCAGGCGCGGGCGTCGAGCTCGTGGAGGCGTCGCGCCATGCCGCGCAGGAGCGCATCCCGCATCGCCGGGACCGCCTCGAACGCGGTTTGGAACCGCCCCCGCTCGAGGACCGCGACCGTCACGGGGACGTCGGCTGTGACCGTGGCGTCCCGCGGCGCGGGATCGAAGAGCGCGAGCTCGCCGAAGTATTCGCCGGGCTCCAGGCTCGCCACGTCGTGGTTTTGGCGGCTGACCGTCACCGTGCCCATCATCAGGACGAAGAACTCGGCGCCGGTGTCGCCTTCGCGAATGATCGCGGTGCCGGCCTCGAATGCTCGAGGTGAGGCCAGGTACGCGACCGCGCTGAGCTCATCTTCGGAACAGGCCTGGAACATCGGCACCTGGCCGAGGTAGGTCTGGAAGATCGCCTCGTCGTAAGCCATGGTCATCCTTGTTGTGCCACTGGTAGCCGCATCGTAAAGCTTTGCAACTGGGTCCCATGTTCGTTGCCGAGGGCCAACGGCCGCTCGACGCGCTCGCGCTCAGCGTCAGCGGGTGATGTCCGCGAGCAGCCGCAGCACCTCGGAGTCGCGGCTGCCGATGAGCAGCGTGGTCACCGGCGTCTTGCGCCACGCCTCGATGCGCTCCCGGATGCGTGTCGCCGGGCCGACGAGCGAGATCTCGTCGGCGAACTCGTCCGGCACCGCGAGCACCGCTTCCTCGCGTTTGCCCTCGAAGAACAGGTCCTGGATGCGGTGCGCCTGCTCCTCGAAGCCCATGCGCGCCATCAGGTCGGTGTGGAAGTTGCGGCCCTTGGCGCCCATCCCGCCGATATAGAAGCCGAGCGCACCCTTTACCGGCAGCAGCGCCTGACTGACGTCGTCGGCGACGGTGACGGTCACGTTCACGGCGATCTCGAAGTCGTCGGGCGCGTCGGCGAGTTGGTCGGCGTACACCTCCGGACGCGTCGGGGAGTAGTAGAGAGGAATCCACCCGTCGGTGATCTCGGTGGCGAGCCGAACGTTCTTCGGGCCCTCGGCCCCGAGGTAGACGGGAATGTCGTTGCGGGGCGGGTGCGTGATCATCTTCAGCGGTTTGCCGAGCCCGACCGCGCCCGGCCCGTCGTAGGGGAGCGGGTAATGCGGGCCGGCGTTCGTGACCGGCTCCTCGCGACGCCACACCTGGCGCAGGATGTCGATGTACTCGCGGGTGCGAGCGAGTGGCTGTCCGAACGGCCGTCCGTACCAGCCCTCGACGACCTGCGGGCCCGACACGCCGATCCCGAGCCGGAATCGACCATCCGACAGCGCGTCGAGCGTCATCGCGTGCATCGCCATCGTGACCGGGCTGCGGGCCGACATCTGCGCGATGCCCGTCGCCAGCTTGATGCGCGACGTGTGCGCCGCCGCCCACACCAACGGCGAGAACGCGTCCGAGCTCCATGACTCGCCCGTCCAGATCGAGTCGAACCCGAGCGCCTCGACCTGCTGCGCGAGGTCGATGAGCTCGCGGCCCGCCGGCGGCTGCGCAGTCCAGTAGCCGAGCTGGAGTCCGAGCTTGAGGTCCGACGTCATGCACCGGACGCTACGCCGCGCGCTCCTGTACCGGTTCTCTCGGCGGTGGACTCCTGAGCCTCCAGGCCGGGGACCGGGTACCGGCCTAGAGGAGCTGCAGGAGCGTCGTGGGTCGATCCTTGGCAAAGGTGGCCCGGGGATCACAAAGAAGAACGATCTGACGGCGCGTAGCGTTACAGCGGCTACCGGCCGTGGTCGCCCCCGTTGCCCCCACCCTGCCCGCCGTCCCCAGCGTGCGGACCGCCGCCGTCTTTGTTTGCGCCGTGATCCTTGTTGTCCGGGGGAGGACCGCCGCCTTCCGCGTCGTGCTGGTGACTCCAGCCGTGGTCGGGAGCGGGCGGGCTCGTGGCACCAAGAGCAGGCTTCCCAGCGTCCGGGACCGGCCCGCTCGCGCCCGGGCTGGACCCGACCACGCCCGGGCTCGGACTCGGCGGCGTCGTGCTGGGAGACGCGGGCACCGCGGATGCGGGCGGGGCGGTATCGGGGGGAGCCTCGGCGCTGGTTGGGACCGAGATTCCAACCTTGCCGAGCAGCGTGGAGGCCGCGTCCTGCGCCGGTGCGGGCAACGCGCCGGCTGACGCGAGCCCACCAGCCAGGGGCAGCGCACAGACGACGAGGGCTGTCGCCGCCAGCACGCCTACCCGCGCCGAGCGCCGCCGGGTGGGTCGGGTCGGGCGGGCCCTTCGCTCGAGCATGACCGCGGCTGAGATCCGCTCTACGGCTTCCGGCTCGCCGGCCAACTCCCAACTGTCGGGTGCTTCTCGCAGCGCCTGCAGGGTGCGTGCGACCGCCCGATACTGGGGCGAAGCGTCGGCGACGTCGACCGCGCTCGTCATGAGCTCTTCCTCGGCGTCGGCGTCGAGCCCGAATCGGTACATCCCGCTTGGGAAACCGTCGCCGGGTGTCATTCCGTTACACCTCGGCGTTCGAACGGGCTCCGGGTGATCTGCTCGGCGAGTCGCCGGAGACCACGGTGTTGGAGCACGCGCACCGTCCCCGGGCGCTTGCCCACGATCGCCGCCACCTCGATCACCTCGAGACCTCCGACCACGCGCAGCAGGATCACTTCGGCTTGGTCTCGCGGGAGGAATGCGCGAACGAAAGCAAGGGCGGCCTCGGCCCCGGCGGCGTCGAGGGCGGTCGCCGCCGTGTCATCGTCCGCGGGACGATCCAAGACGTCGGGCGTCAATGCGACGCGGCGTCGCCGCGCTTCATACCGTCGCCAGTCGATGAGACGATTCCGCGCGATGGTGAACATCCAGGCGCGGAATTGCATCTCGTCCCCATCGAAGTCCGGGAGATCTCGAGCGGCCACGAACCAGGTTTCGGCTTCGACGTCCTCCGCGGCGACCGGGTCGAGCCCGCGCAGGAAGCGGAGCAAGCGTGGGTGCAGCTCGCGCCACAGGACGGCGATCGCCTGGTGCGAGCCCTGCCGAGCGTCCTGGAGAACCTCGGCGAACTCCGCCGTCGCCACGTCAGCCGATGGCTTGCGATTCGAAGTGCCGGCCGCCCGGCCCGTTCATCACGTCGAAGCCGCCCCCCTCGTGATGTCTCTCTCGGTGGCGAGATCACCACAGCCGCCGGTTGTCCTTCTATCACGCAGCGGCCGAGTCCGCTCCCATACGGAACGTGAGCGATGATCCGGTAACCGTTGTCACGGGTCTTCGGACGCGAGATCTTTCCCGCTCCTCCGACTACATGCAAGAGCAGACGACGCATCGGCACCAGCCGAGAGCGGCGCGAGGTAGCGCTCGTGACCTGAGCGATGCGCCGTCACAGGCGCTCATTGCGCAGGTCTGCGAACACGCCGCGCACCATGCCCATGTAGATGTCCTCGAGGAGGGCGGCGTGCTCCGTCGTCGGACGCAGGCGCCACTGCGCGAGCACTGGCTCGATCGTGGCGAGCAGCGTGGCGGTGGCTGCGGTGGCCTCGCGGCGGCCGATGCCGAGCTCTCGCTGCGCTCGCACCGCGAATGCCCGCACCGTTTCGACGTCACGGGCGCGCTGCTCGTGGCGCAGCTCGCGGTTCCATCCCCCGGCGGAGCGAAGTGCGGCGAACACGCGGCCGCGTTGGTCGGCGGCGTGCAACGCCCCGTGAATGAGAGCGCGGAACATTCCTTCGACGCTCTCGGCGGCGGCCACCTCCCGCGCGAGTTGCCGGTGCAGGCCTTTCGCCTCGCGCCGGTAGACCGCGGCGAGGAGCTCGCTGTGGTTGGCGAAGTGCTTGTAGACGAGCGGGCGACTCACGCCGGCGCGCTCCGCGACCGCCTCCATCGACACGGAGGCGACGTCTCCTGACGTCACGAGCTCGACGGCGGCGTCGAGCAGGGCGTCGCGCCGTTCGCCGCGTGTGAGTCGCGCCGATTCCACGACGTCCGGCTCGGCCTCTTCGGGCGGCCGGGCCTGCCTTGCGGTCGCCTCGGGCACGGTGACATTCTGTCACCAACACGGTGACAACGTGTCACCCGGCCGATCGCCACATGGGGGAGCGCCGATGACCTACGCCGCAGACCGCGTGATCCTCGACGCCGACAGCCACGTGATGGAGCTGGCGGACTTCCTCGATCCGCACATCGACCCGGCGCAGCGCGACCGGCTCCGGCGCGGGGCGATGGATGCGTTCGCGCCGCTCCTCGAGCGTGCGACGGCGGGTGCCACGGCCCGCCGCGCCGACACCGCGGCCGCCGCCGCGGCCGAGGACCGGCTCATGCAGGACAAGGGCTGGCTGGCGATGGGCGCGTTCGACCCGGTGGAGCGGAGCCGCGTGCTCGACCTTCTCGGCTTCGACGGCCAGCTCGTATTTGCGACGTTCGCGTCGACCATGTTCGCCGGGCGCGACCCGGACCGGCTCTATGCCGGGAGCGCGGCGCAGAACCGGGCCATGGCCGAGTTCTGCTCGGGCGACGAGCGGCTGTTCCCGGTCGCGTTCGTTCCTCTCGTCGACCCCGAGCGCGCGGTGTCCTTAACCACCAGCGCGATCGACGACGGCTGCGCGGCGGTGATGGTCCCCTCGACAGCCGCCGGCGAGCGCGCGCCGACCCACCCCGACCTCGACGGCTTCTGGGACACGCTCAGCGAGGCGAACGTGCCGTTCGTGCTCCACGTCGGCGGCGGCGGCCGGCTGCTCGATCCCGCGATGCACAACAACGACATGCCCGTCACCGATCACCTCGGCGGGGGCGAGAACGTCCGCTCGAAGGACTACCTCGCCATCCCGCAGTCGCCCGCGCTGTTCCTCGGGGTGCTGATCTACGACGGGCTGTTCGATCGCTTCCCGAAGCTGCGCGGCGGCTGCATCGAGCAAGGCGCCGGTTGGGTCGTGTCCTGGCTGCGCCAGCTCGACTACGGCCAGCGCGCCTTCAAGCGGACCGAGGAGCCGCTGCGCAAGCTCGCGCTCGCGCCCTCCGAGTACGTGCGCCGTCACCTCAAGTTCACGCCCTACCCGGGCGAGCCGGTCGGATGGATGATCGAGCAGGCGGGGCCCGACCTGTTCATGTTCTCGTCCGACTACCCGCACCCCGAGGGCGGCAAGGACCCACTGGCGAAGTTCGAGGAAGCACTCGGGTCCGTCGGGGGCGACGTCCAATCGCGCTTCTACCAGGGCAACATGTCCGAGCTGCTTTCGGGCGCGCCCGGCTGATCGAACGACGACGGGGATCTTCAGGGGGGAGAGCTCCACATGACCAGGAACAGCAGGTGAACGGGCAAGACCGTGTTCCGCTCGGCGGTGACCGCGCTCGCGGCCGGGTCGCTCGTCGTCGGCATGCTCGCGGCGACCGCGGGCGCGACGCCCCAGAGCGACAACGCCGACGCGCAGAAGAACGCGGGGCTGGTCAAGTCGGGGCCGATGACGCCTGAGAAGGCCGCCTTGCTCGGCAAGTCGAACGTGGATTTCGGCCCCAACTGCGACACCACAACCGGACGGGTGAAGATCCCGAGCGTCTACTCGCCTCCGTGCATCCAGCCGTTCAGCGGGAAGAACGGTGGTGCAACCGCATCGGGCGTGACGGACAAGGACATCAAGGTCGTCGTGTGGGTGGGTGACCCGTCCAAGGA
>JBKOWN010000167.1:0-5722 GCA_046724435.1 Actinomycetota bacterium
GCTCTCGGCCGAAACGCTGGCGAAGATCTTCCAGGGCGACATCAAGACCTGGGACGACGCCGCGATCAAGGCCGTCAACCCCGGCGCGAAGCTGCCGTCCACGGCGATCACGGTCGTGCACCGCTCCGACAGCTCAGGCACCACGCAGAACTTCACCGGGTTCCTGGCGGCGGCGGCACCGACGGCGTGGACGCTCGGCACCGGCTCGACGGTCAGCTGGCCGGCTGACCAGCAGGCGGGCCAGGGCAACCCGGGCGTCGGCCAGATCGTGAAGAGCACCGACGGCGCCATCGGCTACGTGGACTTCTCCGACGCCAAGGCGCTGAAGCTGAAGTTCGCGTCGGTGAAGAACAAGGACGGCAAGTTCGTGGCGCCGACCGTCAAGGCGACCACGGCGGCGGTTGAGAAGGCGCAGGTCAACCAGGACCTCACGTTCAACCCGCTGAACGCAGCAGGGAAGGATGCGTACCCGATCGCGTCGCCGACGTGGATTCTCGCGTACCAGAGCTACTCGGACTCGGCGAAGACGACGGCGATCAAGAACTTCCTGAACTACATCTACGGGAACGGCCAGAAGATCGCCACCCAGGTGGACTACGCGCCGCTGCCGAAGAACCTGCTCGACAAGGCCAAGGCTCAGGTCAAGAAGCTCGGAGGTAGCTCGTCCGGCTCGACCAGCTCGAGCACGGCGAGCACCTAACGTCCCGCGCACGCGAACCAGAGGGGCGGGCGATTGCCGCCCGCCCCTCTCGGTTTCTCTGAAAGCACCCGATGGCCACTGACGCTCCCGCCCTCCCCGCAGGCCTGACGAAGGGGAAGCGACCGCCGGGGCTCATCGCCGACCGGGGCTTCCGGATCCTCGCGTTGGCCGCGGGGCTGATGGTCCTCGTGATCCTGGCCTTGATCGCGATCTACACGACGCGCGAGGCATGGCCCTGGTTCAGTGCGGAGGGCCTCGGGATCTTCAGCGACAACTGGGATCCAGCCCACAACCACTTCGGCGCCGGCGGTTTGATCTACGGCACGTTGCTCGTCGCGGGCGTGGCCGTCTTGCTCTCCTTGCCGGTCAGCGTCGGTATTGCGCTGTTCGTCACCGACGTCGCCCCGCAGCGCGTACGCCGGCCGATCGTGTACACGGTGGACCTCCTCGCGGCGATCCCTTCGGTTGTCTACGGGCTGTGGGCGCTGTTGGTCCTCGCCGCGCCGCTCGCGACCCTGTTTCAGACCGTGTCGGACGCCACGGCCAGCATCCCGATCCTCAGCACGCTGTTCGCCAACCCGAGCGCGTCCGGGAAGAGCTTCATGACCGCCGGGATCATCGTCGCCATCATGATCACGCCGATCATCACCTCGATCACTCGCGAGGTGTTCGCGACGGTCCCGGCGTCGCAGAAGGAGGCCGCGCTCGCACTCGGCGCAACGCGCTGGGAGATGATCCGCGGCGCAGTGTTTCCGCACAGCCGAAGCGGCATGGTCGCCGGCACCATGATCGGGCTCGGCCGGGCGATGGGTGAGACGATCGCCATCGCTCTCGTCGTCGGCTCGTCGCCCCGGATCACGGCGAACATCTTCGGGTCCGGCGACACGCTCGCGAGCATCATCGCCAACCAGTTCGGCGAGGCAAGCGGCACCCAACGCGCCGCACTCATCGGATGCGGCGTGGTGCTCTTCGCGATCACGATCCTGATCAGCGCCACGGCGCGCGCGGTCGTTGCCCGGGCCGACCGGCAGTCGGCAGGCTCCGCGTGAGCTCGTCGTCGATGCCCCTCACGCACTCGACCCGAAAGGGGCGGCGCGAGCTCAAGAATGCCGTCGCGACCGCGCTGATCGTGGGTTCGTTCGTGGTGGCGCTGATTCCGCTGACGTTCATCGTCTTCTACGTCATCCGGGCCGGCGCGACCGTCTTCAACTACAGCTTCCTGACCGAGGACCTGCCGTTCAGCAACCGGTTCGAGGGCGGAGGGATCTATCCCGCCATCGTCGGCACCCTCGTGATCACCGCGACCGCGACGGCGATGGCCGTACCGCTGGGGGTTCTCGGAGGGATCTACCTGAACGAGTACGGCGGGCACGGGATCTTCGCCCGCGTCGTCCGCTTCCTCGCGGACGTGATGACAGGCGTGCCGTCGATCGTGATGGGCCTGTTCATCTACACCATCTGGGTCCTGCCGCGGAAGGAGTCCGGGCTCAGTGGGTTCGCCGGCGCGCTCGCACTGGGTTGCCTGATGCTCCCGATCGTGATCCGGACCACGGAGGAGATCCTGAAGCTCGTTCCCGACGAGCTGCGGGAGGGGAGCTATGCGCTCGGGACCCGCAAGGCGCAGACGATCCGCCGGGTCGTGTTCCCGAGCGCCGCTCCGGGGATCATCAGTGGCGCGCTCCTCGGCGTTGCCCGCGTGGCAGGGGAAACCGCTCCCTTGCTCTTCACGATCGGCATCGTGTCGTCAGCGAACTGGAACGTCTTCGACGGGCCCAACACCGCGCTGCCGCAGCAGATCTACATCAACGCCAGCGTGTTCGGCGGCTTCGACGCGGCCCAGAACCGGGCGTGGGGCGGGGCCCTGGCACTCATCCTGATTGTCTTCCTGTTCACTCTGGTCGCGCGCGTCATCACGACCATCTACACCCGCCGTTCGGCGGCGGTCTGACCCTTGGAGCCGGAAATGACCGACACCGCGACCGCCGCCACTACATTCGGCCCGATGACCACGACTCGCGACGAGTCCGAGGCCCCGGACGAGGCACCTCCCCGTGAGCCGGCGCCCGAGGAGGAGCCCGAGCGGGCACGGGAGATCGTGTTCCAGCTCTCGGACGTCGAGGTGAGTTACAGCGGCGTCACCGCGGTGCAGGACGTCAACATCGACATCGCCGCCAACGAGATCACCGCGTTCATCGGGCCGTCGGGATGTGGCAAGACGACCGTGCTTCGCTCGTTGAACCGCATGCACGACATCACACCCGGCGCCGAGGTGCGCGGGAAGGTCACCTATCACGGTGAGGACCTGTACGCCTCTAAGGTCGACCCCGCCGAGGTGCGGCGTCGGATCGGCATGGTGTTCCAGAAGCCGAACCCGTTCCCGAAATCCGTCTACGACAACGTTGCGTACGGTCCGCGCATCAACGGCACCAAACGGGGCGAGATCGCGGGAATGGTAGAGAAGGCGTTGAGCCAGGCCGCGCTCTGGGACGAGATCGACGGGAAGCTGCGCCGGAGCGCGCTGGCGCTCTCCGGTGGTCAGCAGC
The DNA here is from genome assembly GCA_046724435.1 of Actinomycetota bacterium. Classification (GTDB taxonomy): domain Bacteria; phylum Actinomycetota; class Acidimicrobiia; order IMCC26256; family JACDBD01; genus JALZAA01. Next base: position 3,244 of record JBKOWN010000167.1, read on the forward strand.
AGCGCCTGTGCATCGCTCGTTGCCTCGCGGTTCAGCCTGACGTGATCCTCATGGACGAGCCCTGTTCTGCGCTCGACCCGATCGCCACAGCGCGTATCGAGGACCTGATGGACGAGCTCAAGAAGGAATACACGATCGTCATCGTCACCCACAACATGCAGCAGGCGGCGCGCGTCTCGGATCGCACCGCGTTCTTCACCGCCGAGGTCGACGACGCCGGTCACCGCCGAGGGCGGCTGATCGAGTACGACGTGACAGAGACGATCTTCACGCATCCGTCCGACCCGCGCACGGAGGGGTACATCACCGGGAGGTTCGGCTGATCGTGGCGATCGCCGTGACGGTCGTGATCGTCACGCTCGTCGCGGCACTGGGCTATCTCGTCTTCACAATCCGGTCGCTGCGAAGCGAATTGCGGCGGGCGACGGGAGAGGTGGACGAGCCGCTAGAGCGCAGCGGATCGCGCGGCGACATCGAGCGTGAACGTGAGTCGCTGGCCGGGGCGGTCGCGGCGTTCGAGGACGGCGTCGTCGTCGTGGACGCCAGGGGCAACGACGTGATGCGCAACACAGCCGGCGAGCGCTTCCGTGGCGCCCGCCATGCGGATGCCCTCGTCGAGGACGCGTTGCGCACGCTGCTCGCCCCGGCGCTGCGCGGCGAGCGGGCGCAGCGCGAGCTCCAGCTGTTCGGACCACCTCGCGAGGTGCTCCAGGTGCGGACGGCACCCTTGTGGCGGCGCAACCGGGTGATCGGGGCGGTCGCGTTCGTGCGCGACGTCTCCGAGCTGCGACGGATCGAGAGCGTCCGGCGAGACTTCGTCGCCAACGTGAGTCACGAGCTCAAGACGCCAATCGGCGCGCTGTCACTGCTCGCAGAGACGATGGCGGTCGGCGAGGACTCGCCGGTCAACAACCAGCTCGCCGACCGCGTGCAGCGCGAAGCCAACCGGCTCGGGCGCATCGTCGACGACCTGCTCGACCTCAGCCTCATCGAGGCCCAGGAGCGCCCGATCCGCGAGCCCGTGCCCGTGCACGTCGTCCTGCACGAGGCTGCCGAGCGGGTGCGGGGCGCCGCCGACACCGTGGGGATCCCGCTCAGCGTGGCGCCGGTGGCGACCGACCTGGTCGTGGCGGGCGACCGCTCGCAGCTGGTGAGCGCGGTCACGAACCTGCTCGACAACGCGGTCAAGTACTCGGAGCCGGGCGAGCCGGTGGAGGTCGAGGCCACCGTGGCGGGCGGCAGCATCTGCATCTCGGTGCGCGACCACGGCATCGGGATCCCCTCCCGCGACCTCGAGCGGATCTTCGAGCGTTTCTACCGGGTCGACCGCGCCCGAAGCCGCGCCACGGGAGGCACGGGCCTCGGCCTCTCGATCGTGCGGCACGTCGCGCAGGCACACGGCGGCGACGTGACGGTCGTGTCGACCGAGGGCGAGGGTTCCACATTCCTGCTGCGGGTGCCTCTACCGTCGTCCAAGAAGCTCTCGGAGGCGTCCTGATGGGCGAGACCGCCCCCCTCATTCTCGTGGTCGACGACGAGGAGTCGTACCGCGACGCGCTCACCGTGGCGCTCGAACGCGAGGGCTTCCGGGTCGAGGTGGCCGCTGACGGTCAGGAGGCGATCGACCAGTTCGACGCCACGAGCCCGTCGCTGATCCTGCTGGATGTGATGTTGCCCCGCATCTCGGGCGTCGACGTGTGCCGCGACCTGCGGTCCCGATCGCGCGTCCCGATCATCATGGTCACAGCTCGCAGCAACGAGATCGACGCCGTCGTCGGCCTCGAGGTCGGTGCCGACGACTACGTGTCGAAGCCGTTCCGGCTCCGCGAGCTCATCGCACGGGTACGCGCCGCGTTGCGCCGCAGCCCGGACGAGGAGCCGACCAGCATCACCAACCACGAGGTGCTCGAGATCGGCGACGTGCGCCTCGACGCCGGCAGGCACGAGGTGTTCGTGCGGGGCGACCCGGTGCCGCTGCCGCTGAAGGAGTTCGAGTTGCTCGAGCTGCTGCTCGCCAACGCCGGGCGGGTCCTGACCCGCGACGTCCTGATCGACCGGATCTGGGGACCGAACTACTTCGGCGACACCAAGACGCTCGACGTGCACGTCAAGCGACTCCGGGCCAAGGTCGAGGAGGACCCGTCGAACCCGACCCGGGTCGTCACCATCCGCGGCGTGGGCTACCGCTACGAGAAGCCCACCCGCGCGGCCACGGGCTGACTGTCTCCACCACCGCCCCCGGCACCGGCAGGTCGGCCTCGGCGTCCCACCCACCGCGTGCCCGGCGGCTCGCTTCGCTCGCCGCCGACACGCCTCGGCTCGACCCACCGGCACCGGTGCCTGCGCGCTACGCGCGCGCGACTGCCTCCACTATCGGGCGCCAAGAGGCGAGGTCGGGGACGTCTCGGTCGGGCACCTTGGCGTCGTCGTCGGCGCGGCGCATGGTGAGGACGTCGGCGAGCCATGCGGTTGCTTCCAG
>JBKOWN010000143.1:0-12437 GCA_046724435.1 Actinomycetota bacterium
TGGCGAGGTCGTGGCGGACCTGGCCGTTCGCGAACAGGCCGGGCACGACCGAGCTGGTCGTGGTGTTGAGCGAGAAAAGATCGAACGCCGGATCGGCGCACGCCTCGACGGCCGCGCACAACAGCGGCATCGCGGCCGCTGGTGCACCCGCCATCACCGCGTTGATCGCCACCTTCTCGACCGTGCACCGGCCGTTGCGGGGAGGGAGCTCGGCGAGGACGTCGTCCGGGAAGCGGTTCGACGCCGCGACGTACTCGCGCACGAACTCCTCGACCGGGGGCACGAGCGGAAGGCCGTCGCCCCAGCCGGCGTCGGTGGCGAACTTCGTGAACGCGAGGACGTCGACGTCGGTGTCGACGCGAGGGCTCGTCAGCCAGTCAATCTGGCACCCCGAGGGCCCGCAGGAGCGGTCGATAGTGCTGTCGGCCAATCTCACGCACCTCCGGCTCGGGCCGGGTGTCGAGCGGGTAGGGGAGCACGAGCACGCGCAGCGCCGCCTGCCCTGCGTTCGCTGCCATCGTGTGTGCCAGCGCTTCGAACTCCTGCGTTACGACGGCGACCGCCGTCTTTCCTCGGGAGGCCACGGCCAAGGTGTCCTGGACCGTCCACGAGGTACACGAGCCTCAGTTGCCGAGCCCGACGAGGGCGAAATCGACGTCGTCGACGAAGCGGTCGAGCTCGACGCGAGTGCGCTCACCTTCTTCGCCGATACGGCTCCCCGCGCACCACGGCCGCACATCCGCGCCTGCCCCGCCGAGCATCGTGGTCCACTCGTCGATCACCCACTCGAACGAGCGCCACGTGCGGTCGTAGCGGACGCCGACGAGCCTGCCCGCCAGCGCCCCAGCGTCCGGTCCGGGATCGGCGCCGATCTCAGGGGGTGGCGCGGTCGGGTCGAGGACCTTCATGCGGACCATCACGAACCTCCTCCATCCATCGTCCGAGCATACGCTTGCTTGGTCATGGCGGATCTGGCCTTCGCGACGCTCAATCACTCACCGCTCGTCGAACCGCACGCCGACATGCTCACGCAGATCGGGGCCGCCGCCGAAGCGGGATACCCGATGCTGAGCCCCGACGTCTTCTCGATCCGGGCGCATCTCGGCGCGGGTGGATCGCTGGCGCAGATCGCCGACGCGTTGTCCGAGCGGCAGCTCGCGTGCCTCGATCTCGCCGGCCTGACAATCGGCGCCGACCAAGCCCGGACCAAACACGAGGCCGACGAGCTGCTCGAGATCGCGCGGGTCCTGGGCGCGAGATGGGTGCAGGTGCGGGTCGTCGACGAGGTCGACGACCGGATCAGGAGTCTCTTCGGCTGGAGCGCCGACGCGTTCGGCGCATCGGACGTCGGACTGGCGGTCGAGTTCTCACCGCTGACGAAGGTGAAGAGCAGCGCCGACGCGCGCAAGCTGCTCGCCAGTGCCGGGGGCGGTGCCCGCACGGGCGTGATCATCGACACATGGCACTTCTTCCGCGGACACGACGGCTGGCCCGATCTCGAGACGTTCCCGGTCGACGAGCTGGCCTTCGTCCAGTTCAGCGACGGGCTGCCGGCCGGCTCCGATCCCGGATACGACACGCTGCACCGTCGCGCGCTTCCGGGTCACGGCGAGTTCGACCTTGCTGGGTTCTCGGCCCGCCTTCGTGCCAACGGCTTTCGGGGCCCGGTCAGCGTCGAGGTGCTCTCGGAGGACTTGCGCGCGGTGCCGGTCGAACAATTCGCGCGTCGGACCATGGGGACGTCGCTCCCATACTGGCAGTGACCATCAGGAGACGACGTTGCGGAGCGGTTCACCACGCAGGTAGCGGCGGACGTTGTCGGCGAACAGCTCGAACACCGACTCCACGTAGTGGTCGAGCGACGCCGACGAGTGCGGTGACAGCCGAAGGTTCAGTGCGTCCCACAGCGGGCTGTCCGCTGGCAGCGGCTCCTCACGGGTGACGTCGAGCACCGCTGCCCCCAGGTGGCCGGACCGGAGCGCGTCGAGCAGCGCCGCCTCGTCGACGAGCGAGCCGCGGGCGACGTTGCAGAAGACCGCGCCCGGTCGCATGGCCGCGAAGGCGGCCTCGTCGAACAGGTCGTGGGTATCCGGAGTGGCCGGAGCGCACACGACGACGGCATCGACGCGCGACAGCACACCGTGGAGTCCGTCGGGTCCGACCACTTCGTCGACGCCCGGCGGTCCGTCGTCGGCGCCGGGCCGCCGCCGCACGGCGAGCACGCGCATTCCCAGCGCTCCGGCACGCTCGGCCACCGCGGTACCGATCGCGCCCAGCCCCACGAGCCCCAGCGCGAGCCCCGACACCTGGCGGCCGTACGCGGGCTGCCACACATGGCGGCGCTGCTGGTCGGTGAGCTCGTCGAAGCGCTTCCAGATCGCGAGGAGCTGTCCGATGACGAACTCGGCGATCGGTACCGCGGCCACGCCCGCCGCATTGGTGACCACGACGTCCGGCCCGAGCTCCGCGCCTCGGAAGTGGTCGGTCCCGGCGCCGATGGCCTGCACCCAGCGCAGCGCGGGCGCGAACGCGCCGAGGCCGACCGGCAGGTCGAGGGCGAGCAGCACCTCGGCCCGGCCGAAGGCGTCACGTTGTGCGTCGGTGGGCACGGCGGCGCGAGCCCGCAGCTCCTCGAGCGAGCCTTGGCTGCGCGCGGCCCGCACGCCGTGCTCTTCGACGTAGGGAGCCACGACCACGTCGAGCTCCGGCGACACGGCGCGCAGCCCGTCGACCAAGTGGCGCGGCGGATCGGGCGGGTAGGCGACCTGGACGATCACGCGGCGCTGCTCGTCATCCCTGCGAACGTTGTCCACCACCGTTTTGAATCGTAAGGTCGGTCGCGCCATGGAAGCCCGCGCATGAGCCGGATCCTTGTCGCCTCGCCCGAGGGCGCGGTCGTCCGCCGCCGCGGTCGGCTTGCCGCCCCGCTAGTGGCGTTGGCGGGAAAGCGGGTCGCGGTGCTCGTGAACGGCAAACCGAATGCAGGTCTTCTCCTCTCCACGGTCGCCGAGGAGCTGGCGAACACGACGGGCATGCGTCTCGGGCCCGTGGTGGGCAAGCGGAGCGCGGCCGAGCCCGCCGACGCCGAGGTGCTCGACAACCTGCGACGCAGCGCCGAGGTCGTGCTGACGGGGAGCGGCGACTGAGGATCGTGCACGTCGTGGAGTGTCCACGACCTCGTCCAACTCGAAGAGGCGGGCATCCCCACCGTCCTGCTCGCAACGAAGCCGTTCGAGCCCATGGCCCGCGGAGCGGCCGGGGCCCGCGACCTTCCCGATGCCAGGATCGTCGTGATCCAGCATCCACTGGGCGGGATCGACGAGGACGCCGTGCGTGCCCGCGCTGCGAGCGCGATCGGCGCCGTGCGTGCCCTCGTCACGCCTCCAGAGGGAGCGTCACGCTCTTCGTGACGCCCCAGCTGAACAGCACCGACGAGTGCTTGCCCGGCCCGCCGGCAACGAGGATGCGGTAGTTGTCGGGGTGCCCGGTGAGTGGAAGGAACCCGTCGTCGGCGACTGCGTGCATCCATGGTTCCCACAGCGGGGGATCGAACGCGGCGCGCATCTGCCGGGCCGGGAGCCGAGCCCGTTCGAACAGATAGCGCTGCACGTCGTCACGCGACCAGCCCGCTTCGGCCATCGTCACCGCGTGCTCGGGACAGAGCACGACGAAGATCTCGGCGCTGCTCACGGGGGCGTTGTTCGACCCGAGCTGGGCGACGACGGTGGTCATCTTCTCAAGGATCCCCTGCGGTTCGCTGCTCCACATGTCGTGAACGTTGTGCGGGTTCTCCACACAGGCGACTGTGACCGCGCTGTCCGTCGTCACGCCCTTCGTCCAGGGATACGGCGGCCATGGCGAACCCGTCGCGTTCTCGGCGACGCAGAAGGTGTACTTGCTCGGCTGCCCCTGCGTACTCGCGTCGCCGGCACCGGGGCGCGCGCCACCGACGTGCATGAGCAGGAAGCGGACAGCCCGACCAACCGTCGCGTTGGCGCGCCAGCCCGGGCCGAACGCACCGAGCCTGGCGTTGAACCCCAGATCGTCAGCGGCGCGACCATGCACGATCACGAGCGGAGCAACTGGGTGGGTCGTCGCCTGCACACCTTCGAGGTTCAGCTCCGGGCGGGCGAGCGCTCGTACCGCCGCCACGAGCACGGGCATGACCTCCGGCGGACAGCCGGCGAGCACCGCGTTGACGGCGATAGCGCGACCGGTGGCGGCGCCGTTGCGGGGTGGGAGCACCGCGACGACCTCGTCGGGGTCGGTCCCGAGCATCTTCAGCATCCGGTCCACGCGCTCGGCGGTGGGCGCGACCGCCGGGAGCCCGTCGCCCCAGCCGCGCTCCGCGAGCAGGTCGAGGAGCCCTTCGGGCGAGTCGTCGACCTCGATCCACTCCTCGCCTGCGTCGCTCACGAGGCCTCCGGGATTTGTCGTGCTCGTGGAATGAACATAGAGGAGATAGAACTGAGCCCGTCAGGCGCCGCCGGTGAAGGCCCTGGGGGGAGTGCCGATGGGACGATACGACTACTACGTCGTCGACGCGGACGGGCACGGTGGAGAACCCGTGGGCTGGCGCAAGCGGGTGCCGGACCGATTCCGGGCCCGGATGGTGGAGTACGTGCGCGCGACCAAGGAGCACTACGGGCGGGCAACGGCGGCGGTGCCCGGCGGTGGCATGCAGATCAGCGGCCGCAATCCACGCACACCCGTGTGGGCCGAGGACGAGTTCGAGCTCACGCCGCCCGCCGGCATGCGGCCCGGGATGTACGACGCCGCGGCGCGATTGGACGACATGGACCTCGAAGGCATCGATGTCGCGGTGCTGTTTCCGCCGGGTTCGGGGGAGGAATTCGCGCTCCACGACCGGGAGTTCTCGATCGCCCTGTGCCGCGCGCTGAACGACGCCCGGGCGGAGTTTGCCGCCCACGCGCCCGACCGGCTGAAGCTCGTGGCGAAGCTGCCCATGATCGACCCCGAGGCCGCGGCCGAGGAGCTCGAGCGTTGCGTTCGGATGAACGGGTTCGTCGGGCTCGTGTGTGCCCAGCACATCCTCGACAAGAACCTCGACCACCCGTCCTTCGACGTCGTGTGGCAGACCGCCGAGCGGCTCGGCGTCGCGGTGTGCGTGCACGGTGGTGGCCAAGCGCCGGGTCAGGTGCCGTTCGTGATCGAGCGTCTCGACTCGATCCTCACCGTGCATGCGTTCACGCACCCGGTGGGCGCCATGCTCGCGCTCACGTGCTTCACGGTCGGCGGCGTGCTCCATCGCTTCCCCGAGCTCCGAGTCGGGTTTCTGGAGGCGGGCGCGGGGTGGCTCCCGTTCTGGCTCGAGCGGCTCGACGAGCACTGGGAGCACGTACCGGATCAGGCGCCGCTCATCGACCGGCCGCCGTCCCAATACTTCGACGGGAGATGCTTCCTCAGCTGCGAGCCCGACGAGCGCACCGTGCCGTATGTGCTCGCGGCGACGGGGGACGTCGTCTGCTACGCCTCGGACTACTGCCACTGGGACTGTGCCTTCCCTGACACAGTCCGGATCGTCCACGACCGCGACGACCTCGACGACGCGCAGAAGGTCGGCGTGCTCGGACGGAGTGCGGCGCGGCTCTACGGCATGCCGATGCCCGCTGCCGTGTGATCGTCGACACGCACGTCCACGTCGTCGCCGCCGACAGAGACCGTTACCCGCTTCGTCCCGCCGGCGTCAGCCTCGACTGGTTCCGTGACGCACCGGTCACGGTGGAGGACTTCCTCGAGCTCATGACGGGCGCGGGCGTCGACCGAGCCGTGCTCGTCCAGCCCATGAGCGCGTACGGCTTCGACAACCGCTACGCGATCGACTCGGCCCGGGCGCATTCCGACCGGCTGGCCAGCGTGGTGATCGTCGACACTGTCGACGACCCGGCTCGTCGACTCCGCGCCATGACCGACGACGGCGTCAGCGGAGTGCGGTTGTTCGCGATCGGGAACCCGACGCTCGCTCGACTCGACGACCACAAGGCCTTCGGGCTGTGTGCGGTGGCAGCTGAGCTCGGTCTCCGTGTGATAGTCACCATCCTCTCGAAGCAGCTCTCCGAGCTGCGCGCCATGCTCGAGCGGTTCCCCGAGGTGACGATCGTGCTCGATCACTGCGGGTTTCCCGACGTGAGCGGCGGCCGGCCGTACGCGAAGGCGGGCGAATTGTTCGAGCTGGCGACGCTGCCGAATATCTCCGTCAAGGTGTCGGGTCACCTGCTGGAACAGGCCGAGGCGACGGGCGATCCACGCGACCTCGTCGACCAGCTCGCGGCAACATTCGGCGCCGATCGTCTGCTTTGGGGGTCCGACTACCCGCAGACGCACGACCGGTCGTACGCAGCGCTCTTGGAGTTGGGGCGTGCCGCTTGCTCGCGGCTCTCGCCCGCCGACCAGCGCGCCTTCCTCGGCGAGAACGCCCTGCGGCTGTGGCCGCGGCTCGGCGGCGGCGCGTGATCGCAGACGTCGGCTTCGACGTCTTCGACGTGCACCACCACGTCGGGCGTGCGTTCGACGCGCTCGGCGGTGAGCTCGACGACGCGGCCGGCGAAGCCGCGGAGATCGCGGGGCGCGAGCAGGCCGAGCGGCTTCGCATCATGGACGAAGGTGGAGTGAGGCAGGCGCTCGTGATGCCCGGCCACGGGTATCTGCGCCCGAACGGCCTCGCCGACACCCGGCGGGTCAACGACGAGATCGCGGCATACCGCGACGACACGCCGGACCGGTTCCCGGTCGGCTGCGGCATCGTCGAACCGCGCGACGGTCCCCACGCGCTCGACGAGATCGAACGAGTCGTCTCGGAGCTAGGCCTCGTCGCCATCAGCTTCCACACACGTTTCCAGGGCGTGTCGATGGACAGCCGGTGGGTCCTGCGGTACCTCGATCGCATGGGGGAGCTCGGGCTCGTACCGATCATCCACGCCATGGACGACACGCCCGAGGAGGCGCTCTGGAAGCTCGCATCGATCGCCCGGTCCCTCCCGGACCTGACGATCCTGGCGCTCGACGCGTTCTCGTCGTACGAGGCAACACGGCAGTGTTTCTTCGTGGCGGACGTCGCGACCAACATCGTGTTCGACACGAGTCTGAGCTACAACTTCGATTTCATCGAAGAGTTCGCGGTGCGCTTCGGTCCCGAACGCGTGATGTTCGGCACCGACTTGTACTCGTGGCCAGTGGGCCGGCGCGTGAGTCATCTCCTCGCGCAGATCGTCGAGTGCGGCCTTCATCGCGACGCGAAGGCCGCGATCCTCGGTGGCAACGCCCGGCAGCTCTTTGGAGTGCCGCCTCCGACACGACGCCATCCCGCTGAGTGAGCGTCCGGCGGATGTCCTTGAGCAAGAAGAAATACACGAAGAGATAGACGACAGGACCCCGGAAGGGTGGCCCGGTCGTGCCTCTCATTGGTGCATTTGTGCAGGTCAGATGGGTGTGGTGGCGAGTCGACGCGTACGCCGGATTCTGCTTTCGACGGTCGGCTGACCTGGCAAACGTGGCCTGACCTGCGAAAATACTGCGCGGTGGTTCGCCGCCATGCTCGTCGTTTCGCGGACTCGCGCGGACATTTCGCGGACCGGAGTGTGACGGCGCTGTCAGGTTCGACGGAGCAATCCGTCCGACCTACGTCATGCCTCTCACACAGATCGCCGGTTCTGGCGCTGTTTTCATGAACGCTTCGTCCGTGGCTATCTACGACTAGTCGGATGGTTTTCACCGAAGCGGGGTACTGACCTAGCGCTCGGCTACAACGTCCCTCGCACGCACGGAGTCAGATTGCTGGGGGTGATGGGGGGACCCGGCGAGATTGGAGTGACACCGGCCACGTTGAAGTCCGTGTTGAGTTTTTGGCTCGCTGCGGTGTCGTTCTTGAGGTAGCGGTCCCAATGGTCGATGGTGCCCCCCCTCAGAGCCGTGGCTTGGGTTTCGGTGGCTGTGCCGAACGCGACGCCGGTGAATGGCGAGTTGTGCGGGGCGCCGACAAATCTGAACCCGAACTTGGGTTCCTTCGCGGCCGTGAAGGCTTCGACGGCGAACGGGTCATAGGGCACGGTCGTATCGGCGTCGCCGTGCAGGATGAGCAGCGGTACAGGGTCGCGGGTGAAGTGGCCTGCTGGACCGCCGACGTATCCCGCGCAGGCCGACATCGCGACGGCGGCTTTGATGCGGGGGTCACTGCAGCACACGGTGTACGCGAGGCCGTAGGTCGTGGTGCCCCCGACCGAATGGCCGGCCGCCCCGATCTGCTCTGAATGGACAATCCCGCTCAGCGGCCCGGTCGTCTGCTGACCGAGCTTGATCACCTCGTCGATGACGAATTTGGCATCGGCCGGCTGATTCTGGACGTCGGCGAAGGCATCATCGAGGTTGATCTGAAACATGTTGATGGTGGCCATGTTGGTCAGGGGATATTCGGGGGCCGCGACGACATAGCCGGCCGATGCCCACTTCGCGATCAAGCGGCTCTCGAAGAAGCTCGCGCTTGCCTGAAGGCCGTGGCTGAACAGGATGAGTGGGTACCGCGTCGGGGCCCCGGCGGGAGTGGTCGGTGGCGGCACGGGCGGCGCATTCAGCGAAGCCGGCGTGATGATCCCGGGCGGGGTCCCCGGCGGAAGCGATGCCGGGTAGTAGATCGCAGTCGGCAATTTCCGGGTTGCCGCACCGGGAAAACTTCCACTCGACCTGGTCGGCCGTGACCTGTCCTCGAACTGCTCGGAAATCTTGCCGACTCCGTACGTGTCAATCGGCGCACTCGGCGCCGGGGCGAGTCCGGGGGTCGGGGGCGGCGGGGACGGCGGGGACGGCGGCAGCGGCGGATCGTGATACGTAACCGTGATTGTCCGGGTCTGTGACGTTCCGTCGAGATAGTTGGTACTCGTCGCGTAGATGTCCCATCGGAGCGAAAACGATCCTCCCGTTGGTGCTGATTGCGGAATCTCGCTGCTGAGGTTCAACGCTTGCGCCATCACGGATGATGCAGACGTCTTGTCTCCCGGTTGCTTAGGCGGATCCGTGGAGTCGAACCGCGGCGCCCCGCTCAGATCCGGCCCCCGAGTGGAGCAAGGGCTCGCGCTGGCGCAACTGCCGGTCGTCTCATTTATCCAGATCTGAAGACTCCTGATACCGCTTTCAGGATCCTTGCCCGAAGCAAGCAGGTTCAGGTTCCCCGTCTTGGTCCGAAGCTCGAGCGTCGCATCGCTGCCGCCCGTGTTGACCGAGACGTTCGGACCGCCGCCTGTGACGCCGGCACCCAACGAGAGCTCCGGAGGCGACCCGTCCGACGTCGGAATGGTGACGCCTCCGTTTCCCCCATCACCAGTGCAGGCGCTGAGCGCAACAAGGATGAGGCCCACGAGCAGCGCCGTGCCTCGACTCGCTGACGGAAGGTAACGGATAGTTCCCTCCTCCCTCGTTCCTGGGCTACTCGTATTGGCCGAATTGCGCCCGGAGGCAGAGGATCCCGTCGACGCGAAACCGCGGGCGATCCACCCTGGACCGTAGGAATAGACCTGCGAGAGCACATCGGTAGCGCGTTACCTATTCTTGGTGCCCAGAGTCACGCCGCATGCAGGCTGGCGATTTCCGGTGAGAACCTGACGGCCCCGCCGCTGCACTGGCGCACTCCTGTGCATATAACTACCGGCGTGATTGGCCTCTGTGCACCGAACCGACGCGCAGAACGCGCGCACCAAACGTCGCCAGACGACCTCTACCAGGAGACGGCTTCGAGCGCGGCCCAGCGCACGAGCCGTGACCCGACGAAGCCGAGTACGCGGTGCTGGACGCCACCCTGGCGAGAATGGACGCAGACAACTTGGCTGCGGGATCGAGCTCCTGAGGAACCACACCCGGTAAGTGGGCTGTGGGTGCCAATCCCCGGGTCGGGGAACAGCGGGGACAGCCCTTGATTGCTTTGTCGGCGGTGGATCATGCTCGGCGCGTGCCTGAGCCCCGATCGCGAACAATGCAGAGCTCCGCCGCTCGCAGTGATGGCTGACTTCTTTCATTCTCGGTGATCGAAACATGGTCAGACCGAGACGGTCGATCGACCGAAGAGCGGGTGGCGGGATCGACGATGCGGTGAGGTACGTCGTTCGTCCGGGCGCAAGTCACCGTGGCGCTCCGTCGAGCCACACGAACCTCGTAGCAGGTGTTCCGCGTGTCGACGCTTGGGTTGTGTCCCCGGGTGGGGACTTCGGATGGTTGAACCTCGCGTCGGCCTCGCGAACCTCATCCTCGGCCTGTCTATACGAGAGTCGGTCGCTCCGAAGGAGGCTGCGACATGAACCACCCCAAGCAGCAGCAACCCCCGCACAGTCCGTTCGTGCTAGCGCACCAGTCACAACGAGCACAGGACTTCCAGTTACGCATCGCAGACAAGATCACCGCGTTCGCCGGCTCCATGAACTTCGTCTACATCCACGCCATCGTTTTCGCAGTGTGGATCCTCTTCATCGAGAACCGTCCGTGGCCGACGCTGACGCTGATCGTGTCCCTCGAAGCGATCTTCTTGTCGACCTTCGTGATGATCGGCCAAAACCGTCAGGCGGCTTTCCAGCAGGCCAAGGCGGATCACGACTTCGCAACCGGGGACCAAGAGCTCAAGACCAACACCGAGCTGACCCGGGAGATTCACCACCTCACGAACGAGATCCACGAACGCATCATTACGAGCCCAGATGGCAAAGCGGCACAGGAATGAATCCCACATCAAGTGTCTGATCGGCGCGGCCGGCGAGAGCACACGGCTCGCATCACGCTCGACTCGACACCGACAGTTGACGATCTGGAAGCGCGTTCTCGCTCGGATCTCTCTTCGACAATCGGTCGGTTCGGCACAAGCGTGAATAAGCGAATCAGCGAAGGGTTACGAAGACCTGTTCGTGGCACTCCACGGAGCGATCCGTAGCTTCCAAGAGGTGGCCGTACTGCCGCCCATCCGACAATCACGAGGGTGCATCCTGCCCCATTGATCTAAATAAACCGCCTCCACTTGAACTCACCCGAGGCTGAGTCCGTCAAGTCCGGCGGTCCACATCTTCCCGTCGCTGCGTCCACCGGCGGTGCTTGCAACACCAGACCCGGGGGTTTAGGACAGAAGCGCAATGCGTCGGATCGCGGCATCGGGCTTGCGACGGCGCGCCTCTGAGAAGGAGGGCAAACATGGAAACAGCTCCGAGGGAACGGACAGGTACCGGTTGGGTCACGTTCTCCGGCGTGATGCTGATCATCGTCGGCCTCTTGGACGTCGCGAACGGCCTATGGGCCCTTGACCGATCGGACTCCGTCAGGCGAAACCTCTACTACGCGGACAAGCTGGGTGGCTGGGGGTGGTTCTATCTGATCCTGGGGATCATCCTCGTGCTCGCGGGCATCGGGGTGTTCTACCGGTCTCAGGTGGCGCGGTGGATCGGCATCATCCTGGCATCGGTCGCGGTCGTGTCGAGCATGCTGTGGATCTTCGTGTTCCCGTTCGCGTCGCTGGTCACGATGTTTCTCGCCGCGCTGGTCGTGTACGGACTGGCGGTCTACGGCGAGTGGTACGAGGTCTGACCCGATCAATGCAACCCTGCCGGCACACCCGGGCGTTGAGTCGCGGGTGTGCCGCGCGGTCCGATATGCGGATCGGTTGTAGTGATGGCGATCACGAGTTACCAGCAGTGGTAGCGGAATGAAGGCGCGCTGCTCGGCCAGGCGCCTCTCACGCTCGGCGCGCCGTGCCGCCAGGTCCGAGGAGCTCGGAACTGGTGCGAACACGCGGTCGAAGACCGTCGGCACCTTGCATCGGCGTCGAGGCGTAGATCGTTGATGTCGCTATCAGCGTCGCCACTCATCGGTCTCCTTCTAGGCCGGTGCTGCTGACTGGGTGTGCCCGGCTTGACGTATCCGACGTTCTCGACGAGAGCGGACCGCTGCTTCGGCGACCTCGCGCGTTCCTTCAAGGAGCGCCAAGAGCCCGATGGTGACCGCAACGCCGCGAACTGAGTCGCCAGGACGAGCGATCAGGATCGCACCGAGGACAAGCGCGCCGATGGCGAAATAAGGGAGAGCGGCCAGGGCGGATGCTCGGCGGGGGTCGTGACGGCGAATCGTCCCGCTGGCGATGGCGTGCAAGATCGCCCACGACCCGACGAGGACGGCCAGTTTCAACAGGGTCGGGTCCCGCCAGGCAATGGCGGTGATGCCGACGCCGACGTCGCCGCCCACCTCCAGGACTGCAAAGGCCCGGCGAGGCCACGAAACGACGCCGACGTGACCAGGTACAACGCGCCGCGCGTCACCAATGCGAAGCGGGCGAACGCTGCCAAGGACGCCAGCGTCCAATCAACGGACACCAGCGCAACGCCGGCGACGATTCCCACCCCACCGGTGACAGGAGCCTCCACGGCGTCAACGCCGACATCACCGACCGTCCTCAGGAA
>JBKOWN010000048.1:0-13141 GCA_046724435.1 Actinomycetota bacterium
ATGGGCGACCCAGGGCGGGGCATCGTGCACGTCATCGGCGCGGAGCACGGCTTGACTCAGCCCGGGCTGACCATCGTGTGCGGCGACAGCCACACCTCGACGCACGGCGCGTTCGGAGCCCTCGCGTTCGGGATCGGCACCAGCGAGGTCGAGCACGTGCTCGCCACTCAGACGCTGCCACAGGTGCGGCCGGGCACGATGGCGATCACGGTCGACGGGTCGCTCGGTGCCGGCGTCACCGCCAAGGACCTCGTCCTCTCGATCATCGCCCGCATCGGCACCGGAGGCGGGATCGGCTCGATCATCGAGTACCGCGGCTCGGCAATTCGGTCGCTCTCGATGGAGGGCCGCATGACGGTGTGCAACATGTCGATCGAAGCCGGCGCGCGCGCCGGCATGGTCGCACCCGACGACACCACGTTCGCCTATCTCCAGGACCGGCCGTTCGCGCCGGCGGGGAAGGACTGGGAGCGCGCGCTCGACGACTGGCGCGGCCTCCCGACCGACGCCGGCGCGGCGTTCGACAAGGAGGTCGGCCTCGACGCGGCCGATATCCGACCGTCCGTGAGCTGGGGCACCAACCCGAGCCAGACCACCACCATCGACGACGTCGTGCCCGACCCCGACTCCTTCGCCGATCCGTCCGAGCGCGAGTCGGCACGGCGCGCGCTCGGCTACATGGGGTTGAAGGCGGGGACACCGATGCGCGACCTCGAGGTCGACACCGTGTTCATCGGCTCGTGCACGAACTCCCGCGTCGAGGACCTCCGCGCCGCCGCCGCCGTCGTCCGCGGCCGGCGGGTCCGCGACGGCCTGCGGGCGATGGTCGTGCCCGGGTCGATGGCAGTCAAGGCGGCGTCGGAAGCCGAGGGACTCGACCGCGTCTTCGTCGACGCGGGCTTCGACTGGCGCGACGAAGCAGGGTGCTCGATGTGCCTCGCCATGAACCCCGACAAGCTGTCGGCCGGCGAGCGGTGCGCGTCGACCACGAATCGCAACTTCGAGGGCCGCCAGGGCAAAGGCGGCCGCACGCATCTCGTCTCCCCCCCGGTAGCGGCGGCGACCGCGATCGCCGGCAGGTTCACGGCGCCAGAGGACCTGGACTGACATGCAGGCAGTGCAGGAGATCATCGCCCGGGCGGTGCCGCTCGATCGGAGCGACGTCGACACCGACCAGATCATCCCGAGCGACTGGCTCAAGCGCGTCGAGCGCACCGGTTTCGGCGAGGGATTGTTCTCGGAGTGGCGCGAGCGTTCCGACTTCGTGCTCAACCAGGACCGCTTCCGGGACGCGAAGATCCTCGTCGCGGGGCCGAACTTCGGGACGGGCTCCTCGCGGGAGCACGCGGTGTGGGCGCTCGAGGACTACGGCTTCCGTGCGGTCATCTCGCCGCGCTTCGCCGACATCTTCCGCAACAACTGCTTCAAGGTCGGCCTCGTGCCCGTCGAGCTGCCGCAGGACGTCGTGACGCGCATCATGCGCATCGTCGAGGACGACCCGTCGGTCGAGATCGTCATCGACGTCGTGGACCGCCGCGTCGCCATCCCGGCCATCGACCTCGACGAGCCCTTCGACCTCGACGACCACACGCATCACCGTCTGCTGCACGGCCTCGACGACATCGGCCTCACGCTCGAGCGCGGCGACGAGATCGCCGGTTACGAAACCCGTCGCCCGGGATGGTTGCCGAAGGTCCCGACCGGGGACTGAGCCGGGCGCAGATCCCGGATCGGAAATACCCGTCTCGCGGCCCCGCGGGCTGGATACTGGGCGGCACATGTTCGGAGGACGACTCTCCCGCCGCGAGCTACGCGCGCACCGGCGCCGCCTGGACTCGTACGACCCTGACGAGCGGACGGCCGCGGGCGCCGTCCTGGTCGGGCGCGGGCTCACTCGCAGGTCCGCCACGGTCCTGCTGCAGTACCTCAAGCGCGAAGAAGACCAGAGGGTCCGGTTCGGGCTCGCGCTGGCGGTCGCGCGCACGAACGGCGGGCGATCCCGGAGCCGCCGCGTCCGACAGGTCCGCCGTTGGGCCGTCGACGAGCTCGTCGAGCACGGCCATCCCGTGCACGGCCGCCTCGAGCAACAGCGGGGACGGAAGCGACCTGTGCTCGCGTGGCGGGCGCCGGCGACGCAGTCCTAGGCCGGCTTTACCCCCGCGAGCAGCGCCAGCTCGCGCCACTTCCAGTGGCAGTCGACCTGCACGAAGCCGATCTCGCGCAGCCAGGCCAGTTGCGTGTCGACGTCGACGAGCTTGTTCGAGGGATCGTCGTCCGCCGGGGTCTTGCCGATCGCAGCCAGGAAGTCGACATGCAGCTGCGGAGTCGCCGAGTCGACGTGCTCGAGGTTCAGAAAGCTTCCGCCCGGTTCGAGCGCACGAAAGACCTCGCCGTACAGCGCGCGCTTGCGCTCGTCGACGCAGTGATGGATCGCGAAGCTCGACACGACGAGGTCGAAGCGCCCCAGATCCGGGAGCGGCTCGTCGAGGTCGTGCTCGACGATGTCGACGCCGGCGTCGCCGGCGAACCGATGGCGTGCGAGGCCCAGCATCTCGGCCGAGAAGTCGACGCCGACCCCTTCGACGTCGGGATAGGCGCCGCGCACCAGACCGAGCGTGTATCCGTCGCCCGTGCCGAGGTCGAGGACACGGCGCGGCGCCTCCGGGAGAAGCTCGGTCAGCACCGCGAACCCCTCAATGCGGTGCGGGATGTCGTCGCGCTCGCGCAGGTATCGCTGCGCCCATGCCGACTCGCTCCACAGGTTCACCGGGCTGGCGGGAGCGCTCATGGCCCGATCTCGATCTCGCGCTCCTCGCCCCGCTCGCGCAGGCGCACGATTCGGTTGACGGCGTTCAGGTAGGCCCGGGCCGAGGCCTCGACCACATCGGTCGACACGCCGCGTCCCGAGACCTTGAAGCCGTCTGCCTCCATCTGGACCACGACGTCGCCGAGCGCGTCGCCGCCTCCGGTGACGGCGTGCACCTGGAAGTCGGTGAGCCGCCCCTCGACGCCCGTGGCCGCCGCGATCGCGGCGATGGCGGCGTCGATCATGCCGTTGCCGGAGCCCTCGGCATCGATCTTGCCGTCGCCGTTCGCCACGACGACCTTGGCCGTTGGCTTCGACGACATGCCGCCGGACAGCGTGAGGTCGACGAGGTCGAACCGGTGGACGTACCCGGTCCCGAGCTCCTCGGCCACGATCGCCTCGATGTCGGCCTCGGTGATCTGCACCTTGCGGTCGGCGAGCTCCTTGAACCGGGTGAACGCGGCGTTCAGTGCGTCGCCCTGGATCTTGATACCCATCTTCCCGAGCGAGTCCGCGAACGCGTGCCGGCCCGAGTGCTTGCCCAGGACGATCTGCGCGGCCTCCTGGCCCACCGTGTTGGCGTCCATGATCTCGTAGGTCTCGGGATCCTCGAGCACGCCGTGCTGGTGGATGCCGGCTTCGTGCGCGAAGGCGTTCCGGCCCACGACGGCCTTGTTGTACTGGACGGGGTAGCCGGTGAGCCGCGACACGATGCGCGACGTGCGCGCCAGCTCCTCCGTGCGCACGTTCACGTCGAGGTGACCGAAGTAGTCACCCCTCGTCTTGATCGCCATCACGATCTCCTCGAGGGCGGCGTTGCCCGCCCGCTCCCCGAGCCCGTTGATGGCGCACTCGACCTGCCGGGCGCCGGACCGCACGCCGGCGAGGGAGTTCGCCACAGCCAGGCCGAGGTCGTTGTGGCAGTGCGTCGACACGACGTAGTCGCCCCGGACGCGGGCGAGCACATACGAGATGAGCTCAGCGAACTCCTCCGGCACGCCGAAGCCGACGGTGTCGGGGATGTTGATCGTCGTCGCGCCGTTGTCGACGGCGACCTGGCACACCTCGCACATGAAGTCGGCGTCCGAGCGGCTGCCGTCCTCGGGCGAGAACTCGACGTCGTCGCAGTAGCCCTTCGCACGGTTGACCCCCGCCGCCGCCTCTTCCTTGACCTGGTCCTCGGTCATGCGAAGCTTCTTCTTCATGTGGATCGGCGACGTCGCGATGAAGACGTGGATGCGCGGACGCTCGGCGTGCCGCACCGCCTCCCACGCCCGGTCGATGTCCTGGAAGCCGGTGCGCGACAGCCCGGCGATCGTCGACCCGCGCACACCCTTGGCAATCGCCTCGACCGCGTCGAAGTCGCCCTGGCTCGCGATCGGGAACCCCGCCTCGATGATGTCGGTTCCGAGGCGCGCCAGCTGCTCGGCGATCTCGAGCTTCTCGCCCACGTCCAGCGAGATGCCGGGCGACTGCTCGCCGTCACGCAGCGTGGTATCGAAGATCCGTACCTGGTCCATCTCGGTCTCCCGATCGTCTCGTGGTCTTTTCCCGGCAACGAAAAACCTCCCCGGCCCGAAGGCACGAGGAGGCGTCCGCGAGCACCGAACGGCGCTCGCAACTAGATAAGGAGCAGGCTCTGGGCGCGCAGTTCCTTGGTCATGGTCTAGCAATGGTCGCAGGCGTTCGGGGGAAGAGTCAACTTCTTTCGAGCTCTTTCGCGCGTGGAAGACTCTGCCCGGCGAAGGAGGGGTCGTAATGCGGCGATTCGTACGGCGAATGTTCATGCTGAGCGTGGTGGCCGGCACCGCTTACGCGATCTGGCGGTGGTTCGAGTCGCAGCGGTCCGACACGGGCCTGAGCTGGGAGCCGCAGGCGACACCGTTCCCGCCGCAGCCCCGCCCTGCGAGCCCGCGTCCCACGCCGAACCCACCCCCGGCGGAGCCGGTGACCGCGACCGAGCCGGCCGCCGCTCAGGCGGCGCCGACGGCTCCGGCGGGAGGCAGCGATGCGTGGGTCGAGCCGACCGCGGGCGCGTGCCCGGCGAGCCACCCCGTGAAGGCGAAGATGTCGAGCAAGATCTTCCACGTGGCGGGCGGTCTCAACTACGAGCGGACTCACCCCGACCGCTGCTACCGCGACGCCGCCGCGGCGGAGGCAGACGGGCTCCGGAAGTCGGCGCGCTGACCAAGCACAGCTAGCACGGCACCTCCGGCAAGGGCCCGGGGTTCCCCGGGTCCCGGATCGAGACGATGGTTGGCTGGCGCGCTTGCGCCAGCAAGTGCGATCGGAGAGCTAGCCGAGCTCGATCGCCTTGGCGTCGACGACGCCGTGCTCGGCCCGGAGAGCTTCGACCACGTCGGCCGGGACGGGCGTGGAAGTGGTCAGCGCCATGAGCGCGGCTTCTCCGGACGGGCTCTTGCCCACCCGCATGTCCTCGATGTTCACCTCGGCCCCGCCCAGGATCGTCCCCACCCGGCCGATGATGCCGGGGCGGTCCTCGTTGCGGACGACGAGCATGTGGCTCGAAGGCGGCACCTCGATGCTGTGGTCGTCGATACCGACGATCCTCGCCTCGCCGCGCTCACCGGTGAGCGTCCCTGCGACGTGGACGGGCCGACCGCTCACCCTGCCGCGGATCGACACGAGGTTCACGTAGTCGCGCGTCGACGACGTCTTCGTCTCCCGGAGCTCGAGGCCTCGCATCTGGGCCAGCTGGGGCGCGTTCACGAACGAGACCGGCTCGTCGACCACCGGCGCGAGCACGCCACGCGTGATCGCGAGCGTCAGCACCCGGCAGTCGTAGTCGGCGATCTCGCCCTCGTAGGTGACCTCGAGCGAGTCCGGCACAGCGCCTGCAAGCGCCGTGAACAGCGTGCCGAGCCGCTCTGCGAGTGGGAGGAACGGGCGCACCGTCTCGGACGCCTCGCTGGCGGCGACGTTCACGGCGTAGGGCACGAAGTCGCCACGCAGCGCGAGCACGACCTGTTCGGCGATCGTCTGCCCCGCCTTGTCCTGCGCCTCCGTCGTCGACGCGCCGAGATGCGGCGTCACGACCACGTTCTCCAGTGTGAAGAGCGGTGACTCGGTCGTGGGCTCCTCGTCGAACACGTCGAGCGCGGCCCCGGCGATCCGCTCTTCGCGCAGTGCCTCGTCGAGCGCCTCCTCGTCGACGATGCCGCCCCGCGCCGTGTTCACGATGCGCAGCGTCGGCTTCGCCTTGGCGAGGATGTCCCGACCGATGAGGCCGATCGTTTCGGGAGTTCGGGGAGAGTGCACGGTGAGGAAGTCGGCCATGGCGACGAGGTCCTCGAGTGTGGGTAGGAGTTGGATGCCCAGTTGGCGGGCGCGCTCGTCGCTCACGTACGGGTCGTAGGCGGCGAGCCGCATGCCGAACGCATGCGCCCGCTGAGCCACGAGGACGCCGACGCGGCCCAGTCCGACGACCCCGAGCGTCTTGCCGTACAGCTCGACTCCCTCCCAGCGGGACCGGTTCCAGTTACCGCCCCGCAGATCGCGGTCGGCCTGGGGGACGTTGCGCGCCTGAGCCAACAGCAGTGCGATCGTGTGCTCGGCGGCAGACAGCACGTTCGACTGCGGCGCGTTCACGACCATCACGCCACGGCGCGTGGCCGCGGCGACGTCCACGTTGTCGAGACCGATGCCCGCGCGACCCACCACGACCAGGTCGGGGGCGGCCGCGAGCACCTCGGCCGTCACCGGCGTCGCGCTGCGAACGATCAGCGCGGCCGCGTCGTGCACGGCCTCGAGCAGCTGCGCGGCGTCGAGGTCGAGGCGCTCGTCGACGTCGAGACCTGCAGCTTTGAGCGCCTCGATCCCGCGGGGTGCGATCTGCTCGGCGACGAGGACGCGCGTCATGTCAGCAGCTTCGCGATGCGCTGGATCCCGTCTTCGATGTCGCCGTCGGACACCGCAAAGGTGAGGCGCGCGTACCCGGGGGCGCCGAACGCCTCGCCGGGGACGATGGCGACCTTGGCCTGGTCCAGGAACAGCGCGGCCAGTTCGATCGTGTTGCGCGGCGTCTTCCCGGCAATCTCGCGGCCGAGCACTCCCTCGAAGGACGGGAAGCAGTAGAACGCGCCCTGCGGTGCCATGCAGGTCACGCCCGGGATCGCCGACAGCAGCTCGTGCATGCGAGCCCCCCGGCGTTCGTACGCAGCGCGCATCTCCGCCACGGCGTCGAGATTGCCCAGCAGAGCCGCGATCGCCGCCCGCTGCGACACGTTGCCGACGTTCGACGTCGAATGCGACTGAAGGTTGATCGCGGCTTTCATCACATCGGGGGGGCCGACGATCCACCCGACGCGCCATCCCGTCATCGCGTACGTCTTGGCGACGCCGTTGACGATCAGCGTCGTGCCGGCAAGCTCGGGGACGAGCCCCGGCATCGACGTGAACCGGTGGCGGCCGTACGTGAGGTTCTCGTAGATCTCGTCGCACAGCACCCAGACGCTGGTCTCGAGCGCCCACCGTCCGATGGCCTTGACCTCGGCGGGTGGGTACACGGCGCCGCTGGGGTTGCCGGGCGAGACGAAGAACATCGCCTTCGTGCGCGGCGTGCGGGCGGCTTCGAGCTGCTCGACCGTCACGCGGAACTCCGCCGCCTCGTCGGTCGGGACGATCACGGGTTCGCCGCCGGCGAGCGAGATCGCTTCCGGGTAGGTGGTCCAGTAGGGCGCCGGCAGCAGCACCTCGTCGCCGGGGTCGACGAGCGCCTGCATCGCCTCGTAGACCGCGTGCTTGGCACCGTTCGTGACGAGCACCTGCGACGGCTCGCTGTCGACACCCGAGTCGCGGCGCGTCTTGTCGGCGATGGCAAGACGCAGCTCGGGCAGACCAGCCGAGGGCGAATAGCGGTGGTTACGCGGGTCGCGGGCCGCCTCGACGGCTGCGACGACGATGTGCTCGGGCGTCGGAAAGTCGGGCTCGCCGGCGCCGAACCCGATCACGTCCTCGCCGGCGCTCTTGAGCGCCTTCGCCCGGGCGTCCACGGCCAGCGTGGCCGACTCGGTGATCGCGGCTGCTCGGCCCGAGACGCGCGTCATGCCGCCATCGTGGCACGCCTCCGCGGCGCCAGTGCGCGTTTTGCCGTAGCTCAGGCGACGGCGGTATTCGCCGTCTCGAACGATCCGAGATCGGCGAGGCGCGGGTCGTTCGAGAACACCTCGACGATGGGCTCGTCGAGACCGAGGCGGCGCTGGACGACGCGCACGAAGTTCTCCTGGTTCCAGAGCATGAGCGTCGCCGCGACACCCGCCTCGCCGGCACGCGCCGTGCGACCTGACCGGTGGAGGTACGCCTTCTCGTCTTCGGCGGGGTCGTAGTGCACGACCACGTCGACGTTGTCGACGTGTATGCCGCGCGCCGCGACGTCGGTGGCGACGAGCACGGGGAGCTTGCCGTTGGAGAAATCGGCCAGGGCCCGCTCGCGCGCCCCCTGCCGGAGATCGCCGTGGATGGCCCCGGCGCGTACACCCTCACGGCGAAGCTGGCTGACGAGGCGGTCGGCGCCCCGCTTCGTCCGCACGAACACGAGCGTGCGCTCGACGCCACGGCTGATGGCGGCAGCGACTTTCACCTTGTCCATCTGATGGACGTGCAGGAAACGGTGCGTCATCTCGTCGACCGTCGCCTCCGGCGATGCAACCTCGTGCTGGACGGGATCGTGCATGTAGCGGTTGACGAGCTGTCGTACGCCGCCGTCGAGCGTGGCCGAGAACAGCATCGTCTGATGCTCGGACTCGATGCGGTGCAGCAGCTTCTGCACCTGAGGCATGAAGCCGAGGTCGGCCATCCGGTCGGCCTCGTCGACGACGAGGACCTCGACCGCGCGCAGCGAGAGTTCGCGTCGTTCGAGGAGGTCGATGAGGCGCCCCGGTGTGCCGACCACAGCGTCGACGCCCTTGCGAAGGGCGGTGATCTGCCGGTCCATCGAGGCGCCGCCATAGACGGCCGAGACTCGTAGGCCGCGCACCTTGCCGAGGGGAGCGAGCACGTTCTTGACCTGGTTGGCGAGCTCACGGGTCGGCGTGAGCACGAGCGCCCGCGGCGTCTTCGGCTCCGCCCGCCCGATTCGCTCGAGCAGCGGGAGGCCGAACGCGAGGGTCTTCCCCGAGCCGGTCTTGGCCTTGCCGCAGAGGTCCCGGCCGGCCAGGGCATCGGGGATGGTGAGCGCTTGGATCGGGAACGGTTCGGTGATGCCGTCGCACGCGAGCGCGTCGACGAAATCGGCTGCAACGCCGAGGGTTTCGAACGTGGGTGACAAGGGGGAACTCGCTTTCGTTCTCTTCGGGCTCATTGGTATTGGTGGCGCCCGCCGCACGCTGCGGCGGTGGGTCCCCTCGGAACCCGTGCGCGAGCCGCGAACGGAAGCGATGAGGTGACCCGCGAGCCGTGCCGTTGTAGAGGCTTCTTGTGCTCGCCGGACTCATTGTACCAGGTCAGGGCCACAATCGGTGGCGCTCCGTGCGTGCGCGCCCGAGGCGGGTACGTTCGGCGCGATGCAGTACGTGCCCGGCGAGGGGGAGGACGAGACGATTCTCGACGTGCTCGGAGAGCTCGAGTCGCTCGGGTTCACCGGCCAGTTCATGCCCCGCGAGGGCGGTCAGGTCGAGTGCCTCACCTGCCACCGGCTGTCCCCGGCCGACGAGACTGTGTTCCGGCAGCTGCGGCGCCTCGAGGGAGCGTCCGATCCTGACGACATGCTCGCGGTGGTCGGCCTGGCGTGCCCGCACTGCAGCGCGCAGGGCACTGCCGTGCTCGGCTACGGCCCAGGAGCGGAGACCGTCGACACCGAGGTGCTCGAGCTGCTCGAGGATGCGCGTCGCCGCCAGGCGAACGGGACACGCGGTGAGCACGCCTGACGCGATCGTCATCGGCAGCGGCCCGAACGGCCTCGTCGGAGCCAACCTGCTCGCCGACTGGGGTTGGGACGTGCTCGTGCTCGAGGCGCAGCCCGACCCGGGCGGCGCCGTCCGCAGCGGCGAGCTCACCGTGCCGGGCTTCGTCCACGACCGGTTCAGTGCGTTCTACCCCTTGGCGGCCGCGTCGCCGGTCGTCCGCGGCCTGGGGCTCGAGGACTTCGGGCTCCGGTGGCGCCACGCGCCGGTCGCGCTCGCAAACCCGACGCCGGACGGAGGGTGCGCGGTGCTCTCGACCGACGTCGACGAGACGGCGGCGTCACTCGACAACTACGCCCCGGGCGACGGCGCCGCCTGGCGCGCGCTGTACGCACGGTGGCAGCGAGTCGGCCGGCACCTCGTCGATGCGCTGCTGACGCCGTTCCCGCCCGTCGTCGCCGGCGGTCGCCTCGCCGCCGCGCTGGGGCCGCGCGAATGGGCGCGCTTTGCACGGTTCGCGTTGTTGCCGGTTCGCACCATGGCCGAGGAGACGTTCGCAGGCTCGGGTGGCTCGCTGCTGCTCGCCGGGAACACGCTCCACACCGATCTCGGCCCCGAGCAGACACTCGGCGGTTTCTTCGGCTGGATCCTGGCGTCGCTGGGCCAGGAGCTCGGCTTTCCCGTGCCCGAGGGTGGCGCCGGCCGCCTCACCGACGCGCTCGTGCGCCGGCTCGAGGCGCGGGGAGGGCGAGTCGTCTGCTCGAGCGCCGTCACCTCGATCGAGGTGCGCGGTCGACGCGCCGTGGCTGTGCGCACCGAGCACGGCGACGAGATCGGTGTGGCGCGCGCCGTGCTCGCCGACGTCGGCGCGCCGGCGCTCTACGGCTCACTCGTGCGTCAGGAGCACTTGCCGGCTCGCGTGCTCGACGGCATGCGTGCGTTCGCGTACGACCACGCCACGGTGAAGTTCGACTGGGCGCTCGACGGCCCGGTCCCGTGGTCCGCCGAAGCAGCGCGCCGTGCCGGCACCGTGCATCTCGGCGATTCGCTCGACCATCTCAGCGAAGTGGCGGCGCAGCTCGCGACCGGGCGCATCCCGTCCAAGCCGTTCGTGCTCATCGGGCAGATGACGACGAGCGATCCGACCCGATCACCGCCCGGGACCGAGACCGTCTGGGGCTACACGCACGTGCCGCACCGCCCGGTCGGCGACGCCGCCGGCGACCTGTCCGGCAAGTGGGACGAGCGTGAGACCGAAGCATTCGTCGCTCGCGTCGAGCGGGAGCTCGAGGCACGCGCGCCCGGATTCACCGATCGGATCGTCGGCCGCAAGGTCCTCACGCCGGCGTCCCTCGAGGCAGCCGACGCGAATCTCGTCGGCGGGGCCGTCAACGGGGGAACGGCGCAACTGCACCAGCAGCTGATCTTCCGACCCACCGTCGGGCTGGGACGGGCCGAGACCCCGATCCGCGGGCTCTACCTCGCGTCGGCCTCCGCTCATCCCGGGGGCGGTGTGCACGGCGCGTGCGGCGCCAACGCGGCCCGGGCCGCGCTGGCGGCCGACGGGCGGCGTCGCTTCCTGGCCGCGATCTCGCGGTAGCTGGTCGCCGTCGCAAGCTCCGGCTCCTGCGGCGCCGGTCGGCAAAGCCGCCGTCGCCGTGCGCTAGCTACCAGGGCATCGAGACGCCGCCGTTCGGGCGGATGATCTGGCCGGTGACGAACGACGCTGCGTCCGACACTAGATAGAGGATCGTCCACGCGATGTCCTCCGGCGTCCCGATCCGTCCCAACGGCGACATCGCGCCGAAACGCGACTTGTACTGCTCGAGGCGTTCCTCGTTGACCGTCCCGTCGGCGTCGACGAAGTGCTGGCGCGAGAAGTTCGTGAGGATCACCCCGGGCGCGAGAGCGTTCACGCGGATGCCGGCCGGGCCCGCTTCCATTGCGAGCGTCTTCGTGAGCATCGCGACGGCGGCCTTCGTCAAGGCGTAGCACGCGAGTGTCGGCGCGGGCGTGTCGATGGCGCCGGACGAGATGTTGACGATGCTCCCCGCCTTCTGGGGTGTCATGACCCGCAGCGCGGCCTGGCACCCGTAGAACACGCTCTTGAGATTGATGGCGAGGATGCGCTCGAACTCCTCGTCGGTCACGTCGGCGACCATCTGGTTGTGGGGGATGCCGGCGATGTTGCCCATAATGTCGACGCGCCCGAAATCGCCGGCGGCCCGGTCGACGAGGGCGTCGATGTCGGACCGCTTCGTGACGTCGGTGCGCAGCGGCAGTGCCGTGCCCCCCCGCGACGCGATCTCGTCCGCCGTCGCCTGCGCGCCCTTCTCGTCGATGTCGCCGAGCACGACCGTCGCGCCCGCGCCTGCCAGCACGTGGGCGGTCGACCGGCCGATGCCGCTGGCGGCGCCGGTGAGCACTGCGACCCGCTCCGACAGATCGAACGCCTCGTCGATGCCGGACGTTGCGGCCAGATCAGCCATGCCGTCCTCCGTGTGACAACCGGTAAGGCTTTGAGCCTATGCAGGCGCGTCGGAAATGCGCAGATCGAGTGTCAAGCTACTGATCTATGAGCGAGCTCTCCATCGTCACGCTCAACCTGCACGGTGGCCAACGCAGCAGGCGCGTCTCGACGCCGCGCCTGCGCCGCCCCGTCCCGCCGCTCGACAAGGCGGCATCCAACGGCGCCTTCGACGCGGTCGGGGCTCTGCGCTCGTTCGACGCCGACATCCTCGTGGTGCAGGAAGCGTGGTGGCCCGATGACGGCGACGCGGCCGTCAACCTCGTGGCGGCGGACAGCGGCGCGACAGTGCACTGGGCGTCGTTCGGGCGCGGGATCGTCGAGCCGTGGCCGCGCATCATCTCGGCGCGACCACACCGGTCGTGCGGCCGGATGGGGCTCGCGGTCATGAGCCGCCTGCCAGCGCAGCTCACCGAGATCATTCCGGTGGGCGACGTGCCCGGTGATCCCGCGTCGCGCCGCTCCGCGTTGCGCCTGGCGCTCGACGTCGGCGGCGAGGAACTGGAGCTCATCGCTGTTCACCTCAGCTCGCGACTGCCGTACGCGCCGCCGATGCAGCTCCGCAATCTCCGGCGGAGGCTCCCGCCGCCCGAACGACGCGCCGTGATCGTCGGCGACTTCAACTTGTGGGGCCCGGCGGTCACTGCGCTCCTTCCGGGTTGGCGCCGCGCCGTCCGCGGGCGGACGTGGCCCGCGCACCGGCCGCACAGCCAGATCGACCACGTGCTCATGCGCCGCGACATCGAGGTCATAGACGCGGCGGTGCTGGACGACGTCGGTTCGGACCACCGACCGGTGCGGGTGACGCTCCGGCTCGTCTAGAGACGGCGCGTCAGACGCCGAGCAGACCGGCGGAGGATCGCATCTCGTTGTAGACGGTGAGCACCTTGTCGGCGTAGTCGGACGCCGCGGCCCAGTTGCCGTTCCCCATGTCGTTCCAGTTCGGCG
>JBKOWN010000194.1:0-16635 GCA_046724435.1 Actinomycetota bacterium
CCTACACGCTGTGCCTCGGCGGCATCTCGTTCTTCCTCTTCATCCTGCTGACCATCACGGGCATCTTCCTGATGTTCTTCTACCGACCGACGGCGGCGTCGGCGTGGGACACCGTGCAGACGCTCGAGACGGCGGTGACGTTCGGCTCGATCGTGCGCAACATGCATCGATGGGCGGCGCACCTCATGGTGCTCACCGTGTTCCTGCACATGAGCCGCGTCTTCTACCACGGGGCGTACAAATCGCCGCGCGAGTTCAACTGGGTCATCGGCGTGATCCTGCTCACGCTGACCTTGCTGCTCTCGTTCACGGGCTACCTGCTGCCGTGGGACCAGCTGGCGCTGTGGGCCGTGACCGTCGGCACCAACATGATGGGCTACACGCCGGTCTTCGGCTCGCAGGTGAAGTTCGTGCTGCTGGGATCGTCGGAGATATCCAACGACACCCTCTTACGCTGGTACACGCTGCACGTCCTGCTCCTCCCGTTCGTGATCGTGATCTTCATGGCCGTCCACTTCTGGCGCGTCCGCAAGGACGGCGGCCTGTCCGGGCCGCTCTAAGGGTGAGAAGGGATCGATGACCGAGGTTCCCGAGCACCTGCTCCGCCGCAGCCGGGAGCGCCGCAAGGCGCTCGGCCTGCCCGTGCCCGGCGAAGAGGGGGGCGAGGAAGCCGCGCCGGCGGCCGAAGCCCCCGCGACCGGCGAGGAGCCGGCCGAGGCGCCGGCGGCCGCGGCCACGGACGCGCCGGCGGCCGCCGAAGGCGAGGACACCGCCGCCGCGGCAGCGGCGAGCGGCGTTCCCGCCCACCTGCTCGAGCGGTCGAAGCGGCGGCGGGCGGCTCTCGCCGGCGACGGGGGGGACGCGGGCGCGGCGGCCCCGGCGGCCGCAGCAGCAGCGACGACCGGCGGGGGGGCGACCGCCACTGCAACGGCGCCCAAGCCGACCCCGACGGCCACCGGCCCTGGTGGTCACACGCAGCGGCTGCTCACGGTGGTCAAGTCGGGGTCGATCCAGCAGACACGCGCCGAGGCGCAGGACAAGGTCCACGTCTGGCCGCACCTGCTCGTCATCGAGTTCGCCGCGGTGCTCGTCGTGACGGCGGCGCTGCTGGTGTTCTCGGCGCTCGTGCGCGCGCCGTTGCTCGGTCTGGCCGACTTCAACAAGACGCCCAACCCGTCGAAGGCGCCGTGGTACTTCCTCGGCCTGCAGGAGCTTCTGACAATGTTCCACCCGATGGTCGCGGGAGTGACGATCCCCGGCATGGGGTTGTTCCTGCTGGCGGTGGCGCCCTTCGTCGACAAGAACCCTTCGCACGCGCCGACCGACCGCAAGTTCGCGATCTCGATCTTCACGCTGTTCTTGATGCTCTGGGCCGTCCTCGTCATCATCGGCTCGTTCTTCCGCGGGCCGGGCTTCAACTTCGTCTTCCCGTGGAATAACGGGATCTTCTTCGACCTGTAGGGCGTTCGTAGTCTGTGGACTCTTCAACCGTTCTGATCATCGCCATTCCGGCGCTGCTGATCCTGGCCGCGGTCGCGATCGTGGCCGAAGGCCGCCGCCGGTCGACGACCGGTCGCCTCAGCCGTGAGACGCGCAAGAGCGACCGCTCGATGCCGGCGGCCGAGCCGACTGCGCCCGAGCCCGTCGGCACAGAGCTGGCCGAGCTCGACGAGGCGGCGCGCGCCCGGGCGCAGGAGTCGCGCCAGGCGCTCGAGCCCGCCGGCGCGCGTACGCCGGTCGAGTACGTCCCGGTGGAGGAGGAGGAGCTGGGGATCACGCGCCGTCAGTTCTTCAACCGTGGCATCCTCGCCGGGCTCGGCATCTTCGCCGCCGGGATGGGCGCGGCGATGCTGGGATTCCTCTGGCCTGGGAGCGCGGGCGGATTCGGCGCCAAGATCGCCGTCGGGTCAGAGGACGACGCAAAGCAGCAGTTCGACAAGAAGCTGCCCTTCTACAACGCCGCCGCCCGCACGTATATCCAGCCGTACCCGAAGGATGACGTCGCAAAGGCGAGGAAGGTGTACGACCCCCGCATCGTCGCCGGCATGGAGAAGGGATACGTCGCCCTGTACCAGAAGTGCGTGCACCTCGGCTGTCGGGTGCCGTGGTGCGAGTCGTCGCAGTGGTTCGAGTGCCCGTGCCACGGCTCGAAGTACAACCGCGTCGGCGAGAAGAAGGGCGGCCCCGCGCCGCGCGGACTCGACCGTTTCGTGCTCGAGGTGTCGGGCGGTCAGATCACCGTCGACACCGCCACGGCGTCGCTCGTCCAGGGCCCGCCGATCGGTACGGACACCACGGGGCAGACGGCCGAGGGGGCGCCTTGTGTGTGAGGTCCACACGCCGTGAACCTCCGACTCGTCATCATCCTCGTCAACCTGGCGGCGTTCGTCACCATCGGGGTCATCCTGCTGTGGCGGGTCGTCAGCCTGCGTCGCAACCCGGAGCCGCGCCCGCCGCAGAACCTCACCCCATTCCTGCCCGATGAGGAGCTCGAGGGCCGCAAGCTCGAGCGCGTGCTCGGGATCGCGCTCCTCACGACCGCGCTCATCGCGCTCACGCTCTTCGCGTACTACGTCTTCGAGCCGTCCCGAGAGGCCAACGCCGAGAAGCAGTTCAAGGACCAATCGATCGAACGGGGTGCGATCCTGTTCGCGAACGACCAGAGCAAGGCCTTCGACCCGACGCGCTCCCTGCTGTGCGCGAACTGCCACGGGGTCGACGGCTCGGGCGGCAGCACGAACTTCACGATCAAATCGGACGACCCCCGCTGCGACCCGACGGCAACGGTAACGGCAGAGACGCCGAGCTACTGCCTCCCGGTCCAGGTCACGTGGCAGGCGCCGCCCCTGGACGTCGAGATGCTGCGGTATTCGAAGGACGAGGTGAAGGAGATCGTCACCTACGGCAGACCGGGGACACCCATGCCGCCGTGGGGGGTCGCGAGCGGGAAGGGCGTACTCAACCAGCAGGGCATCGACGACGTCGTCAATTACGTCGAGAGCATCCAGATCTCTTCCCAGAAGGCGAAGGATCGCTTCACGAAGCAGCTCGTCGACGCACGGGCGAAGAACCCGGGCACGAGCGACGGGGAGCTGCTCTTCCAGCTGCAGTGCGCGCGGTGCCACACGAAGAACTGGTCCTTCTACGACCCGGACAATCCGGGGCCCGGGCCGATGCCCGGTCCGCAGGGTGGCGGTGCGTTCGGACCCAACCTCACCGGCGGTGACACGGTGCGCCAGTTCGCGGGCCCGGCGGGCGTCCAGGACCAGATCGACTGGGTCACGTCGGGCAAGCCCGCCAACGAGGCGTACGGCACGCGCGGGATCTCGTCCGGCCGCATGCCCCACTTCGGCAACACGCTGACCAAGGAGCAGATCCAGGCGATCGTCGACTACGAGCGTGGCTTGTGATGCACGGGAGCCGAACGCGGTGATCACGTCCATTCTCGCCCAGGCCCCCCAGCCGACCGAGAACATCCCGAAGGACCTCTGGTACCCGACGATCCTCGGGATCCTCGTCGTCGTGGCGGGCATCGGGCTGTTCTGCGGCTCGATCTACCTGTTGCTCGGAACGAACCTCGGCGCCCGGCTCGGGTTCCTGGTCGCCTTCACCGGTCTCGCCGGCTTCATGGTGATCCTGAGCACACTGTGGATCACGACGTCGTCCCCGCTCAACACGCTCAAGGGCCGCATCCCCGCGTGGAATGTGCAGCAGTTCGTCAGCAAGACCGACGCCATCAAATACCCCCAAGCGAAGAAGCTCACGAAGAAGGAGAAGGTCGACACCATCGAGGCTGCGAACGTGAAGGCTGCCGTCGACGCGCGCCTCGTGACGATCCAGCAGACTGCGCTGCACAAGCCGACGCCCGAGGAGAACAAGTTCGCCAAGTTCGACAAGGTCACCGACTACACAACGGTCAACACCTACGAGATCGGCGGCAGCCAGCCTCAGTTCGTGGGCTTCCAGTTCACGCACAAGCCGCTGGTCGCGGTGGTGGAGGTGTGCGCGGTGCAGCCCGCCAACACGCCGTTCGGCGTGCCGCCCCCGAAGCCCGTGTGCGACCCGACGTCCGACAAGAACGGCTTCGTCGTCCTGACGCGCGACCTCGGTCAGCTGCGGCTCCCGCCCATCCTCGCTTTCATCAGCTCCGCTGTGCTCTTCGGCCTGGGCCTGCTCGGTCTCCACTGGCGCGAGCGCGACGAAGCCGAGCGAGCGAGGCAGCAGGAGACCGGCTCTCCGGCGCCGGTTCCGGCGCGGACGTGAGGAGGATCACCGTGGCCCGTCGCCTCCGCCACATCCTGGTGCTGGCTGCCTCGTCGAGCATCGCGTTCGTCGTCGCGGCCTCCCCCGCCGGCGCCCAGCAGCTCGTCGACGCCGGGAAGGAGAACGGAGGCGGCGCGCTCGCATTCGTGCTGTTCGCGGCGCTCGTCGGTCTGACGTTCGGCGTCCTGTTCGCAATGGACCGCGTGCGCCGCCGTCGCCAAGAGGAGCAGGAACAGCAGCGCTGATGCTCTCGGAGCATCGAGCCCGCCAGGTTGGGTGACAGCACGACTTCACCGGCTGCGACCTTCTCGACGGCCGAGACGACCTCTTGCATCGAGAAGTCCTTGGTCAGGTAGCCGCTGGCGCCGGCGCGCACTGCGCGCGCGACCAGAGCCGGGTTGCCGTGCATCGTCACCATGACGACGCGCACCTCCGGATGCCGCGTGCAGAGCTCGCGCGTCACCTCGGTGCCGTCCCGACCGGGAAGCGACAAGTCCATGAGGACCACGGACGGAAGGATCTGCTCGACGAGCCGTGCCTCGTTCCCGTCGGCGGCTTCGCCGACGACGTCGTTGCCCGCGAGCTCCAAGGCGACGCGCATCGACTCGCGCAGCATGACGTGGTCGTCGACGATCAAGACGCGCGCCCCGCCGTCCAACATGGCCTCGATCCGTTGCCGGGTCGTGCCTTGCAGGCATCATGGGGCACCTCGGCGCGACCGTCTACGGCCTGAAACCGCCCAGATCACCCGTAACGGCGCGCCGCCGTCAGACGCCCAGGGCGCCGGCGGCCTCGGTGGCGGCGGCGAGCGTGTGAGCAACCTCGGTGTCGCCGTGGGCGAGGCTCGGGAACATCGCCTCGTAGCCGCTCGGCGCGACATAGACACCGCGGTCGAGAAGTCCGTGGAAGAACGACGCGTACGCCTTGTGGTTCGCGGCTTGTGCGCCGTCGTAGTCGCGCACCGGATGATCGGCGAAGAACAAGCCGACGAGCGTGCGAGCCCGTGGGACCTGCGCGGTGACGCCGGCCGAGTCGAATGCGGCGGTCAGACCGTCCGCGACGCGGGTCGCGATCCCCTCGAGGCGCGCAAAGGCGTCGCCGTCGAGCAGGGACAGCGCGGCGAGGCCGGCGGCGGTGGCGAGCGGGTTCCCCGACAAGGTGCCGGCCTGGTACACGGGCCCGACCGGCGCGAGCTCGTCCATCAGGTCGGCTCGTCCCCCGACGGCGGCAAGTGGGAGCCCGCCCCCGACGACCTTGCCGAACAGCGACACGTCGGGCGACAGGCCGAGCTCGCCCTGCGCGCCGCCGGGCCCGACCCGGAAGCCCGTGATCACCTCGTCGAACACGAGGAGGGCGCCGTGCTCGTCGCAGCGCCGGCGGATCGCGGTGAGGAAGCCGTCGTCGGCGGGGACGAGGCCCATGTTGGCCGCCACGGGCTCGACGAGCACCGCGGCCACCTCGTCGCCGTGCCGCGCGAACACCTCGTCGACGGCGGCGGTGTTGTTGTACGGCGCGACGATCGTGTCCGCGATCGTGCCCTCCGTGACGCCGGCGCTTCCAGGCAGCCCGAACGTCGCGACGCCGCTTCCCGCCGCCACCAGCAGGGCGTCGAGATGACCGTGGTAGCACCCCGCGAACTTGACGATCTTCGCCCTCCCCGTGGCGCCACGTGCCAGTCGCACCGCCGTCATGGCCGCTTCGGTCCCCGACGACACCAGGCGCACCTTCTCGACCGACGGCACGCGCGCGCAGATCGTCTCGGCCAGCTCCACCTCGCGGGCAGTCGGCGCGCCGTACGACGTCCCGTCGGCGGCGGCACGCTGGACGGCTTCGACCACCTTCGGATGCGCGTGTCCGAGGATCGACGCGCCCCAGGACTGCACGTAATCGATGTATCGCCGACCGTCGGTGTCGACGAGGTACGCGCCGTCACCCCGAGCAACGAAGAAGGGCTCCCCGCCCACGGCGCCGAACGCGCGTACCGGGGAGTTCACTCCGCCGGGGATGCGCGCCCGCGCCCGTTCGAAGAGGGATTCGGCCAAGTCAGGCGCGCAGCCGCTCGGCGGCCTCGCGCGCGAGATACGTCAGTACGAAGTCGGCACCCGCGCGCTTGATCGCAACGAGATGCTCGAACCCGACGGCGTCCCCGTCGAGCCAGCCGAGCTCGGCAGCCGCCTTCACCATGGCGTACTCACCGCTCACGTGGAACGCGGCGACGGGGACGTCGAACGAGTCGCGCAGAGCCTGGATGACGTCGAGGTAGGCGAGCGCCGGCTTCACCATGACCATGTCGGCACCCTCGGCGACGTCGAGCGCCGTCTCGTCGACGGCCTCGCGAGCATTGCGCGGGTCCATCTGGTAGCCGCGGCGGTCACCGAACTGCGGCGCGCACTCGGCAGCGTCCCGGAAGGGGCCGTACAACGCCGACGCGTACTTCGCCGAGTAGGCGAGGATCGCCGTGCCACCGTGCGAGGCGGAATCGAGCGCGGCACGGATCACGCCGACCTGCCCGTCCATCATCCCGGACGGCGCCACGACGTCGGCGCCCGCGTCGGCCTGCGAGACCGCGATCTCGGCGTAGCGCTCGATGGTGGCGTCGTTGTCGACCTCGCCGTCGGCGGCGAGAACACCGCAGTGACCGTGGTCGGTGTACTCGTCGAGGCAGTTGTCGGCGATGAGCACGAGGTCGTCACCGACTTCGTCGCGCAAGGAGCGCAATGCGACCTGTACAACGCCGTCAGGCGCGTCGGCGCCCGACCCGGTGGCGTCCTTCGCTGCCGGCACGCCGAAGAGCACCACCGCGGGAATCCCGAGGTCGGCGAGCGCGCGCACCTCCTTGCGGAGGCTCTCCTGGGTGTGTTGGAGCACGCCCGGCATCGAGGTCACTGGTTCGGGCGCGTCGATCCCTTCCTTCACGAAGAGCGGCGCGACCAGATCGTCGACGTCGACGCGCGTCTCGCCGACGAGACGGCGCAGTGCCGGGGTGCGACGCAGCCGCCGCGACCGATGCTCGGGAAACGCCACGCAGCAAGGGTACTGCCCGACACCCGCCATTCGGCTCGCTGGGAAACGGCCTAAGCGCCGTCCGTCGAAAGTGCGCCGAGCAGCGCGTCTATGAGCCCGTCGATCGTGTGCTCCCTCGCCTCGACGTCGACGCGGAGCCCGCGTTCCAACGCCGTCTTCGAGGTCACCGGCCCGATCGACGCGACGAGCGGCTGCGGCGAGGGGACGTCGGCGAGCAGGTCGCACAGGTTCGTCACCGTCGACGACGACGTGAACGTCAGCGCGTCGACCTCGCCTCGGCGTACGCGCTCGAGCACATCCGGATCGGGCGCGGCTTTGACGGTCCGGTAGACCGCCAGCACGTCTACCGCGTAGCCGCGCTCCGACAGGCCCGCCGGCAGCACGTCGCGCGCCTTCTCGGCCCGCGCGAGGAGCACGCGCTCGTCGTCCGCCGCCGGCGGGGGGAACGCGTCCAGGAGCGACTCGGCAACGAACCGCTCGGGCAGCAGGTCGGTGCGCAGGCCGTGGTCGGCGAGGGCGGCGGCCGTGCCCGGACCGATCGCGGCGAGGCGGACACCCGCGAGGGCGCGGGCGTCGAGCCCCGCAGGCGAGAGGCCGCGATGGAAGAACGCTCTCACACCGTTCGCCGACGTGAAGACGAGCCACCGATAGCGGCCGAGATCGGGCAGGTCGAACGGCACGGGCTCGACGGCGATCGCAGGAAGCTCGACGACTTCGGCGCCCAGCCCTTCGAGGCGGTGGCGCAGTTCGCTGGCCTGCTCTCGGGCGCGCGTCACGACAACAGAGCGACCGAAGAGCGGCCGTGTCTCGAACCACGCCAGGTCGAGCCCGGCGACTTCCCCGACGACGATCGCCGCCGGCGCGCGGACGCCGGCGTCGGCGATCGTGGCGAGCGTCGCCCGAACCGTGCGTTGATCGGCGCGCGTACCGTTGCGGACGGCTGCAACCGGAGTCCCCGGCGGACGGCCGCCGGCGACGAGACGCGCCGCGATGTCGCCGACACGCCCCGCGCCCATCAGGATCACGAGGGTTCCGCCCGCCTTCGCCAGCGCGTCCCAGTCGACGTCGGCGGCTTCCTTGGCGGGGTCCTCGTGCCCGGTGACGACCGTGAAGTGGGTCGATGTGCCCCGGTGCGTGACGGGGATCCCTGCGTACGCGGGTGCGCCGATCGCGCTGGTGATGCCGGGCACGACCTCGAACGGCACGCGCGCGGCGGCGAGCGCCTCGGCTTCTTCGCCGCCGCGTCCGAACACGTACGGGTCGCCGCCCTTGAGCCGGACGACGGCGCGTCCACGCCCGTGCTCGACGAGGAGCGAGTTGATGTCGGCCTGTTCCATCTCGGCGCGGCCAGGCGCCTTCCCGACGTAGATGCGCTCGGCGTCGACGGGCGCGCGGTCCACGAGCGACGGGTGCACGAGGCGGTCGTAGACGACGACGTCCGCCCGCTCGAGCAGCTGGGCGCCGCGCACGGTCAGAAGACCCGGATCGCCGGGCCCGGCGCCCACCAGGTACACGGTCATGTGCCTATTTTCGCCCGACGAGCTCGTCGTCGAGCAGGAGGCGGCCACCCTCGTCCTCGACGAGACGGCGCGCCGCCTCAACACCGACCGCGACGGGATCGTCGCCGTCGACACGCACCCGCAACGAGATCCGTCCGTCGAGCGATCCGAGCAGCGCCTCGATGCGCAGCGAGCCGTCGCCGCCGGTCTCGGCCAGGGCGCCGCAGGGGAGGTTGCACCCGCCGCCGAGCTCGGCGAGGTAGGCGCGTTCGGCGGTGACGGCGGCGCGCACCCTGGCGTCGTCGATGCCGGCGAGGAGCTCGCGGGTGCTGTCGTCGTCGGCGCGGCACTCGACCGCCAGTGCGCCCTGCGCGACCTGAGGCAGCACCACCGAGGGATCCACGCGTTCCGCGACCCGGTCGGCATGCCCGAGCCGGTCGAGCGCCGCCGCCGCGAGCACGACGGCGTCGAAACTGCCCGCCTTGTCGAGCCGGGTGGGGATGTTGCCGCGCAGCTCGCCGAACCCGAGGTCGGGCCGCCGGGCGGCGAGCTGAGCCCTTCGCCGCACCGACCCGGTGCCGACGCGCCCGCCCGTCGGGATCTCGTCGAGCGGGCGCCCGACGAGCGCGTCGCGCGGGTCCCCCCGCTCGGGGAGGGCGGCGAGCACGATCTCGGGCGCGGTCTCCGACGGGAGGTCCTTCGCCGAGTGCACGGCCACGTCGGCCCGGCCGTCGAGCACGGCCTGCTCGATCTCCTTCACGAACACGCCGGTTCCGCCCATGGCGTGGATCGGGACGTCCCGGCGTTCGTCGCCGCGCGTGGACACGATCAGGTATTCCGACGCGACGTCGAGCAGCTCGACAACCCGCTCGGCTTGCCAGCGGGCCAGCGCGCTGCCGCGCGTCGCGACCCGCAGCGGCGGCATTACGTTCCGTCGGTGGGCGGACCGGCAGGTTCGGAGGTGTCCTCGAGGCCGAACAGCGCCGCGAGGGCGTCCGCGTACATGTCGCCTTGCGCGGTGCCTGCGGCTTCCTTGACGCGGACCGTCGGGTCGTGCAGCAGCTTGTTCACGAGCCCGCGTGTCATCGCCTCGACGGCTTCCTGCGTGGCGGGATCGAGCGCGCTCAGACGCGAACGGAACCGTGCCAGCTCGGTGGCTCGCAGCTGTTCCGCGCGGGCGCGCAAGGACGACACCAGCGGCGCGACCTCACGGGCGGAGCGCTCGAGCCGGAAGCGGTCGAGCTCCTCGGTGATGATGGTGCGTACCTTGCCGATCTCCTGCCGGCGCTGCTCGAGAGAGTGCTCCGCGAACGCCTTGAGGTCGTCGATGTCGAGGAGCGTCACGCCGAAGACCTGACCGACGCCGGGGTCCACGTTGCGTGGTACGGCGATGTCGACGATCAACAGCGCGCGATCACCGCGCCGGGACATGGCCGCTTCGATCTCGCCCCGCTCGAGGAGCACGTCGGACGCGCCCGTCGACGCCAGGAGCACATCCGTCTCGGTCAGGTTGTCGATCACGCCGTCGAGCCCGATCGCTCGGCCTCCGACGCGCGCCGCGAGTTCAGCGCCTCGCCCGGGCGACCGGTTTGCAACCGTGATGTCGCTCACGCCGGCACCGTTGAGCGCGATCGCCATGGCTGCGCCGACTTCGCCGGCGCCGATCACGAGCACGCGCCGGCCCTCGAGACCGCCGAGACGCTCGCCGGCCACGGTGACGGCCGCCGACGGCACCGACACGGCGTGGCGGCCGATGGTGGTTTCCGTTCGCGCGCGCTTGCCGACCTCCACCGCCTGGCGGAAGGCGCGGGACACGAGCGGTCCGATCATCGACTCGTGCTCGGCGACCCGCCACGCCTCCCGCACCTGCCCGAGGATCTCGCCCTCACCGACGATCATCGAGTCGACGCCGGCCGCCACTCCGAACAGGTGCGCGACGGCGGCGTCGTCGTGGTACGTGTACAGGTGGTCGCTGATCGTGTCGGGATCGAGCGACGATTGGTCGGTGAGGAAGTTGCGCACGTCCTCCACTGCCGGGTGGAAGCGGGTGCAACGCGCGTACACCTCGGTGCGGTTGCACGTCGATAGGACCGCGACTTCGGCGAGGTTCTCGCTGCGCTCCAAGGTGTGGAGCGCTTTGGGCAGCTCGGGCGACGGCACCGCCATCCGCTCGAGAAGCTCGACCGGCGTCGTGCGGTGGTTCAGGCCAATGACGACGAGAGACACGACCGCAGCAGCTCCTTGGCGTCATCCACCCGGCCGGCGCGAATGAGTTCGAGCATGCCGGAATCGAGAGCCCGTTTCCAATCGGCGTCCTCCGTGGAACGCCCGTCGGCTTGCATCGCATCCCGGGCTTCCGAGAGCAGCTCCACCAGGGTCTCGTATTCGGGACCGATCTCGGCGGTGATGCTCTCCTTCAACCACGCCGCCAGGGCCGGGCTGCGGCCCGCGGTCCCGACGGTGACGACGAGGTCGCCCCGCCGGATGACCGACATGAGAGTGAAGGAGCAATTGTCCGGGTCGTCGGCCGAGTTGACCCACACGCCCCGGGCCTCGCCCGCCTCGAAGACGGCGTGGTTCACAGCGTGGTCGTCGGCGGCAGCCGTCGCCAGCCACGCGCCGTCGAGGTCTTCGGCCTCGAAGGCGCGTTCGACAGCGGTGATGCGGCCCTCGTCCCGCAACGCCCGCACCCGGTCACCGAGACGCAGCGCCACGACGTGTACGTCGGCTTCGGCGGCGAGCAGGCCGTCGACCTTGCGCGCCGCGATCCGCCCCCCGCCGACGACCACGCACCGGCGGCCCGCGACGACCAGGTTCACGGGGTACCCGAGCAGCGAGCGCCGCGTCGTGGTCATCGCACGCGCTCCGCCGCCCGCGGTGCCTCGCCGTGCTGCCCGTCAACGGCCGGCACCTTCCGCTGCTGGTAGAAGGACAGGATCTGGAGCTCGATCGCGAGGTCGACCTTCCGGAGCGATACGCCGGACGGCACGCTGACGACGGCCGGCGCGAAGTTGAGGATCGAGGTCACACCCGCGTCGACCAGGCGGTCGGCGACCTCCTGCGCGGCGCCTGCCGGGGTGGCGATGATCCCGATCACGATGCCGCAGTCGGCAACGACACGAGGGAGGTCGTCGAGGGCCGCGACCGACAGGTCGCCGATCCGGCTGCCGACCTTCGCCGGATCGGCGTCGACGAGGGCGACGATCTGGAAGCCGCGGGCGCCGAACCCCCGGTAGTTGGCGAGGGCTTGACCGAGGTTGCCGATCCCGACGATCACGACGGGCCAGTCGTGGGTCAGGCCGAGCTCGCGCGAGATCTGGTGGAGGAGGAACTCCACGTCGTACCCCACCCCCCGGGTCCCGTAGGACCCGAGGTACGAGAGGTCCTTGCGCACCTTGGCCGCGTTGACGCCGGCCAGGCCGGCGAGGCGCTCGGACGAGACGGTGCCGACGTGCTGGTCGGCCGTCTCGAGCAGGGCCCGGTAATAGAGGGGCAGGCGGGCGACCGTCGCCTCGGGGATTCGTCCGGCGGAGGGCACTGGGTCTGCTTCCCTGCTCGTGTTCCTCGGCAGCCCGAGACCTCCCCGGGCGTTCGCCGAGGATACCTCCCGCTTGTGCAATTGTTCTCAAAGTCCCGGGCGGCGGGCCCCCGGCGGGGTTCAGGGGCGGAGCTCGCGGCGGAGGACTTTGCCGGCGAACGACCGCGGGAGCGCGTCGACGATCTGCACGCGGGTCGGGCACTTGTACCGGGCGAGGCCCCGGGTGCAATGGGCGAGGAGTGCGTCGGCGTCGGGTTGCGTGCCCGGCTCGGGCACGACGAAAGCGACGACGGCCTCGCCGGTGCGGGGATCGGGCTCGCCCACGACCGCGACCTCGG
Source organism: Actinomycetota bacterium (assembly GCA_046724435.1). Taxonomy (GTDB): domain Bacteria; phylum Actinomycetota; class Acidimicrobiia; order IMCC26256; family JACDBD01; genus JALZAA01. Next base: position 12,663 of record JBKOWN010000194.1, read on the forward strand.
CGATGTCGGGATGCTCGAGCAGGGCCTCCTCCACCTCGGCCGGATACACGTTGAAACCGGACACGATCACGAGGTCCTTCGCCCGGTCGACAAGGCTCAGCTCGCCGTCGTCGTCGGACACGGCGACGTCGCCGGTGCGGAGCCAACCGTCGCCGGTGAGGGCGCTGGCGGTGGCGTCCGGGTCCTCCCAGTAGCCCGGGAACACGTTGGGGCCGCGGACCCAGATCTCACCCGGGTCGCCCGGGAGCACATCTGCGCCATCGGCGTCGACGAGACGAACCTCGACGCCCGGGAGCGGCGGGCCGATGGAGCCCGCCGCCGGCTCCCCCCGCCCGATGGCGGACGTGGTAACGATCGGCGCCGCCTCGGTCAGCCCATAGCCCTCGTGCACGACGACGCCGAATCGCTTGCGCATCCCGTCGAAGACTTCGCCCTCGAGCGGGGCGGCCCCCGACACCGCCAGGCGGACGGATTCGAACGCGTCGCCCGGCGCGGTGGCGTCGTCGAGCTCGAGGAACCCGTGGTACATAGCCGGCACGCCGGCGAGGACGGAAACCTGATCTTCGCGGACCGCCCGCACGGCGGCGGCGGCGTCGAAGCGGTCGAGCAGCACCGTGGACGCGCCGGCGGCGAGACCGATCCCGAGCACCGCGTTGAGGCCGAACACGTGGAAGAGCGGCAACACGCCGAGGCTCACGTCGCCGGGGTTCAAGGCGAGTCCCGGATGGTCGAGGACCTGGCGGATGTTGGACGCGAGATTGCCGTGCGTCAGCATGGCGGCCTTGGGCGCGCCCGCCGTGCCCGCCGTGAACAGCAGCACCGCGACGTCCGAGTCGTCGCGCGCCAGGGTGGCGGCCGGCTCGGCGTCGCCCGCGCCGGCGAGCGGCGGGCCGAGCACGACGGCGGGCTCGACCGTGGCGAGCTCGCGGTCGAGCTCGGGGTCGGGCGCCTGCGGATTGAGCGGCACTGCGACCGCGCCGACCCGCAGCGCCCCGAGGTACGACGTGACGAAGGCAACCGTGTTGTGACCTTCGATCGTCACCCGGTCTCCGGGCTGGACGCCCTCGGCTCGGAGCGCGCCCGCGACACGCGCCGCCCGCGATTCCAGCTCGCGGTACGTGGTGGCCTCGGGCCCCGCGCGCAACGCGATCGCGTCCGGCGTGCGGTGCGCCGGCGCGAGCAACACGTCCGCGACGTTCGTCACAGGACTGCCCCCTGCTTGGACAACGACGCCTGGAGCTCGTCCACCGATACTTCGGCGACGGGCACGCCGTCGCGGGCGGCGAGGGCGGCGGCGGTGCCGGCCGCCTGCCCGAGGGCCAGGCTCGGGCCCATGACCCGGATCGAGGCGAGGGCGTCGTGGTCGGCCGAGAGGCAGCGCCCCGCCACGAGGAGGTTCGGGACGCCCCGGGGTCGGAGGCTCCCGTACGGCACCTGGTAGCTGACACCGGCGGGCAGGAACTCGTACTCGGTCGTCCGCCCGCGCACGTGGTACTCGCGCGGCCATGCGCCCCGCGCGACGCCGTCGACGAAGCTCGCACCACGCGTGACGTCGTCGCCGGTGAGCACACACTCGCCGAGGACCCGCCGTGTCTCGCGCACCCCGAGGGCGGTCGCCGTGTCGTCGAGGAACGCGTCGGCGAAGCCGGGAACGCGCCCCCGGAGGAACGCCGCGGCTTCCTCGGCCAGCCGGCGCCCTTCGAGCTCACCCCAGGTCGCTTGGCGCACGTCGGTCACGTCGACGGGCGTGCCGTCGCGGTTGCGTACGCGTGTCATCGCTCCGACGAACTCACCGGGACGGAACGTCGGGATGATGGCACCCCCGTCGCGCGACAAGTGCGCGCCGTGCTCGTCGATAAGGTCGCCGAGACTGGGCACCGCTGCCATCGCGGCGGGCGCGTCGACGTGCTGCATGACGAACTGCATCGACCCGTACTGGCGCGCGCCGGGCGGGCCGAGCTCGGTGGGGACGCCGGCGAAAGTGGAGACGTCGGCGTCGCCGGTGCAGTCGACGAAGACTTTCCCCGTGACCGCGCGCGGACCGCGCTTGGTAGCCAGCACCAGAGCGCGCAACGCGCCGTCGTCGACGACGACGTCGGCGACCAGCGCGTGCAGCAGCACTTCGAGCGTCTCCTCCTCCGTGACCAGATGATCGGCGAGACGCTTGACCGCCCACGGCACGTACAGGAAGACGGCGGTCTCCTTGAACGGCACCGGCCCGACACCGGCGCCGTCCCGGGCGAGAGCCTCGGCGAGCTCGCGGGCGATCCCGCCGACGACGAAGTCGAACTCGCTCGTGTCGCCGCCACCCACGTACAGCCCGCAGATCGTCCCGACCTTCGCCACAGTGAGGTTCCCACCGAGAAAGCCGTACCGCTCGCAGAGGACGACACGAGCGCCGGCGCGGGCGGCCGCGATCGCCGCGCCGAGACCGGCCGGTCCACCCCCGGCCACGACCACGTCGGCGTCGGCCAGCACGTCGGCCTCACGCTCTGGGACACGCACAGCCGGAAGGTACCGCCGCGCCCCCGGCACGCGCTCGCAGGAGAAGAGGAAGGCGGCGACGGCGCCAGGAACACGGCGACGGCGGCTCTGCCATCGTCGGGGCCGAGCCGGAGCTTGCGACGGCGCCAAGAGGTAATCAGGGGCCCCGGCCGTGGGTGTGGTGCTTGGGGCGGGCTGGGAGGCTTTTCCACGAGCGCCGCCCCATGACGGCGCGGCGCCCGCGGCCCCCACACCCACCGACCGGAACCCCGAATCGCGCGAAGCACTGACCGGCCGCTTCGCGCCTCGAGTGATTGTGTACCACGCACAGTGACTCGACGCACACGCCAGCAATGATCACCCAGGAGCCCCGAGATCCGTCACACGAAGGATGCAACCGCGGCCGAGCCGCCCGAAGTCACGGGCCGAGTCGGAGGACGAACTGGGCGAACGCCGCCGCGAGGATGATGAAGAGCAGGACGGCGATCGCGATCGTCGTGCCCGGCCGCATCGCTACGACGGCTCCTGATCGCGGTTGGTCACCGTCGTGCCGGGTGGCACGAGCGTCACCGCGGACGCCGGTTCGAGTCTGCATTCGGCGGCGGCCGAGCCGCGGTCGAGGGCGAGCGACGCCAATCCGTACGAATCGACGAGGAGGACGAGCTCGGACGGCTTGGCGTCGGCGTACGTCTGCACCCACCGCACCGCGCGCGTCTGTTCGCCGAACCGCGCCTCGAGCGGACCTCCGGGCTCGGCGCCGTGCGCGCGCAGCTCGTCGGGATCGATGTTGAGCTGGCAGTTGCCGAACCGATCGATCCACCACACTTCGCCGTGGATCGCGCCGCCCTCGTCGTGACGGGGCAAGGACACGAGCCCGGGGACGAGCCCGGCCGCGTCGACCTCCTCGCCCAACTCCGACGTGTCGACGCCGGCGGCGAGGTGAGCGGCGGCGGGAGCGAGGACGTCGCGTCCCGCGAACGTCGGGCCGGGCGCGGGGAGCTGATGCTCCGTGCTGGTGAGCGAGACAACCCGCTGCGCGCCGCCCAGGATCGCGACGGCCGGAGCCAGCAGGCCGTTGTCGGGGCCGAGGAGGATTCCGTGCTCGACCTCGACCGCCACCAATCTGCGGTCGGTCCCGACGCCGGGGTCGACCACCGCGAGGACGATGCCGCCGTCCGGGAGGTACTGCGCCGCCCGGACCAGGGTCAGGGCGCCGGCGCGGACGTCGTGGGCCGGCAGGTCGTGGGTGATGTCGATGATCTGGAGGTCCGGGGCGAGGCTCAGCATGACCGACTTGCACACCCCGACGAACTCGTCGGAGTGGCCGTAGTCGGACAGGAACGAGACGAACCGCCGGGCGAGGGTCACCCTGTCCCAGTCGCGCCTATCCGGCCTGCGTGTACCGCGACTCCAGATAGGCGTCGACGTCGACGTCGCGCACCCGGAACGAGCGCCCGACGCGCACCGCCGGCAGGTCCCCCGCCTTGAT